>SHXN01000071.1 GCA_009693305.1 Limnohabitans sp.
ACGCATGTTTGAAATTGAACCTATCGTTGATTGTAAAAATGAACTCGGCGAATGCCCCATTTGGTGCGTGGAAGAACAGGTGCTTTGGTGGATTGACATTTCAAAGCCCAGTTTATTTCGTTTCAACCCTCAAACAAAAAAAACAGATGAATGGTCTTTACCCAAAGCGATTGGATCTTTTGCATTAAGAAAAAGTGGCGGCTTTTTGATGGGGTTTCGAAAGGGCATTGCCACGATGCAATCTCCCGATAGTCCCGTCGAATGGCTCGATCTACCGTCTGATATGCACCCAGACGGTCGTTTTAATGATGGTAAGTGCGATGCATCGGGTCGATTATGGGTCGGCACGATGGATAAAAATGTAACCCGACCGATTGGTGAGCTTTACCGATTTGATTTGCAACTAAAGCCCACAAAAATGGACACCGAGTTTACGATTTCAAATGGCATTTCATGGAGTCCAGATAACAAAACTATGTATTTTGCAGACTCTTCTGCGAGAACCATTTATGTCTACGATTTTGATTTGGCACAAGGTGCAATTGCCAATCGCCGTATTTTTGCCGCCCTCGATGAAACACCCGGCAGGCCCGATGGATGCACGGTCGATTCGGAAGGCTTCATTTGGAGCGCTCGGGTGCGTGGTGGCCGCATTGACCGATACGACCCGACAGGAAAAATCGAACGAAGCATAGAAATGCCCGTGTCAAGACCCACAAGTCTGGTCTTTGGCGGCCCATCCATGGAAACCCTTTTTGTGACTACTTCTACTCTCACACTCACGCCCGAAGACTTGGCCAAACAACCCTATGCGGGCGCCATTTTTGCCATCGAAACAGGTATTAAAGGCCACCTCGAACACGCATTTGCAGGCTAATCACACATGCGATCAGTTGCGTGATACATAAGTGACCTTAAAAGGGAAAATACCAGCTCCCTTGTGTTTTGTTGTGTTTTGTGAAGATATAACTTACATTTATTAAGTTGTTTATATAAAAAGAGGTCACGATGAAGTATTCTTTAAAACAAGTCATTGCACTTCTTGCAGTCATCAGTGTTGCGTTCATTGCAAGTGCACAAACCTACCCCACTGATGAAGCCAAGCTGTATGAAGCCGCCAAAAAAGAAGGTACGGTTGTTTGGTACGAAAGTGGTCCGATCGAACCAATGAAAGAAGTAGCCAACGAGTTCGAAAAAAAATACCCTGGTATCAAAGTTGAAGTCTTGCGCATTGTGGGTGTTCAGCAATACCAACGTTTCATGCAAGAAGTACAAGCCAAACGTCACTTTGTAGACGTTCTTCACATCAGCGATCGACCCAGCATGATTGAATTGATCGATGAAGGACATGTTGCCGAATGGAAAGTGTCGATGCACGATCGCTTCAGTCCTGCATTTCGCATCAAAAATCATTCCTATGCCAACTACACCACAGACAATGCCATCATCTACAACGTGAACAAACTCACTGCAGAAGAAGTCAAAATTTTGGAAAGCAGTTGGAAAGGTGTACTCGACCCTCGCTTCAAAGGTCGATTTGCCGTATCCACCATGAAATGCGGTGCTTGCTATGCAAGCATTCACATGTTTTTAGATCCACAAATGAAAGACGATTACCGTGTTGAGTTTTTAAAAAAACTCGCTGCACAAAAACCAGCGGTATACTCAGAAGTATTGGTGGGCTTAGATCGCGTGATCGCGGGTGAGCATGACTTCACCTATTGGACATGGGAAAGCATCGCCAACACCAAATGGTTGCAAGGCGCACCCATTCGCTGGATTCGCCCAACGCCAACGCCAGACTATGGCAATTCATGGCAAGCGGTATCCAAATACGCGCCCCACCCCAATGCCGCCAGACTTTTTCAAAATTGGTCCATGAGTGCAGAGGGTGCAATGACCTTGCAACAAAAATATGGAACGGCCACCACCATCAACGGCGTTCCTGATAAACGCAAAGTAACTTCTGAAGCTTGGTACCGTCCTATCCAAAAACGTTATGAACCCGATTTCAAGCGGTGGGATGCGGACTATCACAAAGACATGGACATGTGGGCCAAGTTGCTACGTGATGCGCGTTGATTTCAAGCTATCGCGAATTTTATGGTTCGTGTTGATCGTTGCGGTACTGATCATTGCGGTCGTACCGCTCATCTACACCATCGATGCGGCCTTTTACAAAGAAAATAAAACGGGTCTAACGCAGATCCGAAGCTTGGTTCCTTTTCTTAATGTTTTTACCAGTCAAGAATATTTAGAGTATTTTTGGAACGCACTTTATTTAGCGTCCATCGTCACTGCGATCTCAGTCACATTAGGTGTTGCCTTGGCATTGATACTGGCCAGAACCGATTTACCCTTCAGAGGTGCTTTTGATTTATTGGTCATCATTCCCATGTTTTTATCGCCCTTCACTGGCTTGATTGCATGGATTGCATTAGGCTCAGTCAAAACAGGTTTCATCAATGTCACACTCATTGGCATCGCGCAATGGTTGCGTTTTGAGTTGGAGCCTATCTTCAATATCTGGAGTTTTGGCGGTATTGTTTGGGTGATGAGTTTATTTTTTACATCGCTCATGTATTTGTTCACATCTAGCAGTCTGCGATCGATGGACACGTCGCTTGAAGAATCAGCCAGAGCGAGTGGCGCAACGCCCATGCAAACATTGCTTCGCATCACACTGCCGATGCAAGTTCCATCGGTTTTATCGTCCGCACTGTTGGTTTTTATTTTTTCTGCAGAGATGTACACCATCCCTGGACTCATCGGCTCCACATTTGGTTTCACCACATTGCCTTGGCGCATTTATCAAGATTCAACTGCATTTCCTGTGCATCAAGCGCATGCGGCAGCAGCAGCTAGCATGCTACTCATCATTGCGATGATTGGTATGCTGTTGCAACGCTGGTTCACTCGCCTTTCAACGCGCTACATCACTCTGAGTGGCAAAGGCTTTCGAAGCAATCCCATGAATTTAGGTCGATGGACAGTTTTGTCGTGGGTGTTGATCATCGGCTATATCTTGTCAGCAGTGGTCTTGCCAATTGCAGGTATGTTGATGTCTTCGTTGATGATGTACAGCGCACCCGTCATCACCAGTCAAATATTCACCTTGATGCATTACGTGCAAATCTTCACACTGCAAAATATGTTGAATGCGCTATGGAACACCGCATGGTTGGCCGTATTGAGTGGTGCGGTGTGCGTCATGATGGGCTTTGCAATCAGTTATATGGATGCTCGCAAACCCAGTTCATCCACACGCTTTTTAGCATTTACTGGATCGTTGCCCGTTGCCGTACCAGGCCTTGTTTATGGGCTGGGCTTGTTATGGCTTTACATTCAAACGCCGCTGTACGGCACTGCGTGGGTATTGTTGCTTGCCTACATTGCCAAATTTTTACCCTACGGCATCATGACCAGTCGATCTGGCATTTTGCAATTGCATCCCGAGATGGAAGAAAGTGCACGCATGTCAGGTGCAAACAACGCGCAAGTACTGCGACTTATCACCATGCCACTCATGAAAACCACATTGATTGCAATTTTAGTTTTTGTCATGCTTCAAAGTATCAAAGAATTGTCAGCATCTATTTTGCTTTACACACAAAAAAGTCAAGTTTTATCAGTGCTCACTTGGCACTACATGGACGCAGGCAATTATCAGTTTGCCGCCGCCGTGGGCGTCACGCAAACAGTGATGATGCTGTTATTGGTGGTATTGACTCGCGCAGTGTTTCGCGTCAAATTTGAAAAAGCACTGGGCAGTTGAATGAATAGGTATTTAAAAAGGCAAATCCAATATGGCACACATTTCAATTAGAGGATTGGTTAAAAAATATGGCCGGGATCGTGCGGTTGCAGATGTGAGTTTGGAAATTGCAAATGGCGAATTTTTGGTTCTCTTAGGCCCGAGCGGATGCGGAAAAACTTCAATCCTCAGGTGCATCGCTGGCTTAGAAAATGTCACCTGTGGAGAAATTTCAATTAATGACAAAGTGGTTTCTTCGTCTCAATTTTCATTGCCCCCCGAAAAACGCTCCATCGGCATGGTTTTCCAATCCTATGCATTGTGGCCACACAAAACAGTTGAAGAAAACGTATCCTTCGGACTCGAACTCCAAGGCATTGAAACATCACAAATCAAACAAAAAGTGGAGCGCGTACTCTCGTTGGTTGGTTTAACAGAATACGCAACACGAGCCATTAGTCAACTCAGCGGTGGTCAACAACAACGTGTTGCACTCGCTCGCGCTGTTGTTTTAGAGCCTCGCGTTTTGTTGTTTGACGAGCCACTGTCCAATTTGGATGCCAAACTGCGCGAGCACATGCGCTTTGAGTTGCGTCAATTGCAAAAACTTTTAGGCATCACCACGGTTTATGTCACACACGATCAACAAGAGGCTATGGTAGTTGCCGATCGCATTGTTTTATTGCGCGAAGGTTTAATTGATCAGATCAGCACACCCGTTGATATTTATGAAAATCCAGCCTCCGTATTTGGCGCTGATTTCATTGGTCTTGCCAATATTCATACGGGCCAAGTCATACAATCGGGTGAAACAACGCGTGTGCAGTTGAGTGAACACATGCAAATCGATTGCATACATGGACAGTTTGCAACAGGTCAATCCGTTGACGTGATGAGTCGACCCGAACAAGTCATAGTCTCCACATCACCGTTGCAAGGCGCTAATGTGTGGCAAGGGCAAGTCAGCCATACATTTTTTCTGGGCAACGTGGCCGATGTCTACGTCAATATTGGTGGCTTACAAGTTCGCTCACAACTAAGTCCTCCCCAACATTTAGACAACGGTCAAACCGTTTGGATCCATATCCCGCCCCAAGCCTTGCGCTTGTATGGGCATCAATCCAAAACATAACAACACAAAAGGTTGAACAAATGCCCTCGCCTCATCTCAAAAATCAAACCGCCGTCGTCGGTGTTGGCACCACGCAATTTGGTCGCTTGCCTGGCATGGACACCTATGACTTAGGTGCATGGGCTTTAAAAGAAGCGCTCAACGATTGTGGACTCACCGCAGCCGACATCGATGGTGTCATCGTCAATCGCATTCCTGACTATCAACGGTTCAGTGAATCATTTGGATTGAATCCACGATTTGCATTAACCACACCAGGTCAAGGACGCATGTCGGGTGTATCGATTCAAATTTCAGCCATGGCTATTGCGTCTGGCATGGCAAAAACCATTGCATTGGTGTATGGCAATGATGGTCGATCAGCTGGCGACAAATACGGTGGCGAAGGCGATCGTTACGGCAGTGGTGGTGCAGGCCAATTTTTCCCCTATGGCATGACATCTCCTGGCGCTGTTCACGCGATGATGTTTGCACGTCACATGCATCAATATGGCACCACCAGCGCGCAACTCGCAACTATACCAGTTGCATTTAGAAAACACGCGTCGCTCAATCCATCGGCCGTGATGCGTGAGCTCATCACTGTCGAACAACATCAATCGTCCAAATTCATTGCAGAGCCTTTGCATATTTATGACTACTGCATGATCAATGATGGTGGCGTTGCGCTCATCATCACCAGTGCAGATCATGCAAAAGACATGAAAAAACCACCTGCTTACATCAGAGGATTTTCTCAATCGAGCAAACTCAAAGATTCCACGTTTCCACCCGACGATTTGTGGCATAGCGCCATACAAAAAGCCGCCACCGATGTATATGCAATGGCAGACGTCAAACGCGAAGATCTCGATGCATTGATGATTTACGACAACTTTGCACCCACCGTGTTATTCAGTCTTGAAGGATTTGGTTTTTGCAAACAAGGCGAAGGTGGCGATTGGATTCAACACGGCCGGCTTGAATTGGGCGGTAAGTTTCCAACCAACACCAGCGGTGGTCATTTATCAGAGAGTTATATGCAGGGATGGGGACTCAACGTTGAGGCCGTTCGGCAAATACGCGGCGAATGCAATCAAAGACAAGTCAAAAATGCCAAGTTGATTCAATACATGTGTGCTGCACCTTTGATTACTTCCATTATTTACGGAAAGGATTCCGTATGAGCAATTATTTTAAACCCCTTCCCAAAATCGATGAACTCAATCAAGCCCATTGGCACGGCGCACAACAAGATCGCTTGATGGTTCAACAATGCAAGCAATGCAACACCTATCGATATCCATTTAAAAAAATGTGCACTGATTGTCACAGCAAGGAAGTGGACTGGAAACAAGTCAGTGGCAAAGGTTCAATCTGGTCTTGGTGTGTTTTTCATCGAGCCTACTTCAAAGGTTTTGAAACCGAGATGCCCTATAACGTGGTGCTCGTTGAACTGGATGAAGGCATTCGAATTTACAGCAACTTGGTTGGCGTCAAAAATAGCGAACTGCATATTGGCATGCGAGTCAAGGCTTGTTTTGACGCACTCACACCAGACGTCACTTTGGTAAAATTTGAAAAGGACGTCGCATGACACAAACCATGAAAGCCATTGTGGTGGACGCCCCAGGCGGTCCCGAAGTCATGCATTTAAGAGACGTGCCTATTCCCGACATGCGCCCCACCGATGTGTTGATTCGTGTGGAATCTTGCGGTGTTTGTTTTCACGATGTTGTCACACGCAACGGCGTTTTGCGTCGCGGCATCAAAATGCCTGTGATACCGGGCCATGAAGTATCGGGCGTTGTCGAAAAAATAGGCCCGCAAGTTTTTGGATTCAAAGCAGGCGACCGTGTCACCACCACACAACGCAGACACATTTGTGGTCACTGCATGTATTGCAGAAGTTCACGCGAAACATCTTGCAACGACCGTGAATTTTTAGGTGACATCGGACTCAACGGTGGCTATGCCCAGTTTGTTGCTGCTCAACAAGATGGTGTTTGTCACATACCGCAAGGCGTGTCATTCAATCAAGCCGCTATCACCTCTTGCGCTATCGGCACCGAACTTAACGCTGTGAGAGACGTGGGCAAAGTCAAAATGGGAGAAAAAGTTTTGGTCACAGGCGCAGGCGGTGGCTTAGGCGTTCATGGCATTCAGTTGGCAAGACTGGCGGGTGCATACGTCATCGCTGTTACATCGTCTAAAAAAAAACAAAAAATTATTTTAGACAATGGCGCGCATGAAGTGCTATTAGTTGAACGCGGTGAAGATTTTTCTGACGCCGTCAAAGAAGCAACAGGCGGTAACGGTGTTGATGTGGTGATTGACAATGTGGGTAGCCCTACTTTTGAAGCGACACGTCGCAGTTTGGCTATAGGTGCACGTTGGATTTTTGTAGGACAAGTCACAGGCGACTTTGTCAAACTCAATCCCGCTCAATTGTTCATGCGAGACATCTCCATCATGAGCGCAAAAAGCACATCCAAACGACAACTCCAAGACGCACTCGATTTGGTGGTACGCGGTGACATCAAACCCGTCATCACAGGAGAGATGTCTCTCGAACATGCGGCACAAGCGCACAGCGACGTCGAGTCAGGACGATCCACTGGACGCATCATCTTAAAACCTGGGCTTTAAGATCTCAAGCAACAACTGGAAGAAAAAATGGATTTACCACGCAATCGCACCTTTGCAGGGCTGATGAACGAAATGGCCGAGCGTTATGGCGAACGCAATTTTTTAACCGATCACGTTCGACGATTGAGTTATAACGAATTTAGACACGAAGTGCGTCACCTTGCAAAAGCACTCTACAAACTCGGCGTTCGAAAAGATACCAAAGTTGCACTCATCATGGGCAACCAAATCGAATGGTTGGTGATTGATTTTGCGGTTACGCTCCTCGGCGGTATTTTGGTTGGCGTCAATACATGGTGGAAAAAAATGGAGCTCGAACATGCGTTGCTGAGCACCGATTCGTCTATCCTCATCATGGTGGATCAATATTTAAGCAATGACTACAGCGAAGCCATGCGAGAGATCGGCGATCTATCACAAGCCTTGCCCTTGCTCAAAACAATTATTGGCTTTGGCAATGATCTATTGCCGGGTGCGATGACATACGAGGCTTTATTAAAATTAGCTGATGGTGTCGATGATGCATCAATTGATGCATTACAAAAAAATGTAAGGCCTGATGACACCGCTTACCTCTTATTTACATCGGGCTCAACAGCAAGATCCAAAGCAGTCGAACTCACTCACCGTGGATGCATCGAAAATACACACGGCATTGGTGAACGCATGTACCTCACCGAAGTGGACCGAATGCTAATGCCAACTTCGATGTTTTGGAGTTTGACTTGCATCAATGGTTTATTTGCCGTGATGACGCATGGTGGCTCATTGGTGATCTTATTCAAATACGACATCGATGAACTCTTTCAAACCATGGAGAGAGAACGCTGCACAGGCATCTACACGCTTCCCAACATTGCGCTTGCCATGCATGCCTACCCCCATCGACACAAGTTTGATCTGTCTGCATGGCGCACAGGTACCGTGCGATCTGGTGTGATTCACTTGATGCACGAAATGGGCGCGCGCGAAATGATCAGCGGCTACGGTTTAACCGAAGGCTATGGACACAGTTGCGATACCGATGCATTCGCACCATTGGCCACCAAGATGCGCAACGCAGGCAAACCGCTCACGGGCGTTGAGCTCAAAATCATTGACCCCGATACGCAACAAACATTGCCCAAAGGGACTACTGGTGAAATTCTTTTGCGCGGTTACATCACACCAGGCTATTACAAAAACCCAGAACGCACACGCAAAACGATTGACGCCGAAGGTTGGTTTCATACAGGCGACGTGGGCGTGATTGAAGAAGATGGCAGTTTAACTTTTAGAGGTCGCTACAAAGAGCTGATTAAAACAAGTGGCATCAATGTGGTGCCCGTTGATGTAGAAGACGTATTGCATAGCTATCCACAAGTGCGACAAGCCGTGGTGGTGGGTTTACCCGACAAAGAACGCGATGAGATTGTTGCAGCGATGGTGGTTGCTTATCTGGGTCAAACCATCGACATCAAAGACTTATTGGCTCATTGCAAAAAATCTGCAGCCGCTTTTAAAATACCGCGCTATATTTTGGTTGTCAAAGACGATGAAGTACCACTCACCGATACAGGCAAAGTGCATCGCGGTAAAACACAAGAAATTCTTGAAAAAAATTATTTAGTAAACAAAAGCATAGGATAGATTCCTTGATGGAACAAAAAATTCCTCTCCATCGAAGTGTTGCCTTCATTGGCATTGGTCACTCTGATTGGCGTCAAGACTGGAATCGTGTTCGTCAAGGCGAAGTGCCCTTTGATTCATACGGTTACGCCACCGTCGCATTTCAACGCGCATTACAAGACGCAAAAAGGTTCTGTCGCAATAAGGATTCCCAGTTTTTCAGGGACGCTATAGGTAGTGTTTGGCATAAGGAAAATACGCTACTGGTAGTAGGTAAGATTCTTCAAAATTCCTTATTGCGACAGAACCTTATTTAATAATTACTTACGAACTTTTTATTTTGGTTTATTGCAAAGTTCTTCTACGAATCTGTTTGAAAAGTCAAAAATGAAAGATATCTTTTTGGCGGTTATTCAAAAAAGTCTTGCGTGGCTCATATCAAGTATCCACAATAAACTGACTTCACACTAATCTACTATGATGTAACGAATCTTTATCCTGTATTAACTTATTTTCCTCACGTAAAATGAAATTAATTTTTCGAATCCTATTTTTTTCATTAGGTATTTTATTTTTAGTTGTATTACTTTTAGTTATTCTTGTACTTTTTTTGATTTCGTTAGTCTCTTGGGTCTTTACTGGTCGTAAGCCTAACTCAGTTATGGTTATAACTACCTATAACGAATGGAGAAAAAAAATGAATGTATGGTCAAAATTTTCACAAAATAATGACAGTATCATTATCGATGCTGAGATAAAAAATATCGAAAGCCATAAAAAAGAGCTGCCAAACTTTAAAAACAAAGATTATTAAATTTGCCTGTTTGAAAGGAAAGTTGACGTGTTAAATATTAATGATTTGGGGGGATTGAAGGGCAACGTTTGTAGTGATTCACCGGTTCGCGTTAAAACATCATGAAACTAATTGAATTACATACTACTGTTGGCTCAGGGAAGAAGCGGTCAGGCTCGCTAACGCCTTGGTTTCAGGAAAACTGGTCACCTGTGTGCAAATCGAATCGATTGAGGGATTATATCCTTGGAAAGGACAGTTAAAGCATGAGCATGAGTGGCGATTGCTTTGTAAGTCTACGTTTATGCGTGCTGATGAATTACTGAAATTTGTCGAGAAACATCATCCTTATGAATTACCGGCCATTTACCTCACTGAGGTATTGCAAGCTTCAGAGGGCTACGGTGATTGGGTTCATGAAATGACTGCAATTGAATAACCTTGGCTCTGTCGCATTAGTGGGGTCTGGTCGAAAGAAGTCATCTTGCTGACCTAGCGATTAAGCCGCAAGACTATAGAACTGGTTGGCTGCAGACAGGATTGATCCGCTGGGGCACTTCATCTGCCCCTTGCAAATCATATGCATGGTCTCCATCCCTGCAACGATGATTCGAGCACTCCAAAATGACTTGGATCCGAGCATCGGTTGCGTGACTCTTTTCACCGCCCGATGGTCCTGCTCAACGATGTTGTTGAGGTATTTGGACTGACGCAGCACAATATCTACACAGGCATCAGCTTTTACGCCTTCAACGGCTGCGATGTTGGCGCCACTCTTGTCGATGGTGATTTTCTCTGGCACATCATGCAGGTTGACAGCTTGTTCAAGAAAGCGACGGGCCGCAGCCCTATCCCGCTTGGCAGTCAGCAGGAAGTCGACTGTGTCGCCAGCACGCTCCACAGCGCGGTACAGGTATTTCCACTGGCCTGCAACTTTGATGTTTGTCTCGTCCATCCGCTAGCCTCGACCAACGGGGCGTTTGCGACTGCGAAAGACGGTAGCGAGCACAGGCAGCATCTTGATCGCCCAGCGGTGCACAGTAGAGTGGTCAACGTAAACCCCACGCTCGTGCATCATCTCCTCGATGTGCCGAAGGCTCAGTGGGTAGGCCACATACCAGCGTACGCAGGTGAGCATGACTTCCAGCGGATAGTGAAACCGTTGGAGGACCTTGTTCAGGGCGCCATGGATA
>SHXN01000072.1 GCA_009693305.1 Limnohabitans sp.
CAATGATGGAGGGCGCTACCACCAACCATTCGTTGTGACTGCGCGGAACTCCTTTGGGTTGAGCCTCGGTGCCCGAAGTCCAACAAATGGTAAAAACATCGTTGGCTGTGATGTTGGCTTTTTTGTGAGCATGCTCAATGGCTTCAAGTTGTAGAGTCGAAACGCCTTTGAGCATATCTTCGATTTGAATGTGTTGCGCTTGCTGATCTCCCCAAACGACAACATTTTTTAAATGCGTGTGTTGTGATTGAACAGTCAGCCACATCCTCTGAGCATCATGCTGTCTTTCTTTTTGTCCCAAACTTGCAAAAGTTACAACCGCTTTAGCCTGCGTAATGTCCAAGATGGTATGGAGTTCATTTTCACGAAATTGAATCGGTACGGGTGAAACAATCAGGCCCAGCCTCGAACACGCCAAATAAACCACAAATTGTTCAACACAATTTGGCATTTGCGCAATGACTACATTATCTCGGTTCAATCCGTGCTGCAACAAATGCCAACTCAAGGCGTTGACTGCGCGTGATAAGGTCAACCAGGTCAGACTTTGCTTGTGTCCATATGCAAAATCACTGCGATTGGCAGCGTCAACAACCGCAGTGGCTTGCGGTCTTTGTTGACAATGCTCGACATACAAATCCCAAAGCGTGCGGTGTCCCCACCAACCTTGGTTTGTGTAGCGATCAATTTTTTCCTGCGCAACTACGACCATGGGTTTTCACTGGTGTGATCAATAGCCACGCTTGAGTCTTTCACCGCTGACCCAAGTGGCATGAAAGCCATTGGGTACTCTTTGCGGCATTCGAATGCTGGCCACGGGTCCTTGTGCAACATTTTTGGCATCAAAGATGGTGATAAAGGAAGCTTGCTTCAAGTCATCCCACATAAAGCCCACCAAATAGCCATCATCTTCTTCCTTCCAATTGTCTTTAGGCGCAAAAGGCGCTTCGCTAAACCATTTATGCACACCGCCGTGAAAGGTCGTGCAGGTGTCGCGTTCTAAGTCGTAGCGAACAATGCCACAAAACCGAGGGTCTTCTGCGCGGTTGCATCGACCCATCAACACATTCCACGAGTAGCGTGTCTTGTAGCCTTGCATCCAAGAATTGATCACTGGAAACTCTTGATTGATGATGTCATCAATCACACGCTCTTTGGTTTTGCCAGTGCGCAAATTAAACCGCCACTCATAAAACATGAAGTCATGTTCTAAATTGGCTAACATTTTTGGAAAACGATCGACGTCGACATTACCCCTGTAGTCGCGCGGCAATCTAAATGGTGTACCCGTCATCACAATTTCAATGCCACCGTGTCCATCGTCTTCTTCCCAGCAATTGGATACGTGATACATGTAGGTGGGGCTGGCCTCAAACCACCTGATTTGATCGGGCGTTCCGTGACGCGGTATCACGCCAAATCGAGACGGCATCTCGTGATAAAACTTGAGTTTGTGTCGGCCTGCATTAAACGCTTCCATGTCATAAAACAAAGGCAAGTCATGTACCACACTGTAATTGGGTGTGATCGCCATATCGTGTGGCAATCGAGGCCCCGGTAGTTGGACGGGCATGAATGTTTTCAATGCGCCATGTCTATCCATCACGCCATAGTGCATGTAAGGCGCTTCTTTGCCATAAGCAAAAAATAAAAATTCACCTGTGCGCTCATCCACTTTGGAATGCGCAGAAATTGGAAGACCCTGAATGCGCGGGTCTACATCAATTTTTCCAGTTGTTGATAAATCATGGGGTCTGACTTGATAGACCGCACCACCCAAATACCACATTGAGATCAAATGTCCCGCATAAAACTTCACGTCGGTGTTGGATGTGTTTTTAAGAGGCGCATCGGGTCTATCTTTGCGTGGTGGATCTTTGATGCCTTGCCACAATGCTTGGCCCGCCTTCAACTCTTCTTGCAAGCCATCGGTCATCACCCATCGATTGCTGTATTGCGATTTTCCACCCTCAAAGCGAACGGCATGCAACATGCCATCACCATCAAACCAGTGATATCGCCCATTGGCCTCAAATTTTCGGTTGGGTCCATTGCGCACATACATGCCCGTTAAATCTTTTGGAATTTCTCCTTCAACATCTGTTAAATCGATGGTGATTTCGTGAGTAATTGGCGCAAACCCACCTGTTAATACTGGAATTTCGTTGATGCCCATTGGATTCTCCTAAAAAAAATTTACATTTAAAAAATCAAACTTCGATACGAGGTCTTCGGGACTGCGAAATACAAAACCGATTGGCTACAAAAGCCAGATGTGTGAGACTTGCATTGCCTGCTTTATTCAAGCCAGTCACATGGTAATCACTATAGGCTGCAGCAAAATTAAGCGGCATGGGTCCTGTTAAATTGATGGTGAGCTGGGCGCCTGCGCGTGCATACTTCTCCGTCGCGTGTTGGATGTAAGACTCATCTGTCGAATACAAAAATGCAGTCAACCCACCTAGTTGGCGCACATCTTGTGTGGCTTGTTCGATGGCATCGTTGTCATCTTCGCAAGCAATCACAAAACTGATAGGGCCAAACTGTTCTTCACCGTATAAATCACGCTCACGCGTTGAAACTTTCAGCATTAATGGCGTCGATGTGCGGGCATTTGGAAAGTCTGGATGTTCATAGCTTTGCGGTGACAATAAAACTTCGCCTCTTTCACGCCCTTGGTATTCCAACTGCTTAAGTAGTGCGATAGTTTGTGGTGATTGAATGGTTGCCAAAATCATGTAAGCTCTTTTGGGGTCACTCCCCACTTGTGCCACTGCATTAGCCAGTCGTTTAGCCACTTCATCCAAACCAATGCGGCCTTGCGGTGTATTCACTCCAGTCTTAGGTATATAAATATTTTGCGGACTCGTGCACATTTGCGCACTGAACATGCAAAGCGTGGTTGCAAGGCTTCGTAGAACAGCATCTAAATCGGTTGCAGAATGCAAGACAACCGTATTGCACCCTGCAGTTTCAGTAAAGGCGATCGCTGGGCATGCATTTTTTTCAACCCATTGACCAAATTTGGCACTGCCCGTGAAATCAACCATGGCTGTTTTGGGATGTTGCACCAAATATTTGCCCAATGGTTTTTCTGTGCTATCTAAACACATTGTCACCAAGTTGGGATCAAAACCATGGGATTGAAGTACTTGTCGAAACACGCGAACCGAAATGGCCATGGGAAGCACAGTGGCAGGATGAGGCTTCACAATCACAGCATTGCCTGTAGCCAAACTTGCCATCATGGAGGGCCAAGCATTCCAAGTAGGAAAACTCGCGCATGTGAAGCACACAGCAACACCTCTTGGAATAATTTGATATTTTTTATCCAAAACAATTTGCGCATGACCAAAAGATCGCTCCCAAGTGGCATGGGGTTTAACTGATCGCATGGCTTGTTCGGCATAAACCAAGGCTTCGATACCTCGGTCCAATGCATTAACGCCAGAACCCGCATAGGCCATATTGGCGCTTTGACCCGCTGTGTGCATCACGGCATTGGCAATTTCAAACAGATGCGAATGAAAAATAACATCCAACACATCCATCAATACGGCAATGCGTTCATCGATACTGGCTTTGGCCCATGAATCAATGGCTTTTTCTGCGGCGTTGAACAAGACGTCAGGATTGGCCTGCGGGTATTGAATATTCAAAGGCAATTGTGTGTAGGGTGAAACTTCTTCACTGATCCAACCAACAGTAGCGGGTTGATCCAATTCAAAGCGCCGTCCCAACTGTTTGTTGAAAGTTTGTAAAGCGCGCTCTTGTTCAGCCGCCCAATTGGGATATTTACTGGGCATCTCTGGATAAGGGCTCCAACAATGCCTGCTTTGGCAAGCCAACTTGGCTTTCTCAAATACGTCACTGTGTTTTTTTAAATCAATCATGCGCTAAGCCACCTTTTCCAAATTAATCGATGATGCCGATCGATAGTAGTACCTGGAACTTGATCAGATGCTGAAAGCGTTGGAAATCCCTTGTCATCAAAATTCATATTGCGAATTTGATCGGTTCCAACAAAATTAGGATTAAGTGCATGCGTAACATGGTGAATGACTTGCATACCATCCTTCGTTTCTTGAACATCAAAAGGCCCTGCATATTGAAAATAACTTTTAAATGCATCTAATCTTTCTTGCTCAGGTGCGCTGCGAACACTCGCGCTAGATAAGCGAGGTCGTTGTGCGCGTGCTATGCATGCTGACATCACCCCATCATGGGTATATTGAATCCATCCGCTTGCGTCTTGTCCGTAGGGGTAGCTAGTGGGGCGTGCGTCATCATAGGCAATTTCCCAACGAACCAATTGCCATGCGCCAATCAATCGAGCCCTTTGTTCATTTGCTCAACGAGACCTCTTTACTTTCTTAATTGAACCAAGTATAGATCGAATCAGTAGAGTGGAGTCATAGGGTAATCATGTATTTTGATAAAAAACTAAGCTAATCGACCGTGTCGCCAAATCGACCAAGCACCACCGATGGTCACTAGCAACATCCCCACCAGCATAAACAAGGCGGTCACCTCCGACATCTGATGTTTTTGCATCACAATGCGCATGCTCAAGGATTGATATATTTTTTCCATGTCTTTTTCTGATGCGGCTCGGAAATATTCACCGCGTGTCATCTCAGCCACTTGTTTGAGCGGAGCTTCATCCAATTTAACCCGCATCGCCATGCCTTGCGCTTTCAAAATCACGCCCTCTGGTGTGCCAAAGCCAATCGTGTAAATGCGAACGCCTAAGTCTGCTGACACTTGCGCCATCTTGATGAAGTCAGGTCCAATGTTGCTTTGGCCATCGGTCATTAAAACAATAGCAGCAGAACTATTCGCACCGGGTTCGAGCTTGACTTTCGGAACAATCGGTTGATTGCTTTTGTTAGGCGTCAATGCAGGATTTTGCTCGGGACGCATTTCGGGATTGATTAATTTATCAACATCAATGCCAGACGCAGGCAACATAGCCGCCAGTGAAATCACAATGCCACTGCCCAATGCTGATCCGCGTTGCAATGGCAAGTTGTCAATCGCCTTGAGCAAATCATCGCGCGACTCTGTGGGCGCTTGCACCACAGCAGCTGTACCAGCCACACTCACAATGCCCAACTTCACATGCGAGGGTTGGCCATTGACAAATAAACGTGCGGCATTTTGCGCCGCTTCAATGCGACTCGGTTGCACATCGCGCGCACGCATACTGCCTGAGCTGTCAATGGCCAGCATCACCGTTTCCATGCGTGAAGGCAACAACAAAATAGCGCGTGGACGCGCCATGGCGAGTAACAACACGAAAATACCCAATGCCATCACACACGCACATCCATGTCTGCAAAACCATGAACGCACAGCACCGTGTGATAAATGCGAATCAGTCCAAGTGGTACTGAGAGGCGCATTTTTTTGTCTTGATCGTCTGGCTAAAAAGATATAAAGTAGCATGATCAAGGGCAGGGCGCACAGGCCCCACAACATGAAGGGCCAAATCCAAGTGATGGAATGCAGCTCCAACATGTTCAATGCACTACTGAGGGGCGGTGCATCTCGCGATGGGCATTCGCAGATGCAGAGCCCGTTGCCCATTGCCCCCTGCGTTTGCGCAACTGAATGAATTGCAAAATCGCTTCATCCAAAGGTTCATTGGTTTGCAACTCCAAACAATCTACGCCCGAGCGCGTCAAGCATCCCAATAAATATTCTTCTCGCTCTTTGGCAAGCGCTGCAAACCGATCACGAAAACCACTGTCGTTCGCATCAATCAAAAGTTGCTCGCCCGTTTCTGCATCTTGCACCACCACCAAGCCCATATTTTGTAAATTCATTTCAATCGGGTCGCGCAATCGAACCGCAATCACCTCGTGTCGACGCGCCAATTGAGACAAAGCGCCTTCCCATCCCGGTTGACTGATGAAATCTGATATCACAAAAACAGTGGATCTTCTTTTGATCGACGCTTGCGCTTGCAAAAGCATCGGACCTAAATGTGTTTCTTCACCTTTGTCAGGTGCAACACTCTTGGCGATTCGATCCATCAAATGCAACACATGTCGTTTGCCTGTTCTCGCAGGAATCACCACATCTGCTTTTTGTGGACTGCTTGCAAACAACATCGCACCCACAGGGTTACTTCGTCGAGTGAGGATGCGCGCAAGAACAGCAACCAATGTCGTTGCCAAATGTCGTTTGGATTGCAGTTGTTCTGATCGACCCACCGAACCCGATAAATCCATCACAAACCAAGCCGTCATATCGCGGTCTTCTTGATGCTCTCGCACATATGGCGCTTGCATACGTGCGGTGATATTCCAATCAATGTGTCTCACATCATCGTGCGGCAAATATTCGCGTAAATCAGCCAACTCCATGCCCGAACCGCGAAATAAAGTTCGATAGTCGCCTTGCAATTGACCGTCGAGTCGCTTAATCACCGTCCATTCAAGACGCGCCAATATTTTTTGTGGATTTTGAGTGGGCGCAACTTCGGATGAAGCCTCAAGGGCTTCATCACTTTCTGCCAAAGGCTCCTCGGGTTTAGCTTTGCGCAGGAATTTGAACATGCGTATCCAATGGTTTATCGGGCGCGGCAACCGTTTGCAAAATTCGGATGATGATGCTGTCGGGTGTTAAGCCATCAGATAAAGCTTCGTAAGACAAGACCAATCGATGACGCAACACATCGGGCACCAAATCAATCACATCTTGCGGCAATGCATAAGCGCGACCTCGTAAAAAAGCCAATGCACGCGCGCCTTCAATCAAACCAATGGTGGCGCGTGGACTTGCGCCAAACGTGATGCGCTTGGCCAAATCGGGCATGCCATAGCGTGCAGGGTCACGCGTTGCAGACACCAATCTCACAGCGTAATGCACCAAGGCAGGATCGACATAACCTTTTCTGCAATCGGCTTGTAATTGTGTGAGTTGCTCAGTGGTGGCAACCGCAACCACCGACGTTGCAGGGCCCGTTACGCGTTGCACAATCACGTATTCTTCTTCTTCGGTGGGGTAACCAATCAATACCTTCATCATGAAACGATCGACTTGCGCTTCGGGCAATGGATAAGTGCCTTCGGTCTCAATTGGATTTTGTGTGGCCATTACGACAAAAGGTTTTGGCACTTTGTGACTTTCACCCGCAATCGTCACCTGACGTTCTTGCATCACTTCAAGCAAGGCACTTTGCACTTTGGCTGGTGCGCGATTGATCTCATCAGCCAACAACAAATTTGCAAACACAGGACCGAGTACTGTTGAAAAGTCTCCTGTTTTTTGGTTATAGATGCGCGTACCCACCAAATCAGCAGGCAACAAATCGGGTGTGAATTGAATTCGTTTGAATTGACCACTCAGTGTTTGTGCCAAAGTGTTAACAGTGAGTGTTTTAGCCAGGCCCGGTACACCTTCAATCAACAAATGACCTTGCGCCAGCATGGCCACCAAAATGCGTTCTAAAAACGCATCTTGACCCACCACCACGCGTTTGACTTCAAATAAAACACGCTCCATCAAAGCCGCAGTTTGTGGCACCACATGAATCGCTGAAGAACGATTCCATGCATTGTTGTCTTGAATCATGCCTGTCTCATTTTCTTGTTTGAATTAAAACGGGGGAATGCCCACAGCCAAGCCAGCCTCTTCAATCGTGGTTGCAAAACCAATGCCGATAAATGTTCGAGCGCCACTGGGGTTCAAAATAGCCGTCACGATACCAACCACTTCACCCGCCATATTGACCAGTGGTCCGCCAGAGTTACCAGGGTTGGCCGCAGCATCAAATTGAATCAACCCACTGATGATTTTTTTGCCCTCTGCTTGAAACTCGCGGTTCAATCCAGACACAACACCCGACGATACAGAAGGGCCCATACCAAAAGGAAATCCAACAGCCACCACTTCATCACCCGGCAATAAATTTTGTGTGCTACCCAGCACAGCAGGCGCCAAATCATCGGGTAATTTTTCGGGTTTGATGATGGCCAAATCTTTTTCTGGCCGAATACCCACCACGTGTGCAACCGATTCAAAACCATCAAAAAAAGTAACGACCAAACGTGTGGAAATATTAACAACATGCAAGTTCGTCAAAATGGTTCCATCTTGCATCACCACAACGCCAGAGCCCACACCCGTTTCTTTTTCGCCAGCTTTTGGGTCTTTCGGATCCACACCAAAACCGCGCACACGAACAACCGATTGACGGATTAACTCTGCCGCTTTTGCTGTACGAGAAGGCAGATCTTTGGTTTGCAAGGTATGCATCACAGCAGCATCAATGTCATCTTGCGTAAGCGCCTGTGGTGGGGCTTGCAAAATAGATTGAGCGATCCAACCCGATAGCCCCAAGCAAAGTCCCAATAAAAATAAAACAGTTGATTTGGAAGAAAGCATTTGCGTCCACCGCCTGATGCGCGATGGTGACTCAAGGTTTGCTTGTTGGGCCTCAGCCGATGGCGAAACCCCATGAGGTTCATCGGTGTTGCGTCTTTTGCTATAGAGGGCGACTCTTTTCATGGTATAAACTTTATCATACCAAGCAGTGTTAAAGTTAAGCCTCACAAAAAGTCCTTCAATCATGTTCCACTTTATTTGGCCAGATATGTTGTGGGGTTTGGTAGCGATTCCACTGCTGGTCGTCCTTTACCTTTGGATTTTGAACCGCAGACGACGCGTGGCTGTGGTTTACCCTAGTTTGTCCATCATTCGCCCTGCATTGGGGCGGTCTCTCAAGTGGAGGCGACACATACCACCATTTTTGCTGCTGTGCGCAATCGCCAGTGCGCTAATTGGTGCCGCTAGGCCCAGCGCCCAAGTGGTATTGCCTGCAGATTACCTCACCTTGGTGATGGCCATGGATGTCTCCAGAAGTATGCTGGCACAAGACGTGCCTCCTAGTCGAATTGAAGCGGCACAAGCGGCCGCTAAAGAGTTCTTAAAAGATTTGCCAGCCAATGTTCGAGTGGGCATTGTTTCTTTTGCTGGCTCTGCTCAATTGGTGCAAAACGTCACCGATCAACGCGAAGATTTAATTTCAGCGATTGATCGTTTTCAATTGCAAAGAGGCACTGCAACAGGCAGTGGATTACTCGTTGCTTTAGCCACCTTATTGCCTGATGCAGGTATTGATGTGGAGGCTGCAATTTATGGCAGTGATTTTGTGGGCAGCGGTTATGGTGCTCGTCCATTAGAGATGCGACCCAATGCCAAAGTAAAAAAACCACCACCACCACCCGTTCCCGTTGGAAG
Organism: Limnohabitans sp.; assembly: GCA_009693305.1. Classification (GTDB taxonomy): domain Bacteria; phylum Pseudomonadota; class Gammaproteobacteria; order Burkholderiales; family Burkholderiaceae_C; genus Limnohabitans. The sequence continues at coordinate 9,250 of SHXN01000072.1, forward strand.
CTACACAGCAGGCGCGATTTTGTTGTTATCCGATGGCCGACGCACAACAGGCCCAGACCCCATGGCCGCCGCAAAAATAGCCGCTGATCGCGGTGTACGCGTCTATACAGTTGCCTTTGGCACACCCGACGGATTCATTCCTGGCATGGAAGGATGGTCTTATTACACCAAGGTGGACGAAGAAACCTTGCAAGCCGTTGCCAAAATAACAGCGGGTGAGTTTTTTAAAGCCAGCAATGCCAACGACTTGAAAGTGATTTATCAGCATCTCTCATCGCGCTTCGCGCTTGAAAAACGCGACACAGAAATATCTGCGCTGTTTGCCACGGTTTCTATTGTGTTGGTTGTGCTGGCCGGATTTTTATCGATGCTCTGGTTCCGAAGACCCGATAGTCACATTGCTCTCGATCAGACCTAGAGCGCGTTTAAGTTCAAAGCTGGTGATGGGCTTGATCAACATATCGTTGAAACCCGCTGAAAGTATCAACTCGCTTTCATGCGACATGGCGTGTGCGGTATAACCAATCTTTCGGATGTGATCATAGGCTGCATTCTTATTGAGATTGGCACAAAAATCAGTTCGACTCATCAAGGGCATCGATATATCGAGCAACAGATGTGTATAAATTGAAGCATCATTTTTTAAAAGTTCCATGACTTTTAAAAAATCTTTACACTCGTTGACTTGATGCCCCAGTGGTCTGAGTAGTAGGCCAAGAAGGATGCGATTGGCGCTTGCATCGTCTAAGACGATGACGTTTAAATAATTCATGAAATAACTTCTGTTTGAATGTGTCTAACTGGAACGGAGATGTAGAACAAACTCCATTGATCTGCTTTATTGGAATACCCCATTCCACCACCTAAAAGTCGGGCCCACTTTTGTGAAAGCAATAAACCCAAGCCAGCGCCTGATTGGGGTCGCATTGCATAATCGTTATTGGGTATGTATTCATTAAAAAGATAGGGTTTGATTTGCTCTGGAATTCCAGGCCCCCTGTCTTCTACTGAAAATACAATTTGCTCGTCCTTAGATGACAGATTGGCAGAAAAATAATTTCTGCGTTAGTAGGGCTGAACTTAATGGCATTATCTAAAAGACTATTGAGTATGAATTGAATACGCTCATTATCTTGGTGCAGGACGGACGGAAGTTTTATTTCAATTATCTTGTGAAATATAATCTGCGATTCAGACAAACGCTGGTGATGAGTGTCAAATACTTCTGAAAGCATTTCTTGTAGATTAAATTCTTGTAATTTGACATGGAGTTTCCCGGTCTCAAGCTTGGATAAATCCATAATGGAATCTACAAGCTTGAGTAATTGTCCCTTGTTTTCAAAAATAATTTTTCAGGTAAAGGTAATCATGGGCTCACGCGTATGCGATTGAATGTATTCGGCATAGCCCAACATACCAATGAGGGGTGTTCGCAAATGATGTGAGAGGTTAGTGAGGTGGGTGGCTATTTTTGTGCGATCTGCTTGGGCCTTGGTCACTCTGACTCTTAATTGATTGATTTTGTAGTGCTGTCTCCAAAAACAAGCAACGATGAGGGATAAGGCAAAGCACAACAAAACAATGTCTAGATAAGACACGCTTATAAAATGCGGCATCAGAACTTCTTTTATTTTGAGTAAAATAATTTAAATTATAACAATATTTTAGTTTTTAAGTTTTACCTTAATGATAAATTAACACTAGTGTCCCAACGTTTGGAATAGTTCTTCTTGAACTGGGAACGCCCCCAATTGTGTCTCATCTGGGATTTGACCAAGCAAAGCAGAAATTGGAATTATTTCAAACATGTTTAGGTCCAAAACTCTTAGGATTTCATAAAGCGAAT
>SHXN01000073.1 GCA_009693305.1 Limnohabitans sp.
AATTGCGCGATATCAAAATCGTTTAAGCGGCCCTTTGTTGGATCGCATCGATTTGCATTTGTTTGTTCCATCTCTGTCAACCAACGAATTGATGCAATCGCCTTTAGGCGAAAGCAGTCAAACCATTCAAACCCGATGTATACAAGCCCGACAATTCGCAATTGAGCGACAAGGCATCGCTAATCACGCGCTCAATTCCGCAGATATCGCGCGACTGCACATTCACACAGAAGCACAACAGTTATTAGAAAAAGCAGGCGCACAAATGGGATGGTCGAGCAGAAGCGTTCATCGCATCCTCAAGGTCGCACGAACCATTGCAGATTTGAATCAACAACCCACCATTGAATCCAATCACCTAACAGAGGCCATGCAATACAGACGCAGCGAAGCCTCACTATGATAGGCATATGCGCACAAAACCCCACTTCGCCTTGGTCTGGTGGTTGTCATTGGCGCAACTCATCACTTGGGGCAGTAGTTTTTATGGGTTCGCACTTTTTATGGCGCCCATGGAACAACACCTGCATCTCACGAGATCCGAATCATCGCTTGCGTTTAGCTTGGCTTTGTTGTGCGAAGGCTTGATGGCGTTTTTGGTGGGTCGCTGGATCGACAAAGGCTATGCCAAACAAGTGATGACTTGGGGTTCGGTGTGTGTGGGCTTGGCGTTTTTGGTTCATCGATGGGTCGATAGCAGTTTTGCTTTTTATGCGTTATGGATGTTGATCGGTGCGGGTTGGTCTGCCACGCTTTACAACCCCGCATTCACAGTGCTCACGCAACATTACCCGCATGATTTTCGTCGCGCCATTATTACCATGACCTTTTTAGGCGGTTTGGCAAGCACTGTCTTTATTCCCTTGGTTGCATTTTTAGAATCTAGTTTGGGCTGGCGCGATGCACTTACTGTTTTGGCCTTTTTAAATTTATTCATCTGTGTACCGCTACATGCGTGGGTACTCAAAGAAATCAAACCTCCATCGCATCACGCATCCAATCAGAATAGCAAACAATCACTCCAACACCATTTGAAACAAGCGCCGTTTTGGTTGCTCGGTGCATTCATTGTGTTGATGATGGCCGCTACCAGCGCATTACCGCCGCACATGGTGAGTTTGTTAAGAGAATCAGGGATGGGCAACGCATGGGCCATTGCTGTTCCTGCCAGCATCGGTGTCTTGCAAGCGTTGGGACGATTGGTTTTGTATTTTTTAAATGATCGTGTGCCCATTCATCAGGCCAATCGATGGGTTCCGTGGTTAATACCCAGTGCCTTTGCAATGCTACTCATCGGTTATGGTCAACACAGTTTTGCAATTGCCTTTGTTTTTTTATATGGCGTGGGCAACGGATTGCTCACCATTGTTAAAGGCACAGCAATGGCCGAATATGTGACTCGTGAACACAATGGCGCACTCAATGGCATACTGGGCGTTCCATTGGCTTTGTCGCGCGCCCTATCGCCTTGGCTATTGGGTTTGTTGTGGCAACAAGAGATCGGTTATCGCTACGGTTTGATATTGATGGTGTGCGTTTGTGCCGTGGCCATTGTTTGCATGCTACTGGCGAAAAAAATAAGTTTGCAAAAAAATCTTTGACTACAAATTGGGCGCGAGCAATCGTTGTAAGTCTTTAATCGCAACACCTTGTCGCACAGCCAGATCTTTGACTTGATCGTCGCCTACACGTCCCACATTGAAGTAAGCACTTTGCGGATGCGCCAAATAAAAACCACACACGCTCGCGGCAGGTAACATCGCCAAACCATCGGTGAGCGTCATTCCAATTTCTTGACACTGCAACAACTCAAACATGGCACGCTTGACGCTGTGATCGGGACACGCAGGATAGCCAGGAGCGGGTCGAATGCCTTGGTATTTTTCTGCAATCAACTCAGCATTGCTTAAGTTTTCTTGCGCAGCATAGCCCCACAAATCTTTGCGTACACGCGCATGCATGCACTCTGCGAACGCTTCTGCCAATCGATCGGCCAACGCTTTGAGCATGATCGCGCTGTAATCGTCGTGATCAGCCAAAAAATATTTTTCTTTTGTCTCAACACCCAAACCCGACGTGACAGCAAACAGTCCCACATAGTCGGTCACGCCCACGTTACCCACAAAATCAGACAAACACCGATTGGGGCGTGCAACACCGTCGACCACAGGTTTTTCGGTTTGTTGGCGCAAACCATACCAAGTGAGCGCGCGTTGTGTGCGCGATTCATCGGTCCACAACACAATATCGTCGCCGATGCGATTAGCAGGATACAAACCCACCACTCCTTGCGCAGACAACCAACGCCCCTCAATCAAACGTTTAAGCATGCGCTTGCCGTCACTCATCACACGAACAGCCTCAGCACCCACCGCCTCATCTTGCAAAATGGCCGGATACGCACCCGCCATATCCCATGTTTGAAAAAACGGCCCCCAATCGATATACGCTTCTAACTCTGCCAAATCAAAATTTTTAAACATTCGACGACCAATAAATTTAAGGGTTTGTGGTTTGTATTGCGTCCAATCAACTTGTGCTACATTTTTTCTTGCAGCCTCCAAACTCAATAATGGTGTTTGTTTTTTGTTGGCGTGTTGTTCGCGCACTCGCACATAATCCGCATTCAAGTCTGCAATGTATTGCGACGCTTGGTCGCTCAGCAAACCTTGTGCAACGCCTACACTGCGAGATGCATCGGGCACATACACAACTGGACCTTCGTAATGAGGCGCGATTTTTACGGCCGTGTGAACACGACTGGTGGTCGCACCACCAATGAGCAATGGGATTTTGCGCATACGAAAGTAATCGTCTTTTTGCATTTCGCTCGCCACCACTTCCATCTCTTCGAGGCTGGGTGTGATCAAGCCTGATAAGCCAATGATGTCTGCGCCCTCTACTTTCGCCTTGGCTAATATTTCATGGCAGGGGACCATCACGCCCATGTTGATGACTTCAAAGTTGTTGCATTGCAAAACAACCGTGACAATATTTTTGCCGATGTCGTGAACGTCGCCTTTCACCGTGGCAATCACAATCTTGCCTTTTGTTTTGACGTCTTCACCTGCGGCTCCTTGCAAGCGTTCTTCCTCTTCAATATATGGAATGAGATGCGCCACGGCTTGCTTCATCACGCGCGCACTCTTGACCACTTGTGGCAAAAACATTTTGCCTTGACCAAACAAATCGCCGACGATATTCATGCCGTCCATAAGAGGGCCTTCAATCACGTGCAGGGGTCTTTCGCCTTTGGCCAAAATTTCTTGATATGCTTCTTCAGTATCCTCGATAATAAATTCTGTGATGCCATGCACCAACGCATGACTCAATCGCTGCGAAACGCTTGCAGGCGCATCCGTAGTGCCTCGCCACAAATTTTTTTGCGATTCGTCTTTGGCCATTCCTTTTGCGGACTCGGCAATTTCAATCAACCGCTCGCCAGGCGTTAACTGAGCATCTCCATCTTTATATTGAGGTTTGCGATTCAACACCACGTCTTCGACACGTTCGCGTAGCACAGGATCAAGTTCGTCATAAACGCCCACCATGCCTGCATTGACGATACCCATGTCAAGACCCGCACGAATTGCGTGATACAAAAACACGGTGTGAATGGCTTCACGAACAGGATCGTTGCCCCTGAAACTAAACGACACATTAGAAACGCCACCACTCACCTTCGCACCAAGCAAATGTTGTTTGATCCAACGTGTAGCCTCAATAAAATCCACGGCATAGTTGTCGTGCTCTTCGATGCCTGTTGCAATTGCAAAAATATTGGGATCGAAAATAATATCTTCAGGCGGAAAATCTAACTTGTCGACCAGTAAACGATAAGCGCGCTCACAAATTTCTTTTTTTCTTGCAAATGTATCGGCTTGACCTTTTTCATCAAACGCCATCACAACAGCCGCCGCGCCATAGCGCTTGATCAATTTGGCTTGATGCAAAAAAGATTTTTCGCCCTCTTTCATGCTGATGGAGTTGACAATGCCCTTGCCTTGTATACAACGCAAGCCCGCTTCAATGACCGACCATTTGGACGAGTCAATCATGATGGGCACGCGCGCAATATCGGGCTCGCTGGCAATTAAATTGAGAAAGCGCACCATGGCGGCTTGGCTATCGAGCATTGCCTCATCCATGTTGATGTCAATGATTTGCGCGCCATTTTCAACTTGCTGTCTTGCAACGGCCAATGCTTGTTCAAATTCACCATTTAAAATCATGCGCGCAAATGCTTTTGATCCCGTTACATTGGTGCGCTCGCCGATGTTGACAAACAAAGAACCGTTTTGAATCAATACAGGCTCTAGTCCTGAAAGCTTCATTGCAGGAACCGTTGTTGGTGGTGAAGTTGCTTTTGAGTTCATGGTGTATTTATTGGTTGATTTTTGCGACTTCGCGATAAAACCGATTCGTTTTTAAAGAGCGTGTTTTTTCAGTTTCAACTACGCTGGCTATGGCCGCAATATGCTCGGGCGTGGTGCCACAACATCCACCCACAATATTGACCAAACCCTCAGAAACAAACTCGTGTAACAACCGACTGGTGACTTCTGGTGTTTCATCAAACCCTGTTTCACTCATCGGATTGGGCAAACCCGCATTGGGATAACAACTGATGAATGTTTCGTCCGCAACCTTGGCTAATTCTTGAATATAAGGCCTCATCAATGCTGCGCCCAATGCACAATTTAAACCAACAGCCAATGGTTGTGCGTGTCTTATGCTGTACCAAAAAGCGGTGACAGTTTGTCCGCTCAAAATGCGCCCCGATGCGTCGGTGACTGTTCCACTAATAATCAGTGGCAAGCGCTCGCCACTGTTTTCAAAAAATTCGTCAACGGCAAACAATGCTGCCTTGGTATTTAAAGTATCAAAAACAGTTTCGAGCAACAAGACATCAACACCGCCATTAACCAGCGCTTGTGTTTGCTCGTAATAAGCTTGTCTCAAATCTTCAAAATGAATATTGCGAGCGCCTGGATCGTTCACGTCAGGGCTGATACTGGCTGTTTTGGGTGTCGGGCCTAATGCGCCAACAGCAAAGCGTGGTTTGTCAGGTCTACTGAATTGATCGCAGGCTTGTCTGGCCAATCGTGCAGATTCGGCGTTCATTTCAATGGCTAAATCGGCCATGTCGTAATCTACTTGTGCAATCGTCGTTGCGCCAAAGGTGTTGGTTTCAATCATATCTGCGCCCGCGGCTAAATACGACTGATGAATATCTAAAATAACATCGGGGCGCGTCAAACTCAATAATTCATTATTGCCTTTAACATCGCGATGAAAATCTTTGAATCTGTCACCCACGCCATCAGAGCCTTTATAACCCTCGCCTCTGTATTGCGCTTCATTCAATTTGAGCCGTTGAATCATAGTGCCCATAGCGCCATCCAGAATCAAGATGCGCTGATTTAAAAGTTGTGGTAGTTGTTGGGCGCGTGTGTATTGATAAAGTTTCATAACCTTGATTGTAAATGAGCTTGAGCGACTTCTACAAAACCAGCGCCCGATTTGTTTTGTGTCATCCAAGCGGGCATGATGGGCATGCGATCGACAAAGTCCATCACATTGGCCACTCCCACCGCGTGTGGAAAAAACTCAAACGTTGGCATGTCGTTGGGCGAGTCCCCCATATAAATCATGTTTGATTTTTCTTTGTCTAAATCCATATTCCATAACTCTTGCAACATCAGTTTCACCGTCGTGCGTTTGTTCCACTCGCCCGCCTATGCATTCACGTGAATTGAAGATGCCTTGGTTGTGAGCCCATGCTTTTGCAAAATCAAAACAATGTGATCGACTTGCGCCTGTGATAAACGTGTGACGTCTTCACAAAAATCAATGGCCAAATCATTTTGTCGAAACTCTTGATCAGAAGCCACGCCACACCCTGCAACGGCTTTCAATACATCTTCTCTGGCGTGGTCTAAACGTTAACGTAATCGTTGTCTCTCATTGCCTGATAAGAAATGGCGTGTTCTTAATCGCTTTTCTGTTTCACCCATCCACATATAAAAAGCACCGTTCTCGCCAACAACCCCATGAACAGGCCACATGCGCGCCATGTGGTCACACCAACCCGCTGGACGCCCAGTCACCAGCACCACCCTAATACCGCTTAAAAAAAGACGCTCTAAATAAAGATAGGCGTCAGCCGTTAGACGGCCTGCGCTGGTGAGCGTGTCATCAACATCGGTTAAAATCGTGTGAACTCCGCTTAAAACAGGGCTTGGTATTTCAGAAAAGGGGGCCGGTCTCATTGCCTAGATAATACGTTGCTATGCGCAATTTATTACCTCGCCACGCTTGGGAGTTTTTACAAACCCATAAAGAAGCCCTTTTGATTGATGTCCGAATGGAAATTGAGTCCATGTACGTGGGCCGGCCTCCTGGGTCTATCAATATTCCTTGGTACGAATACCCTGAATTCACCCCCGATGTGCATGCGTTCACTTCGGCTGTAATGGCCGAGGCCAATAATCTCAGCCGAGCCCTTGTTTTGATTTGTTGCAGCGGTCAAAGAACCATTGACACCGCACTTGCACTTGAAGAAGCGGGCTTTACCCAGGTCATTAACGTCGTACACGGGTTTGAAGGCGACCTCAACGACCAGCACCAACGCTCGAGCATCAATGGATGGCGATTTGATGGCCTACCATGGGAACAGCTGTAATCTGCTCGACACCTACCCCCAATTGCAGTAAGCTAAAGTGGATGCCCTTAACTGAGAAGAGAGTTTTTATATGTCAGATCAACATAAACCGACAGCGCCTACACAGGATGTGATTGAATCCATCGTTCCACTTATGCCCATTGTTTTGCCGGTCGCTGGCGGTGTCGTTATCTTTTTATTGGCTTTTATTGCTGTTTTCATGGGCTGATATCCAAAATGAATACCCCTTTGCCTATAAATATCAGCTTGGCTAGTCCCGCGTTCGTTAAAAACTCTCGAGTGATCGCTTGGGTCGCCGAAGTTGCCGCCCTTTGCAAACCCGGTGATATTTATTGGTGCGATGGCTCGGATGAAGAATATAAGCGCTTGTGCCAAATTTTGGTCGATGCTGGTACATTCAAACCACTCAATCCTGCCAAACGTCCCAACTCGTTTTTAGCCTGCTCTGATCCCAGCGACGTCGCGCGCGTTGAAGACCGCACCTATATTTGTACCAACAAAAAAGAAGACTCAGGTCCAACCAACAATTGGGTTGCACCTGAGGAGATGCGCGCCACTTTGCACCCTCTTTTTGACGGATGCATGAAGGGCCGCACACTTTATGTCGTGCCTTTTTCAATGGGTCCATTGGGCAGTCCAATTGCACACATCGGCATTGAGCTTTCGGACAGCCCCTATGTCGCCGTCAATATGAAACTTATGACCCGCATGGGTCGTGCTGTCTATGATTTTTTGGGCAGTGATGGTGAGTTTGTCCCTTGTATCCACACGGTTGGTGCACCATTGCAAAAGGGCCAAAAGGACAGTGCTTGGCCTTGCAACAAGGACAAATACATAGTTCATTACCCTAAAACACGTGAAATTTGGTCTTATGGCTCGGGCTATGGCGGAAACGCGTTGCTGGGCAAGAAATGTTTTGCTTTGCGTATTGCCTCTCAAATGGGGCGCGATAAGGGTTGGCTGGCCGAACACATGCTCATCTTGGGCGTCACCAATCCAAAAGGCAAAAAATACCATGTCGCAGCGGCTTTTCCTAGCGCTTGTGGCAAAACCAATTTTGCAATGCTGATTCCACCTAAGGGCTTTGAAGACTGGGGTGTCAGCACCATTGGTGACGACATTGCTTGGATTAAGCCTGGGGCAGATGGAAAGTTATACGCCATCAACCCAGAGGCGGGTTACTTTGGTGTCGCTCCTGGCACCAACATCCTCACCAACCCCAACTGCATGGCCAGCCTCAACAAAGATGTGATTTTCACCAATGTTGCGCTCACAGATGATGGCGATGTTTGGTGGGAAGGAATGAGTGATGCGCCCGCACATTGCATCGATTGGCAAGGAAAAGACTGGACGCCTGCCATCGCCGAAGAAACGGGCGCAAAGGCTGCGCATCCCAATGCACGCTTCACTGTTTCAGCCATTAATAACCCCGCACTTGACTCTGCATGGGATGACCCCAAAGGCGTGGCAATTGATGCATTTATATTTGGTGGTCGACGCTCCAGCACCATTCCTCTGGTGACCGAAGCACGCAATTGGGTCGAAGGCGTTTATATGGCCGCGACCATGGGCTCTGAAACAACGGCCGCTGCGGCGGGTCAACAAGGTGTTGTTCGACGCGATCCTTTTGCCATGTTGCCTTTTGTTGGCTACAACATGAGCGATTATTTCCAACACTGGTTGGATTTGGGTACAAAACTTTCAAAAACAAATGCCCGATTGCCCAAGTTTTACTCCGCCAATTGGTTTCGCAAAGACGAGAGCGGCAAATTTGTTTGGCCCGGTTACGGCGAAAACATGCGCGTTCTCAAATGGATGATCGACCGCATTGAAGGCACGGCCGCTGGCGAAGAACATGTCTTTGGCGTGAGTCCCGCATTCAAAGAAATCAATTGGACAGGGCTTGCCTTTTCAGAGTCTCAATTTAAAACGGTAACGCACATTGATAAAGCGGCCTGGGTTGAAGAGTTAAAGCTTCATCAAACATTGTTTGAACAGCTGGCCTATCATCTGCCTACCGAATTAACGGCCACCAAGTTGGCTTTAGAAAAACGCTTAGCCGCCTAACAAAACGTATGAAATTCTTGTGCTAATTCAACATACTGTTGAACAGGCACTTCTTCAGCGCGTCTTTGCACATCAAACGATCCCGCATAATTTTTTCGGGTTAACCACTGACCCAAGCTGTGACGCAATAATTTTCTTCGCTGACTAAAAGCAACTTGTACCAATTGCGATAGCAAAGAAAAATCAAGGTCGGGCGGATTCTCTAAGGGCACCATTCGAACCACAGCACTATCAACACGCGGTGGTGGGTCAAATGCAAACGGCGGCACAAGGAGTACATTTTCTAATTGATAGCGCCACTGCAACATCACGCTCAATCGGCCATAAGCCGACGTTGAGGGCTTGGCGACCATTCGCTCAACAACTTCTTTTTGCAACATGAAGTGTTGATCTTGTACAACCTCAACGCAATCGAGCAAATTAAACAAAATAGGCGAGGAAATGTTGTAAGGCAAGTTGCCCACGATTCGCCATTTTTTTATATTTTGATTTTGTGCGAGAAGTGCAAAATCAACTTTTAAAACATCGGCCTCGATCACTTGCAATTGAGGGCGTGCGCGCAAGCGATGCGCCAAATCACGATCGAGTTCAATTACGGTGAGATGCCCCAGTCGCTCCAGCAAGGGTTGCGTCATCGCTGCCAAGCCAGGGCCAATTTCAATCATGGGTTGGCCCGCTTGGGGCGCAATCGAACTCACAATTTGATCAATAACACCTGCATCAATTAAAAAATGCTGGCCAAATCTTTTGCGTGCAATGTGTTTCACAGCAGCTTATTGGGGTTCTTCGCGATACTCAACATAGGCGCGACCACGCACACCACGCGACCAGTCTTCAAATGCTGTTTCCAACTTGCTTTCGCGCAATGCCGCACGTGCACGCTCTTGAATTTCACGCGCAGACAACGGCGTCTGCCGTCTTTCAATCACTTGAATTAAATGCACACCAAAGCGCGAGGTGAGTGGCTCGCTGATTTGTCCTGGCGCCAAACGATTCATGACCTCTTCAAATTCGGGCACAAACATGCCAGGATTGGCCCAACCCAAATCACCGCCCTTGTCAGCACTTCCATCTTCTGAATATTTTTTTGCCATGTCTGCAAAATTTTCTGCGCCACGATCAATTTGCTGTTTGATTTGTGAAAGTTGTGCGCGCAAGGTGTTTGCATTGGTGTTGAACTTTACTTTTAAAAGAATATGTCGCGCACGCGTTTGTGTTGTCATTTTGTCTTGATCGTTTCCCGATTGTCTATCGATCAATTTAAGAATATGCCAACCCGCACCTGTACGCAAAGGACCAATAACCTCACCGACATTTATTTTTAAAACCGCATTGACAAAAATTTCAGGGAAACGATCAACGGGGCGCAAACCCAGATTGCCCCCTTGACGCGCATCTGTTGCCTCTGAAACCTCTTGTGCGACGCGTGCAAATTCTTCGCCGGCTCGAACACGCGTCAACGCGTTTTCTGCCTTTGTTTTTAATGCATTGATTTTCGTCTCATTTGCACTTTCTGGAACAACAACCAATATATGCGCCAAACTAATATTTTGTTGACCGCCTTTTTTTTCGTTTTCTCGTATAAAAGCTTGAACTTCGTTGTCGTTGGGGCGAATACGGTTCATTACTTCGCGTTCACGCAGTTTTTGCAAAGTAATTTGATTGCGAATTTGAGCTTTAAACGCTTCCCAACTTAATCCATCTTTTTGAATTTGGCTTTTGAGCCTTTCTTGGTCAAGACCGCTTTGTTGTGAAACATTATTAATTCCTTGCGCGACCTCTTCATCGGATGCTTGCACGCCATTCATTCGGGCCAAATCCAACTGAGCTTTTTCGTCGATCAATTGATCCAATGCAATTCTTAATAATTGCGATTGCGGCATATTCGTCTCTGGCCCTTGTATGCGTGTTTTTAGTTCGCGCACGCGTTGATGCACTTCTGCATTGGTAATGGGTTCTAAGTTAACAATGGCCACAATAAAGTCGGACGAGCGAACGCTTGAAACAGACGACACGGGCGTTTCAATTGCACGGATACCCGCGCTGGGTCCATTATTGGGAGCCCTCAAGCCTTGCGCTTGTGTTGTAGCCACAACAGCAAAAAAGCAAATCGGCAACAAGATTGATTTTTTATTTAAAAGATTCATGATTTCATTCGTAACGTCCAAATCGACTCGGTTGCTCATTTGTGATGTCACGCAACATTTGATATTTGGGGATGTTGTTTTTGAGTTCTGAAAAAGGGCTCACACCTATGCGAGAAAATCCAGCAAACTCCATTTGGAACATGATT
>SHXN01000074.1 GCA_009693305.1 Limnohabitans sp.
GGCTTTGTAAACGTATACCTCACCAAGTCACTCGGCAGCAACTCATAAATTTCATCCACATTGCTAATGCCTCCACCGAGCACAATGCAATCCGGGTCCAACACATTCATGACGCTAGCCAATGCACGAGCTAATCGGTTCACATATCTTTTAAAACTCAATTGAGCATTCACATCGCCCGCACGCATGTTGGCGATGATGTTTTCTGCTTTTAATTGTTGACCCGTGATGCGCAAGTGATCGTTTGCAAAACCCGTTCCGCTGATCCATGTTTCTTGACAACCCACTTGTCCGCACCAACATGGTTGCACGTTTATTTCGTCAACACTTGGCTAGGGCAGGGGGTTGTGTCCCCATTCACCCGCAATCGCATTTTTGCCGCCCCATGCTTTCCCATCAATAGCAACACCGCCACCACAACCCGTGCCGATAATCACCGCAAACACCACTTGCAAGCCCTTGGCCGCGCCATCTGTCGCTTCACTCACCGCCAAACAATTGGCATCGTTTTGAAGATGCACTTTACATTGAAGAAGTTGATCCAAATCTTTGCCCAAGGGTTGACCATTGAGCACCAATGTATTGGACCCACGCACGAGTTGTGTCACAGGATCTAAACAGCCCGGCACGCCAATGCCAATGGCATTAGGGTGAGGGAGTTTTTGTTGAGAGATGGTTTTATCAAAGAGGGTGTGTAGTGCGTTCAAAATATCTGAATAAGATTTTTGAGGAGTGGGCACGCGGTCTTTGTAAACAATACCCAGAGATGGGTCTATCACCGCAATTTCAATTTTAGTTCCACCTAAATCAATGCCGATCATCATGGTTTGAGGTGATACCCCGTCACTCTTTCCACCTCATTATTCGATCCTAAAATCACACTCACGCGTTCGTGCAACTGCGTAGGAACAATATCCAAAATTCTTTGCTTGCCATTGGTTGCAGCACCGCCTGCTTGCTCAACCAACCAACTCATCGGATTGGCTTCATACATCAGTCGCAATTTGCCGGGCTTACTGGGTTCACGCTTATCCCACGGATACATAAACACACCACCGCGCGTTAATATGCGATGCACATCGGCCACCATGCTTGCAATCCAACGCATATTAAAGTCTTTGCCGCGCGGCCCCTCTTTGCCTTGCAAACACTCGTCAATGTATTTTTTAACTGGATCATCCCAATGCCGCATGTTGCTCATGTTGATGGCAAATTCTTTGGTGTCTGCTGGTATTTGAATACCTTCATGCGTTAACACAAAAGAGCCTTGCTCGCGATCGAGTGTGAACATGTCAACACCATTGCCCACTGTTAACACCAACGTGGTTTGCGGTCCATACACACAATAGCCCGCAGTTACTTGCTGAGATCCTGATTGTAAAAAATCTTTTTCACTCACATCTTCTACGCCATCTGGTTTTTTAAGTACGCTAAATATGGTGCCAATGCTCACGTTCACATCAATGTTGCTCGAGCCATCGAGTGGATCAAACAACAACAGATATTCGCCCTTTGGATATCTGTTGGGCACCAAATAAATGCTGTCCATTTCTTCAGACGCCATCGCCGCCAAGTGACCGCCCCATTCATTGGCATCAATCAACACCTCGTTAGCGATGATGTCTAATTTCTTTTGCACTTCGCCTTGAATATTTTCTGTTGAAGCGCTTCCCAATACACCGCCCAATGCGCCTTTGTTGACGCTGTGACTGATGCTTTTACAAGCGCGCGCCACAACTTCTAACAACAAACGCAACTCAGGCGGAATTTTTCCTTTGGCGCGTTGTTGCTCCACCAAATAGCGTGACAGTGATGTACTCATTTATTTACTCCTCAAGTGCGCGCAAAACAACCTCTAACACATCGTTGCTCAATTGATTGCTGGCGGCTACGCGTTGAATCGCTTCGTGTGCGGATGAGCGATAAGGCTCTGCCAATTTACGCCAACGGTCCAGGGCCCTGGCCAAACGCGCAGCCACTTGGTGATTGAATCCATCAATCTCAATGACACGCTCAGCCCAAAATACATATCCCGCCGCATCGGCTCTGTGGAATGCGCTTTGGTTGGCGTGACAAAAAGTAGAAATCAAACTGCGCGCGCGGTTGGGATTGTGCAAATTAAAATCAGCGTGATTCATGAGTTTTCTGACGCGATGAATACCTTGTCCATCTCGATCGGCGGCGCCTGCTTGCAAGGCAAACCATTTATCCAATACCAGTTCTTCTTTTTGATAGGTGCTATGAAAGTGTTGCAAGGCTTCTTGCTCACAATCAGCGCCGCAGTTAACCAACGCACTCAAAGCATTGGATCGATCGGTCATGTTGTTGGCATGTTTGTAGGCATGCAATGCTTTTTGATGCCAAGTGCTTTTGTTTGCATTTGCATCTGCCAAGCACAAATAGGTGAGGGCGAGACTTTTGAGCGCGCGTCGTCCACTGCTCACTGCATCGGGTTCATAAGTGCCTGCGGTGTTGTGATTCTCAAAGGCCCATATCCAATCCTCTTTTAATTGCATTGCAATTTGCGTGTGCATATTTTCGCGAGTTTGATGAATGCGCAGTGGGTCTACAACGCTGAGTTGCTCGGCCATGTAAGTTTCAGAAGGCATGGTGAGCACCAAATCTTTGAACGCCGCATCTAGTTGCGGATGGCGCAAGACAACACGCATGGCTTGCAATAAAGCATCCGACAAAACCTGTTGTGGCGGTGTGTCTTGTTGAATGGCACGAATCGCCGATTGCAAGCACAAGCGTTGCGCGGCTTCCCAACGATTGAAAGCATCGGAGTCGTGCGCCATAAGTGTGAGCCACTGATCCTCATTTAAATCAGTTTCTAAAATCACAGGCGCACTAAAACCGCGTAGCAAAGAGGGGACAGGCTCGTGCGTAATGCCTTCAAAGACCCATGTGTGTTGAGGCTCAGTAATCACACGCAATTGATATGCAAGTAATTCGCTGCCGTCCTTTGCAATCAAACCCAATTCAACAGGAATCACAAACGCTTGCTTGATGAGTTGACTTGGTGTGGGACTGCACGATTGCTTCACCAACAATGTATATCGCTGTGCATCTGCATCGTAGTGACCATGTGCATGCACATGAGGCGTGCCGGCTTGCGTATACCAACGTTTAAACCCATCTAAATGTTGCGACAAAGCAGACGTGGGGTTTGCATCGGCAATGCATTGCGCAAAGTCGTCACACGTGACTGCTTGACCGTCGTGCCTTTCAAAATACAATTTCATGCCTTTGGCAAAGCCTTCACGACCCACCAAGGTTTGCATCATTCGAACCACCTCTGCACCTTTTTCATAAATGGTGACGGTGTAAAAATTATTAATCTCTATATAACTGTCGGGTCGCACGGGATGCGCCATCGGTCCTGCATCTTCTGCAAATTGAACGGTACGCAACACACGCACGTCTTCAATACGCTTGACTGCGCGTGCAGAAGATGTGCCCGCCAAATCTTGACTGAATTCTTGATCTCTAAAAACCGTGAGGCCTTCTTTTAAGGACAGTTGAAACCAATCTCTGCAGGTGATGCGGTTGCCTGTCCAATTATGAAAATATTCATGACCCACCACGCTTTCAATGTTGGCGTAATCGGTATCGCTTGCGGTGGAGGGCGAGGCCAAAACATATTTGGTGTTGAAAATATTCAATCCCTTGTTTTCCATCGCGCCCATATTGAAGTCGGACGTGGCCACAATCATGAAGCGTTCCAAATCCAAACTCAAACTAAAACGCGCTTCGTCCCATGCAATACTCGCCATGAGTGAATGCATCGCATGATCTGTTTTATACAAATCGCCCGATCGAACATACACTTGCAATAAATGCTCTTTGCCAGAACGCGCAGTGATGCGTTGCTCTCTGCAAACCAAATTGCCTGCAACCAAGGCAAATAAATACGCTGGTTTTTTGTGCGGGTCGACCCACTTGGTAAAATGTTTTCCGTCCTGTAAATTGCCTTGCTCAATCAAATTTCCATTAGATAAAAGAACGGGATAAGCTTGTTTGTCGGCGCGGAGTGTGACGGTGTAAATCGCCATCACATCGGGCCTGTCTAAAAAATAAGTGATGCGTCGAAAGCCTTGCGCTTCGCATTGTGTAAAAAATGAAGATTGACTCACGTACAAACCTGACAGTTGTGTGTTTTTTTTCGGGTTGCACGTACTAAAAATTTCTAGTTCAAACGCATCATTACCTTGGGGTAAATTTTCAAGCACGAGTTGATTGCCGTCAATTTTAAAACTCGTGCCTTGGCCATTCACCATTACACGTGACAAATTGAGCTCTTCACCATCGAGTCGCAAAGCTTGCACGGGCTCGCTTGGGTTGCGACGCACCGTCATTTTGTTGAGTACGCGTGTTTTGACGGGATCTAAATCAAACGTCAAATCAACGGTGTCAATCCAAAACGCTGGGGCGCAATAGTCTTCGCGACGAATCACAGCGGTAGTTCCTTCACGCAACATCGCTTGTCTCCCTTAAAAAATCAAACACCATGTTTAAGTGATGCTTCAATGAATGTGTCCAAGTCGCCATCCAATACTTTTTGTGTATTGGATATTTCAACGTTGGTACGCAAATCTTTGATGCGGCTTTGATCGAGCACATAGCTTCGAATTTGATGACCCCAACCGACATCGGTTTTGGTATCTTCCAACTTTTGTTGTGCGTCCATGCGCTTTCTCATTTCGTAGTCATACAAGCGCGAACGCAAGCGTCGCCATGCGACATCGCGATTGGCGTGTTGACTGCGAGAGTCTTGACATTGCACGACGATGCCCGTGGGTACGTGTGTGAGTCGAACAGCAGAATCTGTTTTGTTGATGTGTTGACCGCCAGCGCCACTTGCACGATATGTATCGGTACGAACATCGGCAGGATTAATATCGATCTCAATCGAGTCGTCAATTTCCGGATACACAAAAATACTTGCAAAACTTGTGTGTCTGCCACCCGACGAATCAAAAGGCGACTTGCGAACCAAACGATGCACACCAGTTTCTGTGCGTAACAAACCGTAAGCGTATTCACCTTCGATTTTGAGTGTTGCGCCTTTGATGCCCGCGACGTCGCCAGGAGATTCATCTTCTAATGTGGCTTTGAAGCCTTTGCGTTCTGCATATTTGAGATATTGCCTGAGTAACATGCTGGCCCAGTCACAAGCCTCTGTGCCGCCTGCGCCTGCTTGAATATCTAAGAACGCATTGTTGGGATCTGCGGGATTGTTAAACATCCGCCTGAATTCCAATTTTTCAACTTCTGCTGTGATTTTTTTAGATTCTGTTTCTAAGGTGAGGAGTCCCGCCTCGTCGTTGTCGTCGCGACTCATTTCAAACAACTCGCTGTTGTCGGCGAGTTCTTGATCAAGGCGTGACAAAGTCAACACGACATCATCAAGCGCTTTTTTTTCTTTGCCTAATTCTTGTGCTTTTTTGGGATCATCCCAAACGGTGGGGTCTTCGCGGGACGCGTTGACTGTTCTTAATCGTTCAGATTTGGCATCGTAGTCAAAGATACCTCCGAAGATCTGATGCGCGTGCGCTCAGGTCTGTGAGTGTGTTGCCAATTTGATTGATGCGTTCTGCGTCCATGCTGATTCCGGTTGGGGGTTAGATAGCGGTTATACTGGTATCTTCGCACGCGATGGGTGTCTCGCTCGAGAGGGCGGCTAATCCCTTTAAAACATCACCCACCACAATCACGCACGGACTTTGTAAGTTTTTTTATTCATTGTATCGGCTAATTGATCTAATTGAGTGGATTCTTGGCGTTGCGTGGCCAAACTGGCGTTTTCAACGATCAAGACGAGCGTGTCTTTTGAAAGACCGTTGAGGAGTCCGGTTTGAATGTGAGTAAATGTTTTGACGCCCATATAGATCACCAAGGTTAAGCGCGATTGATGGGCAGTTTGTGCGAGTTGAGACCAATCGACGCCATCCTTGTGAGGCGTTGCATGACCCGTCACAAAGATCACGCCATGCGCATGTGTTCGGTGAGTGAGGGGCACGCCCATCGATGTAACGGCGGCGAGTCCAGACGTAATGCCGTTGACGACTTCACGCGCGATAACGAACGCGCGCCTTTTTTGCCGCGTCCAATTTCTTTGATGTAGTGTGCAATCGCCATAAGCCCTATTGTCCCACTACACTTAACACCTATGTGGGTACTCGGAATTGAATCATCGTGTGACGAAACAGGTGTCGCTCTTGTGCGAGTGAATTCGCCTGAGTACGCCGATCGTGTTCCTATTTTGGTGTCGCATGCACTTCATTCACAAATCAGCATGCACCAAGCCTATGGTGGCGTCGTTCCCGAATTAGCGAGCAGAGATCACATTCGTCGCGTTTTGCCACTCATACGCCAAGTGTTAAAAGAAGCCGATATCACTTTGCAAGACATTGGGCTCGTTGCCTACACGCGCGGGCCAGGTCTGGCTGGCGCTTTGTTAGTCGGTGCGGGCGTTGCGTGTGCATTAGCCGCTTCCCTTGATTTGTCCGTGATGGGCGTGCATCACTTAGAGGGACATTTGCTGTCACCCTTTTTAAGTGAAGACCCACCCGAATTTCCGTTTGTGGCCTTGCTTGTTTCTGGCGGTCATACACAGCTCATGCAAGTGGATGCTGTCGGGCAATACCATCTATTGGGCGAAACGATTGACGATGCGGCGGGCGAAGCCTTTGATAAATCCGCCAAACTCATGGGCTTGCCTTACCCTGGTGGCCCTGTTCTCGCGCAATTGGCCAAACTCGGCAATCCTCAAGCATTTAAATTGCCGCGTCCCTTGCTTCACAGCCACAACTTGAATTTTTCTTTTGCAGGTCTTAAGACCGCCGTTCTCACACAAGCTAAAAAATTAGGTGATACGTTGGAGCAACATAAAAACGATTTAGCCGCATCCACACAAGCTGCGATTGTTGAAGTCTTAGTAAAAAAATCGTTAGCTGCATTAGATCAAACGGGTTTAAAAAGATTGGTGATTGCGGGTGGTGTCGGTGCCAATCAAAATTTGCGACAACAACTCAATCACGCGTGTGCGCAAAAAAATATTCGTGTGCATTATCCAGAGATGAATTTGTGCACCGATAATGGCGCAATGATTGCGTTGGCCGCGGCCATGCGTGTTCAATCGGGTTGTGCCATCTATCAAAAAGATTACGCGTTTGATGTTTTGCCGCGTTGGCCACTGTCTCAAATTCACTCTTTTTCAAGTCAATAAAAATGGTTTTTTTTCAAAAACTTCTACGCGTTTTATTGCAGTATTTGTTTTTTTTATTTTCAACACGATCGCTATCACAAGCGCAATCGTGCAACCCATTCAACTCGCGCTTATCGAGAGTTTGAGCGGGCCTCAGCAGAACAGATGCAGCAACAATTTTTAAAACGATTTGCCAAACCATCCGAAGATTACATGCACTTGCGCATGCAAGTGATGTTAGAGATGCACTCTAATGCCTTCGATCAATCTAAAAATACGGATGCACAAAGCATTGCAAAAGCCTTAGAAGATCAACGCATCGAATTATGGGGACACAAAGCGTGGATGCGTGCAACTGATCACCAATTGCAACAACCCATGGTGGTGGGTGTTATGCAAAAAAAATCAATCGATGGTTTGCTCTACGATGTTGAAGGTTCTGGATTGGGTTTCAAAACAATTTTGCAATTAAATTCAACGCAAACAGAGCAGCCAACCACTTGTCAAATGCAAAAACCCTGAGGCACTATGCGTTCATCCATTCTTTCTCTTGCTGAATCCAAAATCCGCGAAGTGGCCAATGCGGCCATGGGGCGTCCCTATGTGCTCGCGTTTTGGTTTGGGGAAAGTGATGAAGTCACGCCAGAATTTATATGTCAAGCAGCCATCGATTCTTTGCAACAAGGCGAAACTTTTTACGCTCACAATTTGGGATTGCCCGAGTTGCGTCAAGCCATTGCCAACAAGATGTCTCATCGCCATGGCCATGGCGGCAATTTCATTGATATGAATCGCATTGCGGTCACGCCAGGGGGTGTCAACGCATTGATGATGGCGGTGCAAGCCATTGTGGATCCAGGCGATCGTGTCGTTGCAGTCACGCCCGTTTGGCCTAACCTCACCGCGCAAGCGCTCATCATGGGAGCGCAACTCACAACTGTCGCACTCAAGCCCATCAATGGCGCGTGGCAGTTGGATTTACAACAACTCATCGATGCCATCACACCAGCAACGCGACTCCTCATCGTTAATGCGCCTAACAATCCAACGGGGTGGACGCTCACACCCGACGAACAAAAAATAATTCTTGCGCATTGCCGAACAACAGACACGTGGATTTTGGACGACGAGGTGTATGAAAGTCTTTACTATGAGCCCACTTTCAATCACTGTGCGCCGAGTTTTTTAGATGTGGCCCAAACGCAAGACCCTTTGGTTGTGGTTCACAGTTTTTCCAAAAGTTATTTGATGACGGGATGGCGCTTGGGTTGGATGGTGATGCCTGCCGATATGACCGATAGTATTGGCAAACTCATCGAATTCAATACCTCATGCGCCAGTGTGTTTACCCAACGCGCAGGCATTATGGCTTTACAAAGAGAATCCGAAGTCACACCGAGGGTGGTCAAGCATCTTCAAACCTGCAGAGACATCTTGGTGGGCGCTTTGTCCCCATTGCCTCAAGTACAGGTGGCGTCTCCCAGGGGCGGGATGTACGCTTTTTCTAGGCTTCACGGGGCAGGAGACGATCCCCTCGTTATTGCCAAGCGCTTGGTCCAAGAGGCGGGGCTGGGATTGGCCCCGGGCAACGTCTTTGCCCCAGATGCGCAGGGCTGGTTGCGTTGGTGCTTTGCCACGAAGGATGTGTCCCGATTGGGGCAGGGCGTGGGGCGTCTACAACAGTGGCTCCAAAAAGGGTTCTGTCGCAATAAGGATTCCCAGTTTTTCAGGAACGCTATAGGTAGTGTTTGGCATAGGAAAAATACGCTACTGGTAGTAGGTAAGATTCTTCAAAATTCCTTATTGCGACAGAACCCATTAAACCCGACAAGGATTGTTCAATTTTGTCGAATAAATCATGGCCGCCGATCAAAAATTCGACGGGATCATCGAGTTTATCCAAAGTTTCACCTAAAGTGTCTTTGAGAAGCCAGGTGAGGGAGACGATGTAGGGTTTCGATATGTTCATGGTGGACAATTGTCTCAGTTTTACAAAGTCTAGATGATGAAGATACTTCAACCGTGTGATCTTTTGGGAAATATCAGTCCGCAACAATTCATGAAGCGGCATTGGCAAAAGCGGCCTTTATTGGTGCGCGGTGCTGTTCGCGATATGGAATATATTTTGAGTCGCGATGAGCTTTTTGAGATGGCCCAAAAAGAAGATGTGTCATCTCGATTGATCAAAACCAATCCTCGAACGCAATCTTGGCGGCTCAAGCACGGACCTTTTCGTTCCCAAGACTTGCCCGCATTGCGCACGCCCAATTGGACCTTGTTGGTTCAAGGTGCGGATTTGATTAACGATCGGGTTGCAAAAATTTTGCAACAGTTTCGTTTTGTTCCTGATGCAAGACATGACGACGTCATGATCAGCTATGCATCGGAAGGCGGAGGAATCGGGCCTCACTTTGATTCATACGATGTATTTTTACTGCAAGCCCATGGCACGCGTCTGTGGCGAATTGGGGCGCAAAAAGATTTGCGTTTACAGCCCCAAATGCCTTTAAAAATATTAGCTCATTTCTCTCCAACGCAAGCGTATGTTTTGGAGCCTGGGGACCTTTTGTATTTGCCCCCTAACTATGCGCATGAGGGCGTAGCTGTGGGCCCAGATTGCATGACTTATTCAATTGGATTTCGTGCGCCTCGCTCTTTGGATTTGGCGATGGATTTGTTGCAACGTTTTGAAATTGACGTGGAGTCGCCCCAACTCTTGTTTGGCGACCCTGAACAACAAGCGGTCAACCATCCAGCGCAAATTCCAAGCTCGCTTCAACGGTTTGCTCAAAAATCGCTCACTCAATTGCTATCTGATTCCGATCAAATGCAGCGCGCATTAGGCGAAAGTTTGACCGAGCCCAAACCGCAAGTCTGGTTTCAATCTCAAAACTGTCCCAAGTTGCTCAAACGGGTTGATCTTGATTCACAAAGCCGAATGATGTATGACGATCGTTTTATATTTTTTAATGGTGAAAGTTGGTACGCCAAGGGACGCGATGCGCAACTGCTCAAAAAACTTGCGGATCAACAATACCTTGAAGCAAGCGATCTCCAAAAAGCGTCTGAGGCAACCATTAGTCTGATGAGAGACTGGGTCAAATTCGGCTGGATGAGGGCTCATTCACGCCCTTAAGTGGTCAGTTGGGCGACGGATAACGCCCCGTTTTGGTTCTTTTGGGAATTGCCCTATAATTGTAGACTGAGTTGAAGGGGCCTGAGTCCATCGGCTCAGCCACAGTTTAAGCATTTTGTTTGGTTGTGGCGCGTCCTAAAATTTCTTCTCTTCAATCCAAAGGAAAACTCCCATGAAAAAATCACTCTTATTGGCAACCTTGTTGGCCGCTACTTTAATCGCTTGTGGCAAAAAAGAAGCTCCTCCAGCACCAGCACCTGCTGCTGAGGCTCCTGCGGCTGCCCCAGCAGCACCTGCTGTTGAGGCACCTGCGGCTGCCCCAGCAGCAGCACCTGCCGCAGCTCCAACTCCTGCAGCAACTCCTGCCGCAGCTCCTGCACCTGCCGGTAAGTAATTTCAGAACCCTCGTCGTCATGACGAGGGTTCTGAAATAAAAAAAGCTCCGATCACTCGGGGCTTTTTTTGAGTCTGAAAAAAATCAGCTCAGGTGCTTGCCGATCAAACTTGCAAGTTCGAACATCGTGACTTGGTCTTTGCCAAACACTGCACGCAATTTGTCATCGGAATTGATGTTGCGTCTGTTGACCTTGTCTTGCAGACCGTGCTTTTTGATGTAAACCCAAATCTTTCTCACGACTTCTGTACGTGGCAGGGGATTTGC
>SHXN01000075.1 GCA_009693305.1 Limnohabitans sp.
CCCTTGTTGTTAACCCTCCTAAATATACAAAATAAGTATTATTTTTTATGCAGTTAATAAATAACCTCCATTTTGGTGCATATTTCAGTACATTTAAATCATTGAAAATATTTATTGCCTTGACAAATGATCTAAAAAATAAAATTTTAATTTTATTTTTTAAAATAATTATAGTACAATAGTTTTTAAAAACTTTAATGCATTGGACATGTCATGGCTCATTTCAATCCTATTTTTAAAAAGCCTAGTCATAAGTCTTTGTTTCTCATCTCCTTTTCACTTCTTTTATTCTACGCCCCACCCCATTCACAAAGGGGCAAACCCTCAAAGAATTAATTGAAATTGCAAGCCACAATCATCCCAGCATACTGAATCAAAAATTCAATTCTGAAGCATCTCAACACGCGATCGACGCCGCCAAATGGCGGAGGTTCGGCAAACTGAAATAACCGTCTTGGCTTCTATTGCAAAACTGACCAACACTGAACCCCAATTTGAAAAAGCTTTGCACGCTTACCCCAAATTCATTGATGCGCAAATTGGCATTTACAACCAGCGAAAAAAATCGCTCAATGAAAAATTAAAAGCGCTCGAAGACTCACTCAATATGGCGAGGGCCGAACTTCACATGAATGGAAAACTAAAGAAGACCGGCGACGTAAGTGATTTAGATCTCTTAAAAGCACGAAGGCAAGTCACAGAAATTCAGGCACGTTACTTCGCCACCAAAAATAAATACCTGGAAGATATGCGATCCGAGGTTGCAAAGCTTGAAGACGACTTGGCCGCATATCAAACCAAATTAACAGAACGTGAAAGTATTCTTGCCCACACCGACATCACAGCGCCAATGGAGGCATTATCAAAAGTCTAAAAATCAATACAGTAGTTGGCGTCTTGCGACCCGGAGACGAATTAATGCAAATCGCACCCGCAGGTGACGACATGATCATTGAATGCAAAGTCAACCCTGCAGAAATTAGTCAACTCAAATGGCCATGATCAAAATTGACGCCTACGATTACAGCATTTACGGCGCGCTCAAAGGCACGGTCATTCACTTAAACCCTGACACTTTGTCAGATAAAAATCAACAAGGTCAAACCTCTGTTTATTACAAAATGAATGTTCGCATCAATAAAGACCAAAACAATCCAAAAGCCAAAAGCATCAACATCAAAGCTGGCATGACATCCAGCATTGACGTTGAAACAGGAACAAGAACGGTATTAACCTATATTCTCAAGCCACTGATTAAATCTTTCAGTGGCGCTCTCACCGAAAAATAGGTCCGATTAGCGAGCTCGCGCAGCCTTGGCGGCGGGTCTTGGCCCAGCCCTGCGCGCATTGCCACCAAAGCCATGCTTGGGTGGACCACCCGCACGACGGTCATTGCTACGTGGGCCTAATGGCTTTCCAAATAGACGTTGTTCACCAGGTGCTGGTGCCCGTGGTGCACGCTGAGTAGGCTCTAAACCAGGAATCATTTCGGAATTGAGTGTTTGCTTGGTGTAATCTTCAATATCCAAAATCTTTCGACGTTCACGCCATTCAGCAAAAGTTATTGCAATGCCATCGCGACCTGCGCGACCTGTTCGTCCAATACGGTGAACATAATCCTCTTGCTTCATTGGAAGACCGTAATTAAAAACGTGACTGATGTTTGGCACATCAATTCCACGCGCAGCAACATCGGTTGCAACCAAAATTTGAACCATGCCATCACGCAATGCATTGAGTCTTCTGTTGCGAAGACCTTGGCTCAAGGCACCATGCAAAGCAACCGCTGAAAATCCTGCTTGTTGAAGGTCTGTAGCCAAGGCATCACAATCAATTTGTGTACTTGCAAAAACAATGGCTTGAGCAATCTGAGTGTCTCTCAACCAATGGTCTAACAATTTGCGTTTGTGATGCAAGTTGTCTGCCCAAAACAAAGTTTGCTTGATATTGGAGTGACGTTCTTGGGGTGAATCAACCTGAACACGCTGGGGTGTTCGCATCACGCGAGCACCCAGTTGTTGAATGCGTGGAGCAAATGTGGCACTGAACATCATGGTTTGACGACGATTGCTTGTCAACTGATGTACCTCAGCCAAATCATCAGCAAATCCCAAATCAAGCATGCGATCGCCTTCGTCAACCACTAAAAATTGCACTTTGTCTAACTGAATATTTTTGGATCGTTGCAAATCAAGCAAACGACCGGGAGTAGCCACAACCAAATCGGCATTATTGAGTCGCGCAATTTGCAAAGGGTAAGGCATACCACCGATCACGCAAGCGATTCGCAAGCCCCTGCAATGTTTGACAAGATCAATTGCATCGTTGGCAACTTGCTGCGCGAGTTCACGCGTGGGGCACAAAATCAATGCACCAGGTGTTGCAGCTTTGAAATGTCGTTGTTGTGTTGGATTTTTTCTTTTGGCGCGCTTGGGAGGCTCTTCACCATTGGCCAAGGCCTGTGCGACCTTTGCATTCCATTCTTCGGCCTGTGCTTTTTCTTGCGCTTGTTGTTGCAACAAAAGCGTATGTAACACGGGTAATAAAAAAGCCGCTGTTTTGCCACTACCGGTTCGGCTCGACACCATGAGATCGTTCACGGGCTTGTCTTGCAAAGTGAGCGCAAGAGGAATCACGCGAGACTGAACGGTGGTTGGATGCGTAAAAGATAAATCGTCCACAGCTTGAATCAAATCAAGCGCTAAGCCTAAGGATTCAAAAGTGACGACAGGTGTTGCTTTTTCTGGTGATGCTGTATCAGCAAGTACATCGGATGCATGAGTCATGATAAGACCCGAGGTATTGAGCCTGTGGGTTCCATTTAAAGGTTGAAAAAACATCAACCTTCGAACGGAGCACAACACCCTTCAGGGTGGCTGTTCCGGTGAGCCGGACACAAGGTTTGAGGTAGATGTACAAGTTGAACAAATTGCTCAACGGTCACTATCATGGCACACTTTTCGGGTTTCCCCTAATGCTCGATCAATGATGAGCTTTAAAGTTGTAAAAAATTAGTTCGATAGTGAACCAATTCATCAATTGATTCATGCACATCGGCCAATGCGGTATGTTTTTGTTGTTTTTTAAACGATGAATAGACGTCAGGCTTCCAGCGTTTCGCTAATTCTTTAAGTGTGCTGACATCCATGTTTCTGTAATGAAACCAAGCTTCAAGTTTAGGCATGTATTTCACCAAAAAACGTCGATCTTGGCTGATGGTGTTGCCGCAAAGAGGAGCGGCCGCTTTGGGAATGTACTTTTGAACAAAATCAAGCAAGATATTTTCAGCCTCTGATTCACTCAAAACAGAGGTTTTGACCTTTTCAATCAGGCCACTTTTCCCGTGGGTTCCACTGTTCCAAGCGTCCATCCCATTGAGCAATTCATCACTTTGGTGAATAACCAACACAGGGCCTTCTATGCGAGGCTCCAGATTGGGGCCAGTGACGACCACTGCGATTTCGAGCAATCGCTCTTTTTCTGGATCGAGGCCGGACATTTCGCAGTCAATCCAAACCAAATTTTGGTCAGATTTTTTCAAAATAGACGAATCGGCAATGGTGGGTTGATTTTGTGACATCATTCCATCATTGTCGCTGATGTTCAATGTCCCAACTGATTCAGACTAAACTCTGCCCTATGAGCGAATCTTTTTTAATGACCCTTGCCTTTGCAACATTTCTTGTCGTCAATTTGGCCATCAAGTTTTGGCTAGCCTCTCGTCAAGTCAAAACTGTCGCCATTCACCGCTATGCGGTGCCTAATGAATTCAATCAGTCCATGAGTCTGGTCGACCATCAAAAAGCCGCCGATTACACCTTAGCCAAACTTCAATTGGGATACTGGGATCTTGCCATTGATACGCTGGTCTTAGTCGGTTGGACCTTATTGGGCGGCCTTCATTTACTCAACCAATCATTGCTTCAATTCATTGATGCAGGCATGTGGCAACAAATCGCTTTGTTCATCAGCTTCATGCTCATCAATGGCCTCATTGGCTTACCACTTTCTCTGTACCAAACTTTTGTGCTCGAAGAAAAATTTGGCTTCAACAAAATCACATGGCGTCTTTGGACAATCGATCTTGTCAAAGGCTTACTGCTCGGCATGGTTCTAGGTTTGCCGTTTTTATGGGTCGTCCTTTGGTTAATGAACGCAGGTGATATTCATTGGTGGATTTGGACTTGGTTTGCACTCATCGCTTTTCAATTATTTATTCTTTGGATTGCACCCAACTTCATCATGCCTTTGTTCAATCAATTCAAGCCTCTCGAAGATGAATCACTCAAACAAAGAATCACTCAACTGATGACCCAAACCGGCTTTAGTGCCAAAGGTTTTTTTGTCATGGATGGATCCAAGCGATCCGCTCACTCCAACGCTTTCTTTACAGGATTAGGGCGAAACAAAAGAGTCGTCTTCTACGACACCTTACTCAACCAACTTTCAGCCGATGAAATGCAAGCCGTTTTAGCTCACGAATTGGGTCACTTCAAACTCAAACACATTCCTAAGATGATTGTGATTAATTTCTTAGTCAGCCTATTGGGTTTGTCCATCTTGGGTTTTTTAGCTCAACAGGTTTGGTTTTATACAGGCTTGGGCGTCACACCCAACACCCTCGGCCCCAATGATGCATTGGCACTTCTTTTATTCATGCAGGTCACGCCACTGGTGAACTTTTTGGTATCCCCCATTAGCGCATTTCGTTCACGCAAACACGAATTTGAAGCGGATGCCTTCGCCACTCAACACGCCAATGCCCAAGATTTAAAAACTGCATTACTCAAACTTTATAAAGACAATGCTTCCACGCTGACGCCTGATCCCTTGTACGTTGCTTTTTATCACTCACATCCGCCGGCATCACAACGATTAGCCCGTCTCAGAGCATGAACGTCAATGGTCTCGTCGTTGCCAGCTATGGTCGACACGTCATCGTAGAGTCACAAGACGGTCAACGCAGAATTTGTCATCCACGCGGGAAAAAAAATCAAGCCGTGGTGGGCGATCAAGTCTCTTGGCTCGCCAGCGAAGATGAGGGAACCATTGAATCGGTTCATCCTAGAAAAAATTTGTTCTATCGACAAGACGATATACGCACCAAATCGTTTGCAGCCAATATCGATCAAATACTCATCTTCATCGCTGCCAAACCCGAGTTTTCTGAAATGCAAATCACTCGCGCATTAATTGCCGCACAGTCTCAAGGCATTCAAGCGCTGATTGGATTAAATAAAAAAGATATTCAGCCCGAGTTTGATCATGCTTTGCAAAAATTAAACGCTTACACAAAAATGGGCTATCGCGTCATCGATTTAAGCCTCAAAGATCCTGACTTCAACCTGTCCGAATTTCAAAGCCTCATTTCTTGTCAATCCACATTGGTGCTGGGCCCTTCAGGTGCTGGCAAAAGCACGCTCATCAACCGGTTAATTCCAGGTGCATTAGCGGCCACCAATTCCATTTCTGAGGCCTTACAGTCGGGCAAACACACCACCACAAGCACCACCTGGTATTGGATTGATCAAGAAAAAAAAACCGCATTGATTGATTCGCCGGGCTTTCAAGAGTTTGGTATTCATCGCCTTGAGCCCAGTTCCTTGGCTCAATGGATGCCCGATCTTCAGCCTTATATTGGCCAGTGCAAGTTTTCAAATTGCTCTCATATACACGAACCCGATTGCAATATTAAATCAGCATGGGCGCAAGGCAAAATAGATGCGCAGCGATACAAAATTTATACGCAACTCTTTGAAGAGTTATCTCAACCCCGACAGTTTTAATCAGCCCAAAAGTTTTGCCAAGGTTAAAAGTGCTAACAACAACACCCACATCACCACCGTTCTCCACAAAAGGCCAACCAATCCACTCATGTGCGAAAAGTCTGCGGGTCTTCCATGAAGGGTTGTTTCTTCATGCTTCGCTTCATCCAATGGCAAACCATTCAAACTCTGAAGTGCTTGCCCCCCCAAACGAATATTGATTGCGCCTGATGTAGCGGCCAATACAAGGCCATCATTGATATTCTTAAATTGATGCGCTGAATTTCTCCAAGAGTCCATGGCGTCTTCAAAATTACCGACGACGGCAAATGAAAACGCAGTCATTCGGGCAGGTAACCAGTCAATTTTCTCCCAAGCTTTTTTGGCATTATTTTCTAATGACGGCTCAACATGTATTGATTCATCAACTAATTCAGTTTGCTCATTCCAAACAATCGTGACAAATTCAGCCATTCGATAAATCACAGCACCCGCAGGTCCTAAACCCAGTGCGGCCACAATTGAATAAAAAGAAATAACGCCAAGCACATGTCGATGTGCAGCGATCACCGAATGCTCAATGAGATGTCTGACAATTTCTTGTTTAGGCAGTTGACTGGCATCGACTTGTTGCCATTGCGCAAAAATTTGTCTGGCAAGCGATTCGTCGCCAGAAACAAGCGCGTCGCGTATGGTTGTGAAATGATGACTGAATTGCCTAAAGCCCAAGGTGGCGTATAATACCGCAACGCTCCACAACAATGCAAATGGCCAGCCCAATGTGCTCATCAATCCCCAATGAATCAGCAACGTAACTAAGGCGGGAACAGCAACGGCGACCCACCACGGCCACCATGCATGACCCTTTCGGCCTGCATCAAAATTGTGCCGCACCCACACAACCCAAGAATAGATTGCCGCATGGAAGCGATTGCCGGTTTTAAAAGGGCGCGCTTGCTCTAAAAGTAGTGAAAAGACAATGGCTAAGAAACTCATGCACAGATGATAGCGATGAGTTGGCTCAACAGGTCATTTAAGCCGATAAAAACCGATAAAAATTTCGCAACATGGCCGCTGTCGCACCCCAAATAAATCGCTCGGAATTTCCGTCTTGATAAGGCATGGAGAACCACTTTCTTTCAACGCCCTCCCAATTTAATGCATGACGTTGATGATTGGCTGGCGTCATCAAAAAGGAAAGCGGCACCTCAAAAACGTCAGCGACTTCATTGGTGTTAATTCTCATTTGAAAATCGGGCTTAATAAGGGCGACCACAGGAGTCACAACGAAAGCGGTGCCCGTTGTATAGGTCGGCAAAGCACCCAGAACTTCAATGTATCGACTTGATAATCCCACCTCCTCTTCGGACTCACGAATCGCCGCCTCAATCGGGTCCTTGTCATTGGCATTAATTTTTCCGCCTGGGAACGCGATCTGTCCCGAATGCGATGACAAATGCTCTGTGCGCAGAGTCAACAAAATGGAGGGTTGATGACGCTCCACAATTCCGATTAATACTGCCGCATTGACTAATTTTTTACCGATTATTTTTCTTTCAATCGTTATTTCTGGCCTCCAAACGGGCGGGCTTAAAAATCGTTGCCTCAAAGCTGCTGAAAGAATTTTTTCTTGCGGTATAGGGTCAAGATGATGATCTACTCCGAGCACGGGTGTATTCCTAGGATTGAATCCAGGAATTTTAGAAAGCGGGGTTGGAACTGGAGCGACCATAGATGGAGTCTTAATGATAAGTTAGCAGTGATTGTCACCCAAGAGCCAAATTTGCAAAAAAACCGTCGGGAAACAATTCCAGACGGTTTTTTTGAAACGATGCTCTTTTTAGGCAGCAGGAGTCGCTTGTGTTTTGTGAGTGAGTTTTTCTTTGATACGTGCTGACTTACCACTGCGATCACGCAAATAGTACAACTTGGCTCGTCTCACATCACCGCGACGCTTGATTTCGATACTCGCGATCAAGGGACTGTGTGTTTGAAATGTACGCTCCACACCTTCGCCGCTGGAAATTTTGCGAACGATGAAGTTGCTGTTGAGGCCACGGTTTCTTTTGGTGATCACAACGCCTTCAAAGGCCTGCACACGCTTGCGCGTACCTTCAACCACGTTAACGCTCACGATCACTGTGTCGCCAGGGGCAAAATTAGGTATTTTTTTACCTAAGCGAGCAATTTCTTCTTGCCCTAAAGTTTGAATGAGATTCATGATTTCCTCAAATGATCGTGGTTGCGCTACACAAAAGGCACTGCATGGTGGCGACTAGCGCCCACCGCAATGCGGCCAACCAGAGGATCCAAAGCCTGACATTATAAAACGCTTTTGCACTCAAAATCCATCCGTCTTTAGATGGCTTTCCCCTCTCCCCGCGCTTTCTCGAACAAGTCTGGCCTGCTTTTAGCCGTGATGGCGAGACTTTGCTCCTTGCGCCAGCGAACAACCTCGGCGTGGTGTCCAGACAACAAAGTTGCTGGAACCGTTTGCCCCTGCCAAGTCTCGGGGCGAGTGTAATGCGGACAATCGAGTAATCCGTCTAATGCAACATTGAAGCTATCCATCTGATGACTTTGATCGTCGTTGAGGACGCCTGGAAGCAATCGGATGAGGCTATCGAGCAAAGCCAGCGCTGGAATTTCGCCGCCAGACAAAACAAAATCCCCCAGACTGATTTGATGGTCCACGCATTGATCGATAAACCTTTGGTCAACGCCCTCGTAACGACCGCACAAAAAAATGGCACCCCTGGACGTCGCCCAAGTTTGAACCTGTGCCTGATTGAGAGCTTGTCCCACAGGCGAAAAATAAATCAGCGGAACATCTTTTCGGGACAACTGGATTTTTTCGCGTATCGCTTTGAGGCATACATCCAAGGGTTCGGCCATCATGACCATACCAGGGCCGCCGCCAAAGGGGCGACCATCCACTCGCTTGTATTGCCCCTGTGCGTAGTCTCGGGGATTCCAAAAATAAACCTCTATCTGACCCGAATCGTAGGCGCGACGCGTCACACCCAAAGTTAAAAATGGGGTAAACAGTTCAGGAAACAAAGTGATGATGTCAAAGCGCATAGCAACAGTATCTAATAAATCAACAAGAATTGTGTGCATTTAGTAATCGCCCTGCCAATCAACATCAATGCGTTTTTTTTCAAGATCAACACGGTCAATGTAGGCGTTAACAAATGGAATCAGTCGTTCCATGGGCTTGCCTTCCAACTCATCAGATAAAACCAACACAGTTTGAGGACCTGTCGACATTAAATCTTTAACCTCTCCAAGATTGAGGCCTTCACGATTAAAAACCTGCAAACCTAATAAATCGACCCAGTAGTATTCGTCGACTTGGGTCGATGGAAAACTACTTCTCGCCACATGAATACGAGAGCCTTTGAGGGATTCGGCTGAGGTGCGATCGTCAAAGCCTTCGGCCCAGGCCACCACCGTATCCGAATGACGCTTGGATTGCCTGATTCGCATGAGGACAGAACCCTCAAAAGCAGGCGCGCCCCGCTCAGTAGGCATCAAATACCATTTTTTGGATGAAAAAAGCGCCTCGGGTGAGGCGCTATGAGAGACGACTTTGAACCAACCTTTGACACCCCAAGCATCGGCTATGCGACCGACCTCTATGGCATCCGCGGGCAAAACAGCGGGTTCGAGTGCCAGCATCAAGCTTGAATGATGCGGTTTAAGCAGCCTTTTTGGCGGCTTGCTTAATGAGGCGATCGACGGTTGGCGATGCTTGTGCGCCTACGCTTTTCCAATGGTTTAATCGGTCACAGGCAATTCGCAATCCCTCTTCGCCTTCAATGGCGATGGGGTTGTAAAAACCAATGCGCTCGATGAAACTACCATCGCGACGTGTACGCTTGTCGGCAACAACGATATTGAAAAATGGACGGGCTTTTGCACCGCCTCTTGAAAGTCGAATGACGACCATAATGAATCCTTCGGGTGGAAAAATCTTTCAACGCTTGAGACACGCGATTGGCCACCCGGCCATCGACACGTTGAACAGCCTTCCATTATAGCCTCTAAGATAAGCACCATGCAAATCCGCCCTTGTACCCCCGCTGACTTGTCCGCTGTCACTGCCATCTACGAACACCACGTCTTGCATGGCTCGGGGACTTTTGAAATTGAGCCCCCCGATCTCGGCGAGATGACGCGTCGATACGAAGACGTGGTATCCAAGCCCTTGCCCTATCTGGTCGCAAGCTCGGGCAAAGCCTTGTTGGGATACGCCTACGCCAATTTTTTTCGCCCCCGCCCCGCCTACCGATTTTGTGTAGAAAATTCTGTTTATGTTGCACAAAACACAACTCAAAAGGGAATCGGACGTGCTTTGATGACCGAACTCATGCGTCAGTGCGAAGTTTTGGGCGCTCGTCAAATGGTGGCTGTCATTGGAGACTCTGCCAATACAGCGTCGGTCGCTCTCCATGCGTCTCTTGGCTTCTCGCATGCGGGACAACTTCAAGCAACAGGTTGGAAACACAAGCGATGGCTCAACACCGTACTGATGCAAAAAACCTTAGGCTTAGGCGATCGGTCTTCTCCGTAAAGTTTGGATTAAAGCGTCGATAATGGGTTGATGAAAAACAAAACACTGGCCGTTTGGCTGACATTTTTAGGCCGTCCATTGGGCCTGCATCGTTTGTATCTTTTTGGTCGCGGAGATACGCTGGCTTGGTTACTACCGATTCCCACTGCACTAGGACTGTATGGTCTTGAAAGATCGCTGGATTACGGCGTGGATGACGTTTTGAGTTGGTGGTTACTTCCACTCTTGGGTTTTAGTATTGCAGGCAATTCATTAATGGCCATTGTGTATGCCTTGATGAGCAAAGAACAATGGAATGAAAAGTTCAATCCTGAATCGGATGTGAATTCAACGGCAGGTCAAACACAATGGCTCACCATTGGTGTGCTGGTGATTGCATTGATGGTGGGCGCAACCGCCCTTTTATCGGGTTTGGTTTATAGTTTTCAAAGATATTTTGAATCGCAAATTGAAGAAGCGCAAAAAATATCTCAATAAATGGAGAAGCTCACCCAATAGGCAATCACGGCTACAAAAGCACTGGCAGGAATGGTGAAAATCCAAGCCCAAACAATATTGCCAGCCACCC
>SHXN01000076.1 GCA_009693305.1 Limnohabitans sp.
GATAAATACAACGCCAAAAAGAAGGATGCCTTCATAAAGCCAACATGCCATTCGTCTGCATAAACTGGGTGTTCGCATAAAAAACAGAGCGCTCGTCAACAAGTGCCGACTAACTCAGTGTTGAGTTTGTTGTGAGGGGGCTTGAACAATGGGCAACAAAGTAACAGGGTGCACTTGTTCTGTTTCGACGCGCGGTTGCGAGACTTGATCGGGCTTGGGAGATGGAGGTGATGTGAGTTTCTGAGGGTCGATCGGTCTGAGTGCAGTAGCGGCACCCTTGGCGACGGGCTTGGATGATGAAAGTTTTTGTCTATCTTGTGGCGGTAATGCTAAATAGGCATCCCATTTGGAGAGTTTTTCGTCGGCGCTTAGTTGACTGACCTCAGCAAAATTAAGCCTCGCCTGTGCGCGTTGTTGTGCACTTAACGTAGCCCAATCTCTCATTCGACTTTGCAATTTACTTTGCTCGTCTTTGGATAGGTCTGCAAAATTTTTGCTGAGGGCAAGCCATTTGCGCTTATGGGGTTCACCAAGGACAGGCCAAATTTTGCTCAAAGGCGCTAAAGCAATTTTTTCGTTTTCTGAGAGTTGCTTCCAATAGGGCGAGGATTCGACCTTTGCGGAAGCGGAAGAAGTATGAGGTGCGGTTGGCGTTTGCGACTGAACTTGAAAACACAAAAACAAACACCCAAGAAAAACAACACCGCCAAGCAAGCAAGGGGTTGTAAAGTTAATACAAGTTCTTGGGCTAATCAACATTATTTTTCGTTTGAATCCTGAGCTTGTAGTTTGAGAAACTGCAAGAAACCAGAATCGATATAAGCGTTGGGTGGTAAATCGTCAATGAGAAGCGCGGAATCAACTTCGGCCAATTCGAAAGCGCGCTGATTGCTATGAAAAGATTGAATGACAAACAGACCCACCACGAGAGCCACGAGGGGCAGTAATGAGGCCAAGCCGTTCCAAAATTTAAAGCGAGGCGTAGCGACTAAAACGCCATTTTGATTTT
This sequence comes from Limnohabitans sp., assembly GCA_009693305.1. Classification (GTDB taxonomy): domain Bacteria; phylum Pseudomonadota; class Gammaproteobacteria; order Burkholderiales; family Burkholderiaceae_C; genus Limnohabitans. The sequence continues at coordinate 1,010 of SHXN01000076.1, forward strand.
GTAATTGAGGTGCAGTCTGAGTTTGGAGTGCCTCTTGACGGCAAGCAGCCACGGCGCGCATACGCGCAGCGCGCAAACGCTCAGAAATATCGTAACTGAGTTGGTTGCTGGCTTGATCCAATTGGGCGGCTATTTTACGGCCCATTAAATCGCTGGCAGTAGGTGTGTAGGCGGCTGTGTGTTTCATGGTTTTTGTCCTCTTTCGGTTAACGCCTTGTGCAAAGCCTGTACGGCACGGAAGCAATGTGTTTTGACACTTCCTTCTGTGCAGCCCATGACAGATGCTGTCTCAGCGAGATCCAACTCCTCCCAATAACGCAGCAGGAAGGCTTCCCGTTGACGTCCTGGTAGATTTTGAACCTCTTCTTCAATGATATGCAAGATTTCTGCCCGATTTAAGCAGTCTTCTGCGCTTTCTGAGGCCTCTGGGGCACCAAAATTACCCAAAGTTTCCAAAATATTGAAATTTTCGTCAGTTTGTGCACCTTCAAAGTCACTGAAGTTAGAAAAAAGTGCATTTTTGGTTTTCTGTCTTCGAAACCAATCCAACGTGGTATTGGTCAAAATACGCTGAAAAAGCATGGGTAGCTCGTCTATGGGTTTGTCACCATAGTTTTCGGCCAGTTTCATCATGCTGTCTTGCACGATGTCCAAGGCCGCATCCTGATCTCTCACATGATAAAACGATCGCTTAAAAGCGCGTTTTTCAACGCTGCTTAAAAACTGATGAAGTTCTTTTTCTGAAGCCAAAGCTTAAATGTCTCAAAAAAGTGAGCAATGGTGGATCAACATGGCGTGACATTATGACATTTCAAAAAAATGTTCAATGAATTTAAAAAACAACAGATAAAAATGACATAATCTAAGACTCTTAATCACCAAGGCAAACGGGTCTGGGTTTGGCGCTTTGAGCGCCTGTGGCTTCAGGTCTTAAGTTCTGACGCGCCTCCACAAGGGGTCGAGTAGGAGCACCCAAGGTTTTTCGTTTTCGAAAATCAAAAGGTTCATCATGGAAATCTCTAAAGCTGAAATTCAATCGGCATCTGCCGTATCTTCCAGTTCACCTGCGCCCATCGAGCTCAATGGGTCAGAAATCATGGTCAAAGCCCTCCAGGCTGAAAACGTCAAGTTTATGTGGGGCTACCCAGGTGGTGCGGTCCTCTACATCTACGACGCTTTATACAAGCAAGACACGATTCAACATGTGCTCGTCAGACACGAGCAAGCAGCTGTTCATGCGGCAGATGGTTATGCGCGTGCAACAGGTGAGGTGGGCGTTGCTCTCGTCACATCAGGTCCGGGCGTCACCAATGCAGTAACCGGCATTGCAACGGCATACATGGACAGCATCCCCATGGTGATCATCACAGGGCAAGTGCCAACCCACGCAATCGGTTTGGATGCATTTCAAGAATGCGATACCGTTGGCATCACGCGTCCCATCGTCAAACATAATTTTTTAGTCAAAGATGTTCGCGAATTAGCCGACGTCATGAAAAAGGCTTTTCATATTGCGCGCACAGGCAGACCAGGTCCCGTGGTCGTGGATATACCCAAAGACATTTCATTCAAAAAAACAAGCTACTACGGTTACCCCGAAAAAGTAGAAATGCGCTCCTATAACCCTGTGCTCAAAGGGCACGGAGGACAAATTCGCAAAGCCTTGCAGTTATTACTCAAAGCCAAGCGCCCCTATATTTACACGGGCGGCGGCGTTATTTTGAGTAACGCATCACAAGAATTGCGCACCTTGGTGGACATGTTGGGCTATCCCTGCACCAACACGCTCATGGGCTTGGGTGCCTATCCTGCTTCAGATCCTAAATTTTTAGGCATGCTGGGAATGCACGGCACGATCGAAGCCAACAATGCGATGCAAAACTGTGATGTGTTGCTAGCTGTTGGTGCACGTTTTGATGATCGCGTCATTGGCAACCCCAAACACTTTGCGCAAAACGAACGCAAGATCATTCACATCGACATCGATCCTTCAAGCATTTCAAAACGCGTCAAAGTGGATATTCCAATTGTCGGCGACGTTAAAGACGTGCTCACAGAAATGATTGGAATGATTCGCGAAGGTGGACACAAACCCGATCCTCAAGCCATCGCAGGTTGGTGGGAGAGTATTCAAGGCTGGCGCGGCCGCAAGTGTTTGGCCTACGACAGTGGCAGCAACGATGTAGTCAAACCACAATACGTGGTTGAAACATTATGGAACCTCACCAAAGATGCAGACACTTACATCACGTCAGATGTCGGGCAACATCAAATGTGGGCCGCTCAATACTATCCATTCAATGAACCACGTCGTTGGATTAATTCGGGTGGATTAGGCACCATGGGTGTAGGCATTCCTTATGCCATGGGCATTAAGTTGGCTAAGCCCGATAGCGAGGTGTATTGCGTCACAGGCGAAGGTTCTGTGCAAATGTGTATCCAAGAACTCTCCACTTGTTTGCAATACAACACGCCGATCAAAATCGTTGCGCTCAACAATCGTTACTTGGGCATGGTCCGTCAATGGCAAGAAATCGAATACTCAGGTCGATACAGCCACAGTTACATGGATGCATTGCCCAATTTCGTCAAATTGGCCGAAGCCTATGGTCATGTGGGTATGCTCATCGAGCGACCACAAGATGTGGAGCCTGCATTGCGCGAGGCTCGCAAACTCAAAGATCGCACGGTTTTTATGGATTTCAGAACCGATCCCACAGAAAACGTATTTCCCATGGTTCAAGCGGGCAAGGGCATTACCGAAATGCTTTTGGGTAGCGAAGACCTTTAAACCTATTCACCAACCTTTTAGAAGAATCTATTGTTTGCCAAGCCTTGTCGTTACCGCGACTCGGGGAGGGCAACGAAAAGAGGAATCTCATGAAACACATCATTGCTGTATTAATTGAAAACGAACCCGGTGCTTTGTCCCGCGTGGTTGGATTATTTTCTGCACGCGGCTACAACATCGAATCATTAACTGTTGCGCCTACCGAAGACCCCAGTTTGTCTCGCATGACAATTCAAACCGCAGGCTCAGACGACGTGATCGAACAAATTACAAAACATCTCAACCGATTGATCGAAGTTGTCAAAGTGGTTGACCTCACCGAAGGTGCTTATACCGAGCGCGAATTGATGATGGTCAAGGTGCGCGCGGTGGGCAAAGAGCGTGAAGAGATGAAAAGAATGGCCGACATTTTTCGAGGTCGCATCATTGATGTGACGGAAAAAAGTTACACCATCGAGTTGACGGGCGATCAAGCCAAAAACGATGCGTTTTTGGTAGCGATTGATCGCAGCGCCATTTTGGAGACGGTCCGCACAGGTGCCAGTGGCATCGGTCGCGGTGAACGTGTATTGCGGGTCTAACCGCTCACATTTTGTTTTTTAGGAGAAACCATGAAAGTTTATTACGACAAAGATTGTGACTTAAGCGTCATCAAAGGAAAAACCGTTGCCATCATTGGTTATGGTTCGCAAGGTCACGCACACGCACAAAACCTCAACGACTCTGGCGTCAAGGTTGTTGTGGGCTTGCGCAAAAACGGCGCAAGTTGGAACAAGGTTGCGATGGCAGGCCTCAAAGTTTTAGAAGTGGCTGAGGCCGTCAAGAGTGCTGATGTGGTCATAATTTTGTTGCCAGACGAACAAATTGCAAGCGTCTACCAAAACGACGTGGAACCCAATATCCGTAAAGGCGCATCACTTGCATTTGCACACGGATTCAATGTTCATTACAACCAAGTGGTGCCACGCGCTGATTTGGATGTTTGGATGGTCGCGCCCAAAGCACCCGGACACACGGTTCGTTCCACATACACACAAGGTGGCGGCGTTCCTCACTTGGTTGCAGTTCATCAAGACACCAGCGGCAAAGCACGTGACTTGGCACTGAGCTATGCCATGGCCAATGGCGGCGGCAAGGCTGGCATCATCGAAACCAATTTTCGCGAAGAAACCGAAACCGATTTATTCGGTGAGCAAACCGTGTTGTGCGGTGGTGCCGTTGAACTCATCAAAATGGGTTACGAAACTTTGGTCGAAGCAGGCTATGCCCCCGAGATGGCTTACTTCGAATGCTTGCACGAACTCAAACTCATCGTTGACTTGATTTATGAAGGCGGTATTGCCAACATGAATTACTCCATCTCTAACAATGCCGAGTATGGTGAATACGTGACGGGTTCTGAAGTGATCAATGAGCAGTCACGCGTTGCGATGCGCAATGCACTCAAGCGCATTCAAACAGGTGAATACGCCAAGAGCTTTATATTGGAAGGCAGAACCAATTACCCGAGCATGACAGCGCGTCGTCGCTTAAATGCTGAGCATTCGATTGAAGTCGTTGGCGCACAACTGCGCGCCATGATGCCTTGGATTGCCAAAAACAAATTGGTAGACCAGACTCGCAACTGATTTTCATCAATGAACTATCCCCATCCTATTTTGGCGCGTGAAGGTTGGTCTTTTATCGCGATCAGCTTGGTGATATCAGCCGTGTTAACGGCTTGGGTCGATTGGAAATGGGCCTTGCCTTTTTATGTGATCTCTATTTTTGCGATTCAATTTTTTAGAGATCCTGCCCGTCCCATTCCAACCCATCCAGATGCGGTTCTTTCACCAGCCGATGGTCGCATTGTCAAGATTGAAAAAGTGCGTGACCCTTATGCGGATCGGGATGCATTGATGATCAGTGTTTTTATGAATGTTTTTAATGTTCACAGCAATCGTGTCAGTGTTGATGGCGTTGTCAAACGCGTTCAATACTTTCCTGGTTTGTTTGTGAATGCAGATTTAGACAAGGCATCATCGGACAATGAACGCAATGCGGTGGTCATTGATGCGCAAATCAATGGTCAATCGCATACCGTCACATTGGTTCAGGTGGCTGGACTCATTGCCAGACGCATTCTTTGTTATGTCCAAGAAGGCGCTGTCCTCAAAAAAGGCGAGCGTTATGGGTTCATTCGATTCGGCTCTCGCGTCGATGTATATCTTCCTCTCTCTGCCAAGCCTTGTGTCGCTCCTGGCGATAAAGTTTCTGCCATCAGTACCGTATTAGCTACTCTTTAAAAGGTCTTATCAATCCTATGGACGAGATTACTCAAGAAGAGACCGCTAAAAAGCCTCGCAAGGGCATTTATGTATTGCCCAACTTGGTTACGCTTGCCGCTTTATTTGGTGGCTTCTATGCGATTGTGATGGCTATGAATGAAAACTTTCACATGGCCACCATCGGTGTGTTTTGTGCAATGGTTTTAGATAGCCTAGATGGTCGCGTTGCTCGCATGACCAATACCCAAAGCGCATTTGGTCAGCAAATGGACTCTTTGTCAGATATGGTGTCGTTTGGCGCTGCTCCAGCGCTGATCGCTTATGAATGGGGTCTGCGAGGCCTCGGGCGCTGGGGTTGGATCGCCGCATTTGTTTATTGCTCTTGTACGGCATTGCGATTGGCTCGTTTCAATGTCAATACGGCAGTGGTAGATAAGCGATTTTTTCAGGGCCTGCCTTCACCTGCGGCTGCAGCCATTGTGATGGGCTTTGTGTGGCTCATCAATGAATGGGGTTTGCCGGGTCATTCCGTGTCATGGTTGATGTTTGCTTTGTGTTTGTTCTCAGGTCTCACCATGGTAACCAACTTACCATTTTTTAGTTTCAAAGATGTTCAAATGAAAAAAAGCGTTCCGTTTGCGGCCATTGTGTTGCTGGCGCTCATCATTGCCGTCATCAACATTGACCCGCCATCGGTTTTATTTACATTGTTTCTCACCTACGGACTCAGCGGCTACGTGGTCTATTTTTGGCGTCGATCCAAGGGTTTGCAAACCAGCGTCATCAGTACATCCACAGATGAACCCGACGAAGAAGGGTTGCATAAGTGACAAAAGCTTGCGTCTACTTTTCAAAAATTGTGATACATTAGAATCCATGAATCCAAAACTCGCACTGTCACTACCAAGCTTTCACGGGCTCGGTTGGTAGCGCGCGCTTCACCCCAACCTCAAGGCCCGTATCCAAACCGCTACGGGCCTTTTGTTTTGTGGCAACCACTTCGGCATTTTTAAATTGAGGACATCATCATGAGCGATCAATTGATTATTTTTGACACCACCTTGCGCGATGGTGAGCAATCTCCTGGCGCATCCATGACGCGCGATGAAAAATTGCGTATCGCCAGACAGTTAGAAAGATTGAGGGTCGACGTCATTGAGGCTGGTTTCGCGGCCAGTTCAAATGGTGATTTCGAGGCGGTGAAATCGATAGCCAATACCATTAAAGAGTCTATTGTTTGCTCCTTGTCGAGAGCTAACGATCGTGATATTTCGCGTGCTGCTGAAGCGCTTGCTGGAGCCAAACGTTCGCGCATTCACACATTCATTGCAACCTCGCCATTGCATATGGAAAAGAAATTGCGAATGACGCCCGATCAGGTGTTCGAGCAAGCCAAGCAAGCGGTTCGATTCGCACGCAATTTGGTCGAAGACGTCGAATTCAGCCCTGAAGACGGTTATCGCAGTGACCCTGACTTTTTATGTCGTGTCATTGAAGCTGTGATCGCCGAAGGTGCAACGACTATTAACGTGCCCGATACAGTGGGTTATGCGGTTCCTGAGTTGTATGGTTTATTTATCAAAAATTTGCGTGATCGTATTCCCAATAGTGACAAAGCCATTTGGTCTGTACATTGCCACAACGATTTGGGTATGGCTGTGGCCAATTCTTTGGCGGGTGTGCAAATTGGTGGTGCAAGACAAGTCGAGTGCACGATCAACGGATTGGGCGAGCGCGCAGGCAATTGCTCTTTAGAAGAAGTCGTGATGGCCGTTAAAACTCGCCAAGATTATTTTGGATTAACGCTCAACATTGATATCAAACACATCGTCGCAGCGTCACGCATGGTCAGTCAAACCACGGGCTTTGTTGTTCAACCCAACAAAGCGGTTGTTGGTGCCAATGCGTTTGCTCATGCTTCAGGTATTCATCAAGACGGCGTATTAAAAGCGCGCGATACCTATGAAATCATGCGTGCAGAAGACGTGGGTTGGAGCGCAAACAAAATTGTGTTGGGCAAGCTCAGTGGTCGCAATGCATTCAAGCAACGTTTGCAAGAAATGGGTGTAGAGCTTTCAAGCGAAGCAGAAGTCAATACAGCATTTGCAAACTTCAAAGAATTGGCTGATCGCAAAAGTGAAATCTTCGATGAAGATATTTTGGCCTTGGTCAGCGACGAAAGCGTGTCTGCCGAAAAAGAACATTTTGGATTTGTTTCATTGGCTCAGCAGAGTGAAACGGGTGAGCGTCCTCATGCACGAATCGTGATCACGTCTGCAGGCAAAGAAATTAAATCTGAATCAGACGGCAATGGTCCTGTGGATGCATCGCTCAAAGCCATTGAAAAACACGTGCAAAGTGGTGCCGAAATGGTGTTGTATTCGGTCAATGCGATCAGCGGTTCGACCGAGAGTCAAGGTGAGGTCACCGTTCGACTTCAAAATAACGGGCGTGTTGTTAATGGCGTGGGTTCCGATCCTGATATTGTGGTTGCATCAGCCAAAGCCTACCTCAATGCGTTAAATAAGTTACAAAGCAAAGTCGAGCGGGTAGCCGCCCAAGGCTGAAAATAGCCTAGCAACTTTTTTAACTTGATGAGTTTCATGCAAGTGATTGATATTGCAAGATTTTTTGATTGGGGTTAAACTCGACAACTATAAAAACAGCAGGTTCACTGCTTAAAGGAATGCGCTTGAAAAGACTCATATTGGCAACATCATTTGTACTTTCGTTTTCATTGGCTTGGTCGCAAGGCCAAACCAATTCAACAAATACCCGAATTAAAACCAACAGCGCGTCCAAGTCAAAGGCTTTTGCTAAGACAAAAGCCAGATCAATTAAAAAAGTTAGCATCTCGAAAATCCCACAAAGACCGTCATTTGGTCAATTGGCGGGCTTGCACGACACACTCGACAGCCTATCGCTCAAGTCGAGCGTTGCTTATGTCATCGATCAAGAGACGCAAGAAATTTTGCTCAGTAAAAACGATCAAGCGGTATTGCCCATTGCATCAATCACCAAATTAATGACGGGTGTCATCGTTCGTGAATCGAATCTTTCAATGGATGAGCCCATCATGATTTCACAAGAAGACGTCGATACCGAAAAAGGCAGTCGTTCGCGATTAATGGTGGGCGCCACACTCAGTCGTGGTGAGCTTTTACATTTGGCTTTGATGGCGAGTGAAAATCGTGCGGCGCACGCTTTGGGTCGATCACATCCTGGCGGTCTCTCCGAGTTTGTAAAGTTGATGAATGCCAAAGCGGCAAAAATCGATATGAAAGATACTTTTTATGTGGAGCCCACTGGCTTGTCGAGTAAAAATCAATCCAGTGCAAAAGATTTAGCAACCTTGGTTGGATTCGCTTACAACGATTTGGTTCTGAGAGATCTCAGCACTTCACATAGTCATGCTGTTTCTGTTGGCAATAAAACGCTTCAATACAAAACCACCAATAATTTGGTTAGAAGTCCCAATTGGGATATTGGTTTACAAAAAACCGGTTATATCTCTGAAGCAGGTCAATGCCTTGTGATGCAAGCCCAAATTGCTGGTCGCAAACTGATAATGGTATTTTTAGATTCTGCGGGCCGATTCAGTCGCATTGCAGACGCAGAGCGTGTTCGCAAATGGGTTGAAACCTATCACTCGGCGCGCATCAACAGTTAATTGATCAATTACGACTGGTTGTTTTGGCAATAGCCCAGCGCGGATGATATGTCTGCGGCGGTGCGTTGCAATTTTTCTTGCCATGAATCTTCCAAGCGATCAGCAGGTGCTGAGATAGAAAGTCCTGCGATTAATTTGCCTTGGTCGTCATAGATTACAGCGGCCATACAGCGAACGCCCAATTCAAGCTCTTCGTTATCTCTGGCAAAACCGTATAGCCTCACTTTTGAAAGTTCTCTTTCTAACACTGCAATTTGAGTGATGCTGTTTTTGGTTTGACCGTGAAGTCCTGTGCGCGTTGCATAGGTTTTGACGCGTTGCGGATCGTCGTTGGCTAAAAATAATTTACCTACCGATGTGAGATGAAGGGGTGCGCGTCCACCAATTGCGCGTACCACTTGCATTCCAGATCGTTCGCTGTATGCGCGTTCAACATAAACAATTTCATCGCCTTGTCTGACGCTTAAATTGACGGGTTGTTGAATTTGTTTGTGTAACTCTCGCATCGGGCCTAAGGCCGCATCGCGCACATTGAGTCTGGCTTTGACCATATTGCCCAGTTCGAGCAAGCGCAAGCCAAGACGGTAACTGCCCGCCTCGGGTCGTTCAACGAATCGGCCAATAGTGAGGTCATTCAAAATACGGTGGGTGGTGGAGGGGTGCAGGCCTGTTTTCTCGCTGATTTCTTTGAGTGAGATGGCTTCTTCTTTGCTCGCCAAAACATCGATAAGGGTAAACATCCGTTCAATGACCTGAATCGAGGGCGATTGGGGTGTGTGCGAATTTTTATCTTTCATATTGGCATTTTACATCATGAAATTACCAGGATTGCCAAATTCCATCAATTAACTTTTCATGGGGTAGGAAAAGAGATTTGTAATCCATTTTTTGACTTTTTTCGATCCAATAACCCAAGTACAAATAGGTCAATCCCATTGAGCGCGCTTGTTGGATTTGCCATAGGATGCTGTAGGTGCCATAACTGGCAGATAACTCAGGCTCATAAAACGTGTAAACAGCAGAGATACCGTCATTGAGTACATCCAAGATTGAAACCATTTTGAGCGCGCCTGCGATGCCGTTGACGTCGGGCTCGCGGTATTCAACCAATCGCGA
>SHXN01000077.1 GCA_009693305.1 Limnohabitans sp.
GTTTGCGCATTACCATTTCTCTCGCTATTATTGAGAACAAATAAAACTTTCATTGATTGGAGACTTACATGCCTAGCAATATTCAATCCAAAAGACGTCAACTGGTGACGGGCGTTGCATCTGTAGCGGCCTTGTCAGTGCTCGCACCCACTCAGTTATTAGCGCAAGGCACTTACCCCAATAGGCCCCTCAAAATGATCGTGCCATGGCCTCCCGGCCAAGCCACTGATTTAGTGGGGCGTGTGGTTGCGCAAGAGTTAGGCAAAATATTAGGGCAGACGGTTGTTATTGACAACAAAGCAGGAGCGGGTGGCGCCATCGGTACCGATGCAGTTGTAAAGGCTGCGCCTGACGGCTACACATTGCTCGCTGCGTCCAGTGGCCCGGTATCTATTAGTCCCTTGTTTGGCAAAACACCTTATGCACCCGAAAAGGATTTGATTCCTGTTGCGATGATAGGAATGTCACCGTATGTATTGGTCACAGCGCCCAACTTTCCTGCCAACGATTTGCGTGAATTTATTGCAGTGGTCAAAGCCAATCCTGGCAAATACAGTTTTGCATCATCAGGCACCGCAGCCACTGCGCATTTGATTGCAGAGTCGTTCAATGCATCGGTGGGTTTAAAGGCGGTGCATGTGCCTTACAAAGGTTCTAGTCCTGCGTTAACCGATGTGATCAGCGGACAGGTTACTTATTGCATTGAAACAGCAGCGTCTACCATGCCTTTTGTTCGCAGTGGTCGTTTGCGAGCTTATGGTGTGTCGCTTGAAAAAGGCAGTTCAGTCACACCCGGCGTGACACCTTTTGCCAGCGCTGCTGGCATTCCTGGTTTGGCAGGCTTCGATTTGGGTGCGTGGGTAGGGGTGATGGTGCCTGCGGGTACGCCACCAGCCGTGGTCGAACGCTTGAGTAGTGCCATCGAAAAAATCATGCCTTCAGCAGATTTGAAGCAACAGTTTTCTAATATTGCTGTTGAAATCGATTATCGACGTGTGGATGAATTCAATAAATATTTGAAATTCATTTCAACGAGATTCAGTGATGTGATTAAAACCAACAACATCAAAGCCGAATAATCATTTATAGGGCTTGCAAGACAGGATAAGCGCCATCGCTCACCGAATGAGTTTTGAGGATGTGCGCTGATACCTGTTTGCGGCTGACTTTGCCTTGGGGATTGCGCGGTAGTATTTTAAAGTGAAAAAATATTCGCGGTTGTTTGTGGCGAGAGACCGCCTTTAATTTTTGTTTGGCAGCATCGACCCAAGATAAATCTTCTGATTCAGCAACAGCCACGATCACTTCGCCCCAATACTCGGATGGTAGTGACGTGACACACATCCCACTGGTATTGGATAGGCCGGTCAACACTGATTCAATTTCATCAGGGTTGACTCGGTAGCCACCTGTTTTGATAACGTCGGCAATTCGACCCGTGAGCATGATGCGACCGATAGCATCGATATATCCCAAATCTCCTGTTGAATGCCATCCATCGGGTTCATGCAAACGCAAACCATTGGCATCGATTAAGCCCAATGACATTTGCTGAGCACGCAGCCATATTTCACCTTGTTTGAAATCGATTATTTCGTCTTCGTTGTATTGAGTTTGTGCATCAATTTTGATTTCAACACCCGATGGCGGCCAACCCACGCATGCACCTGCAGGAACAACATCTTGAGTATAAAACGCGTGTGTTTGTTCAGGTCGCAAAATTGTAATGGGGTTGACGCATTCGGATTTGCCGTAAGTGATGCGAACAACAGGTCCAAAAATCGCCAAGGCTTTTTGATACAAAGCGGGCGGTAGAGGTTGTGTGCCCGTAAAGATGCATTGAATATGCGCAAATGCTTGTCCAACAAACTCTGCGCAGAGTTTGGCCAGCACCGTCGGTGGCGCAAAGATCGCTTTGAGAGCGGGGTCGTGAATATGTTTTTTTAATTTTTCTAATTCAACACCATCGAGCAATATCAAAGACGCACCATGATCTAACCAAGCAAAGGCGATGAGAGACGCGCCATGGATATACGGCGTCATCAACAGTATTTTGTCGTTGACGCTTGGAATCCAAGGCAAGTGTGCCTTTTGTTGTTGTTCACCTTGCCAGCGTTGACCATGCGTGTACACAACGGCTTTGGGTTTGCCTGTGGTGCCCGATGTAAACAACAAGCGTCCCCAAGTGTCTTGTTCTACGCTTGGTAAAATGTGCGTTAGAGAGTGTGGAATTTTTTGGCATAAAAGCGCGTTGATACCTAGCTCATTCCAATCGTTTTCTCGTCCTGGTTGAGTCACCACATCTTTGAACTGCGACAGTTGATGACACCACGCCAATTCTTCTTGCGTGTATTTCCAGTTCAAAGTTGTTTCTGCAGCACCGCAAATTTTGATGCCATAAGACACCCACACCGCATCGATGCCATTGGGCAAACACGAAGCAACACGGTCCCCAGGTTTCACACCTCGATGGATTAAATACGCAGCGAGGTCATGCGCGCGTTGACACAGTTGCTCAAAGGTGAGTTGTGCATCAGTACCATCGCGCACAGCCAAACGAAGGCCGTGTCGTATGGCGGTGCCAATGAGGTCAGATGACCATGCAATCGGTAAAGACAATGGACTCAGTGTGTGATTTGTTGAATGCGACTCACGCCTTGAAGATTAGAGAGCGATGCATACAAGGCTTGATTGTCTAATCCTTGAATACCGCGTGTGCAATCCAAAAATTTAGTTTGCATCTCGGCTTCTTTGAGTGGGAGCATTGCATTGCCACGAGCGAATCGAATATCACCCGATTCAAATGTGGTGCCGTCTTTTAATTCAATTTGCACGCGATCGTTCATTGAAAAAATAGGTTCAATCGGGCAAACCGTATCGACCACAGAAATTTCTACTTTTTTCATGAGCTCGCGTATCGCAGGTGTGCCCACAAACTCATCGGTTAATTCTGACAGGCCCACTTTGCCAGCCACCAATGCAGAGGCCGCTGCAAACTCCATGCTAAATTTGGCCTCTAAACCTGTGATGGGCGAATGATTTCGAAGCATCGACGCTTGTGATTTTCCGATTTGTGTGCGAATCGATTTAACCTTGTCAGCCAATAATGCGTGTTCTTTTTTAAGATCTAGTAATCCATCAATCACGCGATGCGTGGCATAACACGTGGGATATTTTTTGATCGATAAACCGTAATCAAGTGCGCGAAATGCTTGTCCAATTTTGGATGCCGATGAAGTTTTGTCCACATTTTGCATGGGAGAGAGTGCAGACAAATAACCCGCATGGTGTTCGAGCGCATCGGGTGAAGCCGTGAGTCCTAATGCAACCATTCGCACCGCATCAACGGCGCACGCTGCTGCGCGTCCTGCATGCAAAGGCTTGGTCATCGTTCCAAAATTAGCAACCAAACCACTGGCCATACTTGCAGACAAGGCCAATGCGTGTTGACATTGCAATGCATTCAATCCAAATAAATGTGCAACAGCGGCTGCTGCACCGACCGTGCCAAGTACGGCGGTGGGATGCCAGCCTTTGATGTGATAGGGGTCTTTTTCGCGTGAAAATAATTCAGCCCAAACTTCATAGCCCACTAAATATGCACGCAAGGCGTCTGCACCTGAACAATTTTTGAATTGACCCGCCGCAAGTACCGCAGGAACCAAAACCGTACTGGGGTGACCGCCCAATGCCACATCGTCAAAATCTAATGCATGACCCGCAGCGCCATTGATGAGTGCAGCGTCCGCACAAGAAGCCATCTCCGATGTCAGAAGAACAGAGGCTTCACGCGCTGAGGATTGTCGTTGTGCAACAAATTGACGCGCAATTTTGACAACGGGTTCATCACGACCCGCGAGCATGGTGCCAATCGTGTCGATAAAACCCGATTGAACAATATCAACAACACGTTGTGGGTAAGCAGGAAAATTGGGTTGATGTACAAATTTTGCAAGTTCTGAGGTGAGTCCAGTCATGTTTGTCTCTATATTTGAATTGAAGTTGATTAAAAAGAACGCGGCATACCCAACACGTGTTCGCCTACGTAAGAAAGAATCAAGTTGGTAGAGATCGGTGCGATTTGCATCAACCGAGTCTCGCGCCATTTTCTTTCGACATCGTATTCTTTGGCGTAACCAAAGCCGCCATGGGTTTGCAAACAGGCCTCACCTGCATGCCATGCGGCCTCAGACGCGAGCATCTTTGCCATGTTGACTTCACCACCGCAGGGAATATTGGCAGCAAACATCGCAGCGGATTTGCGCAACAAAATTTCTGCCGCTTCTGTTTCAGCGTGGGCTCTGGCAATTGGAAATTGAACGGCTTGGTTTTGTCCAATAGGTCTTCCAAAAATAATCCGCTCGTTGGCATATTTCACGGCTGTTTTGGTAAACCAACGTGCGTCCCCAATGCATTCGGCTGCAATCAAAATGCGTTCTGCATTCATGCCATCCAAAATATATTTGAAGCCTTTGCCTTCTTCGCCAACGAGATTTTCTGCAGGCACTTTGACGCCGTCAAAAAATACTTCGGTGGCGTGGTGATTGATCATGGCTTTGAGAGGTTTGATCTCGAGTCCTTTGCCAAGGCTATCACGAATATCAACCAAAAAAACCGATAAGCCTTCTGTTTTTTTCTTCACTTGATCCAGCGGCGTGGTGCGCGCGAGTAACAGCATCAAATCAGAATGCAATGCGCGAGAAGTCCATACTTTTTGTCCGTGCACCACGTAGTGATCGCCGTTCCGAACTGCACGTGTTTTGAGTTGCGTGGTGTCGGTGCCTGATGTGGGTTCGGTAACGCCAAACGCTTGCAGGCGCAATTCACCGCTGGCTATTTTTGGTAGATAACGTTTTTTTTGTTCTTCCGATCCGTGTCGAAGCAAAGTGCCCATGATGTACATCTGCGCATGACATGCGCCTGCGTTACAACCGCTTGCATGAATTTCTTCAAGAATGACAGAGGCTGCGCGTAAAGGCAGGCCTGCACCGCCATATTCTTCTGGAATCAGAGCGCCTAAATACCCCGCATCGGTTAATGCTTTGACAAATTCGGTGGGGTATTCAAGTTTTTCTTCTAAACGGCGCCAGTATTCACCAGGAAATCCTGCACAAATGCGACGCACGCTTTCGCGAATGTCTGAATAGTCTTCGCCAAGTGATACGGAAACATGATCTAAATTGTTGTTGGAATTCATTGTTTAATTTCTCTTCAATCGTTGAAATACATACAAGGCTTAACGCCCTTTGAAAACGGGTTTGCGTTTTTCATTGAAAGCCAATACACCTTCGTATCGATCTTCGGTTTCAATCAAATGGTTGTATGCCTCGACTTCAAAACGAAAGGCGGTGCGCAATTCCATCTCAAGGCCATAACGTACAGACTTTTTGATTTGCTGGACCGACAAAGGGGCATTGCCTACGATGATTCGTGCGGTATCCAAGGCTTTGTTTAACACCTGATCGGGTTCGCACACTTCGTTGAGCAGGCCCCAGTCTAGGGCCTTGGCCGCGTCAATCGGTCGACCAGTCATCAACATTTCTTTGGCGCGTCGCTGGCCAATGGCGCGGGGTAAGTTTTGTGTGCCGCCTGCACCTGGCATGATACCCAATGTCACTTCGGTGAGTGCAAATTTTGCAGCGCTTGAAGCATACGCAAAATCGCAAGACAACATTGTTTCAAAACCACCTGCATAGGCGTGCCCATTGATGGCGGCAATCACTGGAATAGGCATATCGGTGAGGGTCCAATACATGCGTTCAAACAATTGATGTTGTTTGAGCCATTGCTCTTTGGTCATGCCTTTGCGTTCTTTCAGATCGCCGCCCGCGCAAAATATTTTATCTCCTGCACCCGTGAGGATAACGCAACGAATATCTCGAGTATCTTCTGTGAGTCGAGTCCAGAGATCAAAAAAATCATGACCCATTTGCGTGTTGAGCGCATTGCCCACTTGGGGACGATTCAAAGTGATTTTGAGAAGATGCGGCTCGACCATTTCAGTGAGCAAGGTTTCGTAGGTGGGAAGGCTCATAGGTCAGGTGTCTCCATTTTTTGAAAATAATAAATCGGTGTGTTGTCCTAATGTGGGAGGAGCCTTTCGAATATCGGAGCGTTCGCCATTGATGCGCAATGGAAGACCAAAAAATTTCATCTCTGAATTGGGAACGTCTTGGATCAATTGCAAGGCTTGTGTTTGTTCATGCGCAACCATATCTGCAATCGATTGAACGGGTGAGCAAGGGATGCCTGCATTTTCTAAAATCGTGACCCATTCTTTTGTTGGTTTCGATTGAATGATTTCATCGAGCACGCGATACAACTCGATTTGGTGTTCCACACGTTTGGGATTGGTGGTGTACCGCTCGTCATCACACCATTCAGGGCGTCCTACCGCCTTGGCCAAACTTTTAAACAATGAATCACTGCCTGCGGCAATCACCAATTCACCGTCTGATGCGGCATAAGCTTTGTAGGGCACGATGCCCGATGCGCCAGAACCTTGTTTGCCAGATATGTGTCCATTGGCTAAAAATTGCGAAGCCAATAATGACACCCAAGATGTGGCGGTTTCAAAGAGCGATACATCAACGATGCCACCTTTGCCGGTGGTTTGTCTTTGCATGAGCATGGTTAATATTCCAATCACGCCCCACATACCTGTGCCCATATCCACAATCGATGAACCCACACGAACAGAAGGGCGTCCCGGTTCACCCGTGGTGCTCATGATGCCGCCAAAGGCTTGCATTAAAGGGTCATAGCCCGGTTTGTCTTGCAAAGGACCAGGATTGCCAAAAGCACCGATGTTGCAATACACCAATGAAGGTTTTATTTTGAGTAATGTGGCTGAGTCCAGACCTAAATCTTCTGTTTGACCAGGCCTTAAATTTTGAATCAGTACATCAGCACGTTCATCAATGAGTTTTAACAGTGCTTCTTTGTGTTCGGGCTTTCTTAAATCACAGACCACCGATTGTTTGTTTCGATTGAGCGATTGAAACATCGACGATGCGCCTTCCCAAAACGGAGGCCCCCATTTGCGCGCGTCGTCACCTTGTTCTTTTTCAACCTTGATGACGGTGGCACCCAAATCTGCAAATATTTGTCCTGCAAAAGGTGCAGCCACGCTATGACCGAGCTCGATCACGACCAAATTTTGAAAAGGTTGAGAAGAGGATGTCATGGGAGATAAGATACCAAGATTACTTACCCAACGGCTCGCCGCACCGACTCCAATGAACTCAGCTTTAACCGTGCGCCGGCTTTCATATATTGGCCTGGCAACTCGCGGCCGATAACGCCCTGTATGTCATTGGCCACTGCGGCCAAAGCGTCAAGATCAATGCCTGTTTGATAGCCACATTCGTGCAGCAGATAGACCAAGTCTTCAGTGCATATATTTCCGGTGGCTCCAGGCGCGAAAGGGCAACCGCCTAGACCGCCGATAGAAGATTCGAACTCCCGTACTCCCAAGTCCAGCCCGTTCATCACATTGGCCAACCCTATGCCGCGTGTATTGTGAAAATGCAACGCAATGATCGCTTCTGGAAAACGTTTGCGGATTGCCTCTACTGATCGGGTTACAACCGGAGGAGTCGCCATACCAGTTGTGTCACCCAATCCAATGTGTAGCGCTCCAGCTCGCATGTAAGTTTCCACAACCGTTAGCAAATGATCTAGTGAAACTTCACCTTCAAATGGACAACCAAATGCGGTGGCTATACCGCCACGCAGAGCGATGCCATATTGTTGTGCGATTGGGGCGAACTCAGTGAAATCGGCTAAGGCTTGGGCACGGGTTTTGTTGAGATTGGTTCGGCAATGGGTATCAGAAACAGACACAAAAGCAGCCATCATGTCTACCTTGGCTGCTGCAGCGCGTTCCGCGCCTCGTGCGTTGGGGACTAAAGCTGTCAGACGGACACCAGGCTTGCGCTCGATGAGCGCCATGACTTCCGAAGCATCTGCCATCTGCGGTACTGCGCGGGGTGATACGAAAGAGGTCGCTTCAACGCTGGTGACGCCAGCATCGATCATTGCATTGATAGCTTTGGCCTTAATTTCGGTCGGTACGAACTGTTTTTCAGCCTGAAAACCGTCCCTCGTTCCGACCTCTGTGACAAGTACGAAACGGTCGTTGTTGTGTGATGGCAATGACATGATATTTTCCTTTTGTTTGGAGGCGGCAGCTTCCAGCAAGAGGAGATGCTGCGCTGCGCACTACGCCGCACTCTTACTCGGCCGCCAGCCCCATCTCCCGCGACAGCTTGCGGTAGGTCGGCCAGGAGCGGCTGATGAAGTGCTGCAACTCAGCGCCTACCAGCGGCATGTCGTCCGCGCCAAGGGTCTCGCGAACCGACTTCACGCGCGCAGAGTCGGTTACCGAAGCCGAAACCAGGCGCGCCAGTGTGTCAATGATGATTTGCGGGGTGCCTGCCGGCGCCATAAGAATGTTCATCTCGGCCAAGTCCTCATAGGCCGGGCCCCTGAAGCCGGCGTCCACCCATGTGGGAATACCCGGCAACTTGCTTGAGCGCGAGCCGATGATGATCACCATCGGCTTAATCAGGCCCTTTTCCAGGCCACCGGCCAGGCCCGCAAGCGAACCCGCGCCGATGTCAATGTGGCCCGCATACAGGTCGGTGACCATCGCGCCGGTACCGCGGTAGTTGACGACATTCAGTTGAGCTCCAGTGTCCTTGACCAACTGATTGAGCATCATCTGCCATCCCGATCCGACGGCATAATTGCCTACGTTCACCGGCTTCTTTTTGGACAGCGCGACCAACTCCTGGATCGTCTTGGCTGGAAAGTCCTTGTGTGTCGACGCCACTACCGGACCCACGCCAATCGCGGCGATGGGCAGGAGGTCCTTGTCGGGGTCGATCGTTGGCTTCTTGATGAGCACAGGCATCTGGGCCATGACGCTTTGCAGGGACACCAGCAGCGTCGTGCCGTCCGGCGTTGAGCGCGCCACGGCTTCACCGGCCACCATGCCGACACCGCCGGGCTTGTTCTCCACCGTAGCCGGCACGCCCAGCTTCTGGGAAAAGTAGTCCGAGTAGGCGCGTGCCGTAGCGTCTGTGGATGCGCCAGGCGCCTGGCTGCAGATCAGGCGGATAGGCCTCGTGGGTTTCCAGTCCGCGGCCTGAGCGAACGTGGCGCCGGGCCAGGACATGGCTGCAAGGCTGGCTGCGATCGCATCGCGCCGACTGATGGAAGAACGCTTTAGCTGGGTCATACGACTGTCTCTGTGTTGGTTGTGCCGTCACCAATGTCGCTGACAGCCGGTAGCTTAAATGATTTTGCCATACTCTTCTGACATTTCGCGAACGTTATTTCTCTGGGAGAATAACCTTGCCATATAAAAACTCTGCACGCGTTTGGAAGATACGAGGTTTGGGTTCTGGCTTTTCACTTTAACCATCAAGGGTCGATGCACGGAGGAATGGCGATAATTTTAGCCGACACAGCGAAGGGCATGGCATTTCCCCATATCGGTAGACAACTACTTAAGTCTGGAGTGTGGAGTGCGTCTTGCTGATTGATTTTTGCCGCTTGCTTTCAGCCATCGACCGAGTCATAAAACGTGCTATGACTGATAAAAAATTAGTCTGCACGTTGGCCAAAGTTTTGACCACCGTACCCCTTATCAACAGAAAGCCAGGCTCCTAAAATATCAATTAATGGGTTAGAAACAAAAAATGCAAACGTGAAATATTTCGTGTAATAGACTAAAAATTGTAATTTACAATTTTTCCAGCACTCGCGTAGATTTTGCACTCAGCGCTGTCACCGAGCACGCTAAAAGTTAGACGCTAGGCGCGTGGCTCGGACTAGTTTTTGGACTATTCGTTTTATAAAAAAAGACTCCATTTCATTTGCATTTAATCTATTCAGATTTTGACAATAATATTTGTCTACTGAATTGGGATAATACCAATTAGACTTAACGAAGGTCACAAAAAGGAATCAAAATGAAACCCAACAAAATTAAGCAATTATGGGCGCAAGGCAAGCCTGTTACCTTGGGATGGATCTCCATCGCCAATACCTTTACAGCTGAAATAATGGCCAGACAAGGTTTTGATGCGGTGTGTGTAGATATGCAGCATGGCGTTACGGGCTTAAGCAATTTGATGGAAATGCTGCAAGCAGTTTCAGCAACCGATGCAGCCCCAGTCGTGCGTGTGGGTTGGAATGAACCCGCCGCCATCATGAAAGCCTTGGACTTCGGCGCCTCAGCCATCATTGTTCCCCTTATCAATAACGCCGCGGAAGCCCGTAAGGCAGTTTCGGCTTGCCGCTATCCACCCTTAGGTGATCGTTCGTCAGGACCTGTCCGTGCTTTGCAAATTCACGGCCCAGAATATTTTTCTAAAGCCAATGATGAAATCCTTTTGATGGCCATGATCGAGACGAAAGAAGGCTTGAACAATTTGGAAGAGATTTGCGCTACACCTGGGGTAGATGTCATCTACATTGGCCCCGCTGATCTTTCTTACGCTTTGGGTATGGCGCCACGCGCTGACAACCCAGATCCGCTTCACATGTCCACCTGCGACCGTATCAAAGAAGCGGCCCATCGCCATGGCAAAAAGGTGTGCATGCATTGCGCGAGTGCTGAGTTTGCAGCAGCATCGGTTAAGCGTGGCTTTGATATGGTGATGATTACCTCAGATATCACATCCATGATTGCTGGAGTCAAAAAACAAATCATCAGCTTTCACGAAGCACTCAAAGGCAGTTAAGGCGCGCTTAGCTGTGCTTTGGCCCCAGCGCGTGATGTCTGTGAGCACAAACCG
>SHXN01000078.1 GCA_009693305.1 Limnohabitans sp.
CAAAGAGTTTTCTGCGCTAGAAGTAACAGTAGATAAATACCCCTGAAGACCTCTATAAGTGCCATAGTTAAAGCCATTGAAAAGAATGCTGCCTGCTACAGGATTATTTACGTACTGATAGTAGTGACCATTAGAGTCAAGTTTAATTGGTGTCGGCATTGATTAACTTTGGTTCTGACGCAATAAGTATAGGCGGATTCAAGTCTGAAGTGCAACCGCATCATGTCGCCCTTGACTCAAACCCTTTGTCTTTACTGCGTAAATAATAAAAACTGGCATTGAAGGGTAGTAGATTTGGTTCTGTCGCAATAAGGAATTTTGAAGAATCTTACCTACTACCAGTAGCGTATTTGCCCTATGCCAAACACTACCTATAGCGTCCCTGAAAAACTGGGAATCCTTATTGCGACAGAACCTATTTTTACGCCATCGATCTTTCAGCACATCACCAACCTCAAGCCAGGTGCAGGTGGTGAATATCAACTGACCGACGCGATTCAAGTATTACTCAATCACGAAGCGGTTTATGCCTATGCCTATGATGGTATTCGCTATGACTGTGGTAGCAAAATTGGTTTTTTAAAGGCAACGGTTGAACTCGCTTTGCGCCACCCAGAAACCAAAGACGAATTTAAAAAATATTTGTCGGAGATGCATCAAACGTCGGCTACATAAACCTGCGCAATGATTTTATCGATGCGTTTGCCGTCCATGGCAATGACGCGAAAGCGCCAGCCCGCACAATCAACAAACTCTTGAGCTTGCGCCACACGACCCAACAAAGCCATCACAAGCCCCGCTAGGGTATTGTAACGACCTTTGTCTTCAAACGGTAACTCTTCAATTTGCAATCTCGATTTGAGTTCTTGCACGGGCATGAGTCCATCCAATAACCAAGTGCCGTCTTCTTGCTTAATAGCCCACGCATCGGCCTGCGTGGTGGCTTGCAACAACTCACCCGTGATGGCTTCTAGCAAATCAAGCGGCGTCATCATGCCTTGCACCACGCCATACTCGTCGACAATCAAAACGAGTCGACCGGGATAGGCCGAATGCGTTGAATCTAACTTGGGCGGCCAACGAAACTGCTCTAATAAATCAAGCCCCGTGAGTGTTTCGGGCAAAAATGTTGCAGGTTCAATCAAACCTTTGGTCACATCGGTGGGCGACTCATGATGCAACAACTTAGACATACTCACCAAACCAATCACGTCGTCTAAATTTTGACGGCACACGGGATACCAAGAGTGAGCATCCAAATGTTTAAGGTGCGCCAGCGCCTCACCCACCGTAAAACTTTCTTCAAGCCAGACAATGTCTGAGCGCGGCACCATGATCGAGGTGAGAGACCTATCATCGAGATGAAAAACATTTTTGACCATTTCGTGTTCGTGACTCTCGATCAGACCCGCGTTAACGCCCTCTTCTAGGCTGGCTGTGATTTCTTCTTCGGTGACGGTGCGAACACGACTCGTATCAATGCGCAACAACTTCAGCACAAGCGCGGTGCTGGCCGATAACAAGCGAACAAACGGACGCGCTAACAAGGCCAAGGTGCCCATGGTGGGTGACACCCAACGCGCGACGGTTTCGGGATACATTTGCCCAATACGTTTGGGCACCAACTCGCCAAACACAATGGTGAAAAAAGTAATGATCGACACCACAAAAGCTGTAGAAGCGATTTCGGAGGTGCGGTCTGATAAACCATAAGATTGCAACCACAGGGCCACACCATGACTGAACGCGGCCTCACCCACAATGCCATTGAGAATGCCGATGGATGTGATGCCAATTTGAATCGTGGATAAAAACTCGGTGGGATGTTGCATGAGCACCAAGGCCGCTTGCGCGCCTTTATCGCCCGCCTCTTGCATGGCCACTAAACGCGCCTTGCGAGAGGCAGACAGGGCCATCTCCGACATGGCAAATGCCGCATTGATGAGGGTTAACAATAAAATAAAAACAATATCCATAAGCTATAAGTGTAAACAGATGTTGATACAAATTCCAAAAAGCTCTGCAACAATGGCACTATGTCACATTTTTTAATCGGCGATATACAGGGTTGTCATGGTGCTTTGGTGCGCCTCATCGACAAAATCGGCTTCTCACCCAGTCGCGACACGCTCTTCGTGCTGGGTGACTTGGTCAATCGAGGTCCTAACAATGTCGCCTCACTTGAACTTTTATCTTCTTTGGGCAGTAGCGCACAGTGTTTGCTGGGCAACCACGACCTCAATTTTTTATCGATTCATCATGGCGTGCGACCCATCAAAAAAGGCGACACCATTGAAGATATTTTAAATTCACCCGATCGTGAACGCATGGTCGATTGGTTGCGTCATCAACACATGGCCTTGCAGTGGGGCTCAATTTTGATGGTGCACGCAGGCGTGTTACCGCAATGGAGCGCCGAGCAAACCCTTCAACTCGCCACCGAAGTGACTGCTGTTTTGCAAAGCGCACGACTCAAAGAGTTTTTACCGCACATGTATGGCAACTCATCCAATCAATGGAATGATGCGCTCGCGGGTGACGAGCGACTGCGCGTCATCATCAATGCACTCACGCGTCTTCGTTTTTGTAGCGCACAAGGCGAGATGGAATTTGAAACCAAAGAAGGTTTAAACACAACACCCGAGGGCTTTATGCCATGGTTTGATGTGCCCCATCGACAAACAAAAAATAACATCGTGGCCTTTGGTCACTGGTCAGCTTTGGGCTGGCTCAACCGATCGGATGTGTGGTGCTTAGACAGCGGATGCGTTTGGGGTAGAACCTTAACCGCATTAAAAGTCAATGCAAGCGATCAAAGTTTTGAAAAAATAGAAGTCAGCTGCAAAGATCAAGTCACGATAGCGGCGTAAACTCAGAATCATTTTGTTTAAACAACGCAGCCACCACGCGCTTAGGCTTGATGTTGGCAGATATGGCTTTTGCTGTTTTAGGAGCTGTTGATTCCCACACAGGTTTCTCTACGCCTTCTGGTGGAGAAGCTTCATACGGCTTATCAAAGAAAGGATCACCGGCTGGTTTTTTGGGTGCAAAATAATTGCTAAGCTCTTTACCGTCTGAATTTTTCTGAGGCGCATCCAATACATCTCTTGGATCATCGTCACCCCAAGCGCGTCTACCCGTGTTGATGCGACCGCGCGGCGCGTCCTCTTCAAACTCCAAAGGCTCGTATGTGATTTTTGTCTTGATGAGCTTTTCAATGTCAGCAACCAAGCGTTGATCATTGCTACCCGACACAAAGCTAATCGCCAAACCCGAGGCGCCCGCACGACCTGTGCGGCCAATGCGGTGCACATAATCTTCTGCGTTAAACGGAATATCAAAATTAAATACAGCAGGCACGTCCTTGATATCCAAACCACGCGCCGCCACATCGGTACACACCAACAAATCGACTTCGCCACGCTTAAACGCATCCAATGCTTTCAAACGCTCGTCTTGACTCTTGTCGCCATGCAAAGCGGTGGTGCACAAACCTTCACGCTCGAGCGAACGCGCCAGTCGTGCACAACCCAATTTGGAATTGCAAAACACAAACGCTTGCGTGATGCCATTGCTTTTAATCAATTGACGCACGGCGCGGCGCTTGTCGTCTTCGTGCACGCTATAAAAACGTTGCTCAACCGTTGACGCAGTTTCATTCGGTCTTGCCACTTCAATCGTCACTGGGTTTTGCAAATAACTTGCAGCTAATTTTTTAATCTCAGACGAAAAAGTTGCAGAAAATAACAAGGTAATGCGTTGCTTGGGCAAATAACTCAAGATGCGTTGCAAGTCAGGCAAAAAGCCAATATCCAACATACGATCGGCTTCATCTAAAACCACATACTCCACTTGATTGAGCACCGCAGTCTTGGCTTCGATGTGATCGAGCAATCGACCTGGTGTGGCCACCAAAATTTCAACACCATTTTTAAGTTCTAAGGTTTGGGGCTTCATGTCCATGCCACCAAACACCACCGCGCTTCGCAACTGCGTGTACTTGGCATAGAGCTTCACTTGCTGAGCCACCTGATCGGCCAATTCACGTGTTGGCAACAACACCAAAGCACGAACAGGATGACGCGCAGGCGATGTAGAAGCGTTTTCGTGCTTCATCATGCGTTGCAACAAAGGCAAAGAAAAAGCAGCGGTTTTACCAGTGCCCGTTTGAGCCGCGCCCATCACATCTTGTCCCGACAAAACCACAGGAATAGCCTGCTGTTGAATAGGGGTCATGGTTTCGTAGCCCATTTCGGCCACGGCGCGAGCCAGCGCGGGCGCTAGCTGAAGATTGGAGAATGCATTCATATATAAGCGAATATTGTCGCACTCTCAAGCGCAACTCCAAAGTAGCCCCTAAAAGGCGTCTGAATATCCATTGAATCAGGTCCTTGGCAAAGTCACCCCCACTTGCCCTTGGTACTTACCGTCGCGATCCTTGTAACTCGTCTCGCACACCTCGTCGCTTTCAAAAAACAGCACTTGCGCGCAGCCTTCACCCGCATAAATTTTGGCTGGCAAAGGCGTTGTATTAGAAAATTCCAACGTGACATAACCTTCCCACTCGGGCTCAAACGGTGTGACGTTGACAATGATGCCGCAACGCGCATACGTGCTTTTGCCCAAACAAATTGTGAGCACATTGCGTGGAATTCGAAAATATTCCAATGTGCGTGCCAGCGCAAAACTATTGGGTGGAATGATGCAAACATCAGACTCAATATCAACAAAACTTTTTTCATCAAAGTTTTTAGGGTCCACCACCGTGCTATAGATATTGGTAAAAACTTTGAACTCGGGCGCACAGCGAATGTCATAGCCATAACTGCTCGTGCCATAGCTCACAATTTTTTCACCCTTGCTGTTTTGCCTGATCTGGCCCGGTTCAAACGGCTCGATCATGCCGTGCTCTTGGGCCATGCGGCGTATCCATTTATCGCTTTTGATGCTCATGAGAGATTACTTTCTAAATTGCCCTCCATTGTAGGCAACGGTTATTTGCCCACTACGCCCTGCACCAAATAATTCATTTCCAAAATTTGAGCGTCGCTGGCCGTCTTGCCTTTTGCCAAGCGAATACGCCCTTCGTTGTCCACCAAAGGCCCCGCAAAGGGATGAATCTTCCCCCTGGCGATGGCTTGTTGCAAAGATAACACCTCTTGACGCACAGCCTGTGGAACACGCGGGCCAAAATCCCCCACCGAAATCATGCCTTGAGCCACACCGCCCCATGTGTCAGTGGACGCCCACTTACCCGACATGACCGCCTCAACACGCTGTGTGTAATAGCTCCCCCATTGATGCGTCACCGCCAAAATTTGCGCATCGGGCGCCACCTTGCGCATATCCGAGTGATAGGCCACGGCCCATTTGCCTCGCTCCTGCGCGGCCGCCATCACCGCAGAAGAACCCGTATGAAACGCCAGCACATCGGCGTCTTGATTCATCAGCGTCATCGCCGCTTCGCGTTCACGTGCAGGATCAAACCAGGTTTGCAACCAAATAATTTTGACTTGCGCTTTGGGATTGATAGACCGCATCCCCAAAGTAAAAGCATTGATACCTTGAATCACTTCAGGAATTGGAAAGCCAGCCACATAACCCGCAACACCCGTTTGACTCATCCGCGCGGCAGCTACACCTGTGAGATATCGACCCTCGTAATAACGCGCATTGGCAGTGGCCACATTGCTCGCACGTTTGTAACCCGTGATCGATTCAAACTTGACTTGTGGATTTTCTGCAGCCACCTTGATGGTGGGCTCCATATAACCAAAACTCGGCGTCAAAATTAATCCATAACCTTGTGACACCAAATCACGCAACACACGTTCTGCATCAGGCCCCTCAGCAACGTTTTCAACATAAGTGGTAATCACGCGCGGCGGTTGCCCCGTTTTATTTAATGATTTTTCAATCGCTAATCGGCCCACATTGTGTTGATACACCCAACCTGAGTCCCCAAGAGGTGCGACATATAAAAATGCAACTTTAAAAGGTGGGGATGAGTTTTGAGCATAAACAGAAAAGCATACACAGATCGCCGCCCATAGGGCAACAATGAGGTTTTTATACATGGTAGTCCTCTACATGGCCTGGGATTGGGCAAAAAAGTTATTTTAAAGGATGTAATTGTGTCACATGACGCCTTTCAAGGGATCGTTTAGAATATTTTTAGACATGTTTATACAATAAAAAATCATGGCCGAATCCACCAACCCTACCGAGCAAAAAATACAAGAGTGTGGCAACGGTTTAGGCGTACGAATCACCGCCCCCGTTGCCAAAGCCGCTCGCATGTCCAAAGGTGTTCCCGTCAGCGTCGAAGTCGTTAAAGAAGGCGTCTTAGTTCGCGTCATTGGCAAACCTTAACTCACGCTGGCTCAAAAATTAAAAGCCTACGACCCAGAGTTACACGGCGGCGAAGTCATGGCTTATAAGCCAGTCAGCAAAGAAATTTTTTAAGATGGACACATCCAAGTTTTGGTGCCCGATAGGCGGGGCGTGATATGGATTAATTTCAATCCACAAAAGAGCTCAGAAATAAAACACGAACACCCGATGCTGGTACTTTCGCCCAAAGCGTTCAATGAAAAAACAGGGCTCGCCATTGGTTTACCCATGACGCATGCAAGTTTTAATTAAACCAATCCTTTTGCCATCAAATACAAAAGCGCCAAGAGCGAAGTGAGTTATGTCTTAACGCATCAACCCAAATCTTTCGATTGGAAAAACCGCAGTCCGCGGCCTCATCCACTCAAACAAATACCAACCCAACTATTTCAAGAGGCTTGCGAAGCTCTCAACAGCATTATCAATACAAATAAATTTAACTTTGATTATTACGCTTCAGCCACTTGCGGCTCATGCACTTTACATTCACTGCATTTGAATTTTTCAGCTTGCGCTTTATTTTCAAAATAAATATTGCAATCCATACAACGCACGACAGTACCCTCATTGACCTTGATCACATGAGTTCCGTGGTCTCTGTCTTCACGACCACTATAAGCTTTAATGACTTCTAATCGCATGATATGTTCCTGCGTGGATAGAGACGTGATTATGAACTCTTCTGACACTTCTTTCAATCCTGTCAAAAAAGCACGACAATTTATAGAATACTAAAGAATTCATTCAATGCCTTTAACACATTAGCGGTATAGTACTGCACAAAAATGCACCAAAATGCATCATTACCACTCTTTGTTGCGTCAAGCACCCATACCTCATGCCCAAGTTGCTCAATGACAAAAATGGATTATTTGGCATATGGCCCGATGTCCTCACGCCGCTCACAGCAGGCCTGCATGTCGATCATCACAAACTTCATACGCACGTTAAAACCCTTTTTATGAAGGGCATCGAGGGCATCACGGTATTTGGACATCTGGGTGAAGGGCCATCATTCAATGTTGAAGAAAAAATTGAAGCCATCAACAACTTAATCAAGGGTGGCGTTGAGCCTGGAGAAATCATTGTGGGCGCTAGCAGTCCTGCAATATCAGATGTGGTCAAGCTCATTACGTATGGAAATTCGTTGGGCCTTCACGGTTATCTCATCACACCGCCCTACTACTTTAGAGATGCAACAGACCAAGGCATGTTTGATTTTTACAACCAAATCATCAAACAAGTTGGAACGACCAACTGGCGCATGTATTTGCATTTTTTAACGCCCATCACACAAATTGGTTTGCCCAGCAGAACCATTGCAGAACTCTTCGATCACTACCCAAAAATTGTGGCTGGCATCGTTGACCATGGATCAAACCTCACGCACACCATCGAATTGGCACGATCATTTGGTGACAAAACAACCATCTATACGTCCAATGAAATCGATCTACCCAAAGTAAAGGGCATTCAAAGCACGGGAAGCATTTGTGGCCTTGCCAACTTTGCACCTCGTGTTGTACACAAACTCATCTTACCTCCCAAGCCGAGCCACGGCCCTTCCATCCCAGGAATGAACAACGTGCCAGGGGATGAACGAATTTATCAACTCAAAGGCATCATTGGAACGCACCCCTACATATCTGCGCTTAAATTTTTATTGTCACTGGTCTATCGAGATGCGGAGTGGGAAAGAGTCAGGCCGCCATTGAGCGTAATCAACAAAGAGAGCCACGAGAGTCTCACGAAAAGTTTCAAAGCCTTTGCCCTTCAAACCAACGAAGAGTAACACCACACTCGCACGGAGCATGTATGAAATTCAACGACACTTGGTATGTGATTGAAAAAAATAAACGATTAGAAGTCGTGTCTCAAGCCGATTACGAAAGTATGGATCCGGAGTCGTTTGTGATGATTCAACTGTTTGACTCCAAACGAGAAGCAAAATCCGAAGTGATACGACTCATACGCGAACAAGGCAAAGAGGCGCTTGAAAAAATCATCGAACTCGAAAAAACCAAAAGCCACTCAATCAAGTAACTCCAGTAAATTGGGGTCAGACCCCAATTTCGATTGCAAAAATTGTTTTTGTTTTTCTTCCGGAATCGCATATTCATTTTGTTCCACATACCCGCCAAAATTAACTCCGTATGCGTCCGCCAATCTCGTATCACATGAAAAAAACGATCCGATGCCAACCACTTATCAACGGCCAATGACTCCCGCTGACTAAAAAAAGAATCAGTATTCCTGATTAAAAAATACCCTACCTCTGGGCCATTCGCCACAAAAAATCGCCATGATAGGTTCTCGGTCAAGGTGCTCACAGAACGGTTGAGTTTGAGTTCACAACTTATTCGGAGTGCAAGATCGGTGAACGCCCGAGGCACTTCCTTAGCAATAGAATTTGCGTGTATTTTTTATTGGCATTTTTATAACTCAACGAAACTTTATTTCGGGTTAATTTATAAAAAGACTTGCAATCATTAAAAATTTCATCATCATACTTAAAAACTGAATTTTCCAAGTAGAAACTGAAGTTAGTCTCAGTATTTCAAAAAGAGTTAGAAGTGAATAATCAAAAAATTAATTCTAATAAACTAATTTTTGAGCGTGCACCTAGTTACGCGGTAGGCTCCAATTTAGAGCTGGTTTATATGTGGGATCCTTCAAACCACAAAGAAACTCCAATAAATGACCCTCTTTTGGGCGCACTGGAGGATTTGAGTGTTGCTCAGTATTTACAACAACTCACGTGGATGCCACAACACATGACTGATTTGTTTGTACCTAACCAATTGGCAACTTCTCTAATCTAAGATTAAGTGATTAAAAAGGGTAATGGCAATAGCTGTTGACGCCGATTGAATTTTGACAGTGAGTGCCGATTTTTTCTTGACAGGGGGCTTGTAGCCAACATTTGGTGGGTTGGCTGTTGATAACTATAACTCCTTGCTTGTTTTAACGACCTCCTTATTTTTTAGCTTTGTCTTTAGAACGGTTCAATTAATTCTTTACCATTTACATTGGATTCAGCATGCGCAGATAATTTTCGTGACTGCTCTCTTGACTTGATACGCCCTTTGGTCTCTTTGGTGTTGTGATGAAATCGGCAAGACTCATTGCCCGTCTCTACGATGTGGCAATGGTATGTCGACCGATCAAGTAAAGCCGTGGACTTCCCACGGTGCTGTAGACATTTCGGGCCTATGATTTCTTCATAGGATCAGACCATGTCACCACCACGTTTTACCCCAGAATTTAAAGACGAAGCAGTTCGTCAAATCACAGAGCGAGGCTATTCGGTTGCTGAAGTCTCGGTAAGGCTTGGCGTTTCAGCACACAGTCTCTATAAATGGGTCAGTGCAGTAAAACCAGACAAAACAGATCAGCAAGCCAATGAACTGATTGCAGCAAAAAGTGAAATTCTCAGACTAAGAGCTCAACTTCATCGCACAGAGGAGGAGCGAGACATTCTAAAAAAGGCCGCTCGGTACTTTGCAAGGGAGCCCGAGTGAAGTACCGTTTCATCAATGATCATCGGCATGAATACAAAGTCTCAACGATGTGCAGGGTTTTGAAGGTTGCGCGTGCGGGTTTTTACGCTTGGCTGCATCAGCCAAATTCAAATCGTGCAATTCAAGACGAGCGCCTCCTTGGCCTTATCCGTGACTCATATGTAGCCGGTGGTGGTGTGTATGGTTCGCCACGCGTATTTGCCGATTTACGCGAGGCAGGCGAGACATGTGGCAAGCATCGTGTAGAACGCATCATGCGCACACACAAAATACAAGCCGTGCGGGGCTACAAAAGCCCTAAATCAGTTAAGGGCCGACCCTCTATTCTTGCACCTAACCGAGTCAATCGCGAATTCACAGTGGACGCGCCAGACCGAGTATGGGTAACAGACATTACCTACATTCGAACATGGCAAGGTTGGTTGTATTTAGCTGTAGTTTTTGATCTGCACTCACGTGCAGTGGTTAGTTGGTCTATGAAACCTACGATTGCTAAAGATCTGGTCTTGGATCCCTTAATGATGGCCGTGTGGCGGCGTAAACCTAAACAAGAGGTGATCGTGCATTCGGATCAAGGTAGTCAATACGGCAGTGATGACTGGAGACGGTTTTGTGATGCAAATAAGCTGTTGCCGAGCATGAGTCGTCGTGGCAATTGCTGGGACAACGCTGTGGCGGAATCGTTCTTTAGTTCACTAAAAAAAGAACGTATCCGCAAGCGCATATACAAAACACGGAACCTGGCTCGGGCAGATGTGTTTGATTACATTGAGGCCTTTTATAATCGAACACGACGCCATAGCCATTTGGGCGGCGTCAGTCCCGAGGCGTTTGAACGCGCCTCAATTTGAGGCTCGAGTTTGTCTACCGTTGCGTGGGAAGTCC
>SHXN01000079.1 GCA_009693305.1 Limnohabitans sp.
GACAATAGGGGTTTTGTATTCTTTCGTCGTCATTTTAATTTTTGTCAGCCCCCTTTATTTTTAACGAGAAACCTGTGAATTCTGTCAACACTCAACCAAACGATCATCAAGAATTGGATCAGCTTACCGGCGGCGCTTTTTTTGCGCCCACTTCGGGTGAAAGAGCCACTCGCATTCGGGCCTGGTTAAACACAGAGCCCAGTGTTGAGCAACTCAATCATGTTTATCGCGAAATCAGCGTTCGCGACAAAGGCGTTGCCAAAATTCTCAGAGAAAAATTAGATGAGATCAAAAGAGCCAAAAATCAAGACATGCTTGCACAAGAATGGTGCGACAAGGCCAATAAACTGATTGAAACATCGCGCCTCAATATTGCGGATGCGATGGCGTGGCAAAGAGATGCAGCCAAAGCGGGTGCACCTTTATCGCGTGAACCTTTGGCTAGCCTTAAAAACGCATTGGCCGATCGCGTTAAAAATATTGAAAATTTGCAACACCGCACGCAAGTGCAACGCGAGTCAGCGGTTTTGATGGTGCAAAGAATTGAGGTGTTATCTACCAAGCCTTGGCAAGAAGCACAAGAGCAAAGTGATGTGATTCATGTTGATTTGCAAAAGTGGCATGGCGAATCAGAAAGCATCGCGCAGCATTCCGATTGGCCCAGCGTTGACACCAAATTTCCACCCATCATTCAATCGAGTGCGCAACACGTCAATTTGGTTTGGGATGCATTCAAAGCGGCGTTAGACCAAACGCAACATGCGTTTCAAGATCCCAGTCATCCCTTGCCAGCAGTACCCGCATGGGCCGATCAAATTCGATCGGCTCGTGGTCAAGCGTCTGCTTCAAGTGCAAACCCTGCCAATGTCAAACCCAAGGTTGATCCAGAACAGCGTGCGCAAGCACAAGCCGCAGTTTTAGAGGTTTTAACTGTTCTTGAAAAAGAAGTGGTTCAAGGACATGGAAAAGCAACAGCCGCAGCGTCAGCGTCGCTTAGACAAGCGCTCAAAACACATGGTCGTTGGATTGATGAAAATTTGGATCAACAGGCTCAAAAAGTTTTGTCAGCGGCCACCGAGCTCGAAGGCTGGCAACGCTGGCGTGCCGATCAAATCAGAAATGAGTTGCTGACCAAAGCAGAAAGTCTTCTCAAAAATGATGTGCCCATTATAGGCGGTCGCAAATTGCAAGAAGCTTTGCGTGATTTTCGCGAAGCATGGAAACAAACCGATTCGGGTGGTGTGCCCAATCATGCGTTGTGGAAAAAATTTGATGCTGCGTGCAATCGTGCGTATCCTTTTGTTCAAGAATGGTTGGATAAAATGCGCGCAGAGGCCGCTACTCATCGGCAGCAACGACTCGATTTGATTGAAGAGCTCAAAGCATGGACTCTGGAGCACGCACAAGGCCCCGATTGGCGGCAAGTGCATCGCAGTTTGCATGAGTTTTCTGAGCGTTGGAGAAGCAGCGGGCATATGAACGAAAAAATGTTTGCAGAGCTTCAAGCCACCTGGCGTGAAGCCATGAATGCGGTGCATGCATCAATCGCCGCTGTTGAAAAAGCTAGCATTCAAAGACGTGAAGCCTTGATTGCAGAAGCGACGCAAATTGGCTCGGCCGATTTTTTAAATATTGACGCAGTTAAAGACGTTCAACATCGTTGGCAAGTCGAGTCGCAAACGATTCCATTGGAACGAAAGCTGGCGCAAAATTTATGGGATGCTTTTAGAAAGCCACTGGATGAAGCATTCAATCGCAAAACCCAACAGCGTGAACGCGGTGCACAAGCGGCCAATGCGTTGGAGCAAGCCGTACTTGATGCATCCATAGCATTGGAGCAAGCCACACAAAGTGGTGATGCGGCTCAAATCAAGCAAGCCCTGTATGTTTTGAATCAAGCGGTCTTGGGCAAACAGGTGGTGACCAAGCCTGTTGAGGCTCCTCCTGTGCAGGCGCCAGTTGTTGAAGCCGAAGTAAAAACAGAAGATGTGCAGGCAACAACAGAAGAAGCGCAAGTTAGTCCAGAAGCTTCGCAAGAAACAACAGAAGTTGCGAAAGATGCGTCACACGAACCAGAGGCCAGCGAGCCTGCCAAGCCAGCTTCAGCCAAGCCCGCTAAGCCCGTGATTGCCGTCAGGGGCGATGATCGACCGGGTCAGAAAAAAACAGAGTCTTTGCAAAATTCTGGCTTTGGCCAAGAAGGCAAACCGCCACTCAAAAGAAATTCAAAAGATGCACCACCGAGTGGCAAATGGCCCGAGCGCGAAGAGCGCGGTCCTCGACTCAGCGATCCTGTATATAGAGCGCAACGACAAGCCTTCGAAAATGCAGAAATTGCCATGCGTCGTTTGTCTGCACAAGCGCATGGCGAGGTGCTCACTAACCTCATGAGCGCATGGTTACAAAGGCAAGCAGAAGCAGTGCCTGCGGTGAAAGAGTTGGGAGCCAATGTGAATTCTGCGCAAAGGCAATCGTGGACGCAGGCTTTGCAAAAACCTGTCCAAGCATTGGGTGCTAATTTATTGTTGCGTTTGGAGATTGCGTCCAACCTCAGTACGCCGCCCCATCATGCAGAAGCCCGACGCGCCTATCAACTGCATTTGTTAACCAAAAGAAACGATCCACCACCTGCACAAACATGGGCACAAGATGTGGCTCGTATTTTTGAAGGTGCCTACACAGAAGACGACGCACGAAGAGTTCAATCCGCACTCAAAGTGTTGATGAGAAAATCTTAAAGCACGACGGGCTCAAAAACGCCTTGCGCATATCGCCACACATAACCTCGATGAGGGGTGACTTCAAAGTCCCAGTCAGGCAATACATGCCTGACTTTTTTATTTTCTAAATTGTGTGATTGTGGTTTGTGCGTGTGACCGTGCACCATCACCTCGCATTGCAATTGATTCATCCAATCGGTTGCGAGGGCTTGATCGACATCTGCATACGACGTTTGTTTTTGTTTGAGTTGTTGACTTTGCTG
Source organism: Limnohabitans sp. (assembly GCA_009693305.1). Classification (GTDB taxonomy): domain Bacteria; phylum Pseudomonadota; class Gammaproteobacteria; order Burkholderiales; family Burkholderiaceae_C; genus Limnohabitans. The sequence continues at coordinate 2,984 of SHXN01000079.1, forward strand.
GCGCAAATGTTTGGCGATTTGAATGCGCTCTTGCAAAGGCTTGACAAAAAATTGTGATTGCCAATCATGACTGCGCACTTCGAGCCTGAACTTTTGATAGTCTTGGTCATCCAAGCACAGGTAGTCACCGTGACTCAGCAATATAGAAGTGGTTTTTGTTTTTAATACAGACGGCTCACTCAAGGCTTGCATGCCGCCTGCAGTCAGTGCGCGCTGTCCTAATAAAAAATCGCGGTTACCTGCTAAAAAATAAATTGGAAAACGCAGGGACGCAGTTTTGAGTGCGTCGAGGCATTTTTTTTCAAAAACGCCATGCGTTGAATCGATGAAATCGTCCCCCACCCACACTTCAAACAAATCACCCAAAATAAACAAGGCATCAGGCGAATGCGCCCTGAGGTAATATTGAAAGGATTGGAAATTTGCTGTGTCGGATTGCTGCAGATGCAAATCAGAAATGAAATCGATGACCGACCATGAACCCCCTTGAACGACAGAGATGTCAGCAGGCAAGGTGGGTGTCATGGGTTTTTAAAATCAATCGACCAATACGGCCTTGGAGATGATGACATCTTCTTTGGATACATCATCGTGGAATCCGCGGCGTCCCGTTTTGACCTTGCCCAATGCGTCAACAACATCTGTACCTTCGACCACTTTTCCAAAAACTGCATAACCCCAGCCTTGCGCAGTCGGTGAGGAGTGATTTAAAAAATCATTGTCTGTGAGGTTGATAAAAAATTGACTGCTGGCTGAATGGGGATCGGACGTGCGCGCCATGGCGATGGTGTAATGATCGTTTTTGAGGCCGTTGTGGGCTTCATTTTCGATGTTGTCTAAGGTGTCTTTTTGTTTCATGTCGGCCATGAATCCGCCGCCTTGAATCATGAAGCCATCGATGATACGATGAAAAATGGTGTTGTTGAAATGTTGGCTCTCGACATAAGCCAAAAAATTGGCGACGGTGATGGGTGCTTTGTCGGCATCTAACTCTAAAGTAATAGTGCCGTGATCCTGAATGTGAAGTTCGACGCGTGGATGACTCATGATGTTTTTATTGAACCAGGGTTGCAGATTGAATGACTACTTGTTGAAGTGGCATATCCGATGGAAAGGGGCCGCCATTTGCAGTGGGCAATCCCTTGATGCGATTGACCACATCCATGCCCGATATGGCGCGACCAAAAACGGTATAGCCAAATTTAGAAGCAGAAGGGTCTAAAAACGTATTGTCTTTGACGTTGATAAAAAATTGTGCAGAGGCCGAGTGAGGTTCATTGGTACGCGCCATGGCGATGGTGCCAACGGTGTTGCGAGGACCGCCTTTGGATAAGGCTTCGCGGCCTTCGTGTGCAATGGGCGCGCGGGTTTTCTTTTCGGCATAGCGTTGATCGTAGCCGCCTGCTTGAATCATGAAGTTATCAATGACGCGATGAAAAATAGTGCCGTCGTAATGTTTGTCTTCCACATATTGCAAAAAATTAGCCACTGTTTTGGGCGCCTTGTCGGCATAGAGCTCGATGATTATTTCGCCAGCGCTGGTATTGAGTTTAACCTTGGGTGTGTTGACCCCTTGTGCAAAGGTGGTGCTTAACAATAAAAATGCAAAAACAAATGTGAATATTTTTTTCATGGTTTGATGGAGATCAGTTGAAGGGCGGGTTGAAGTTGCAGGATTTTATTTTTGATGGGTCGATTTTGTGGTTCTAACTTGCTGGCGCGTGCATAGGATTCTTGGGCTAATAAGAGCCAAATATCGCCTAAATTTTCTTGTGCGGCGGCATAACTGGGATTGTTTCTGAGGGCTTGCTCAAAGGATAAACGGGCTTTGTCGATTTGACCTTTAGACGCGTACATCACTCCTAAATTGTTGTGCGGTTCTGCTAACTCTGGAAATTCTTGCGTGAGTTGTTCGTACAAAGCCAGCGCTTGATCGCTGCGATTGAGCTCGTTGAGTAGCAACGCTCGCCAAAAAAGCATTTGGGGATCGCGTGGTTTTTTGACGAGATAGTCGTCGATTTTTTCGAGGGCATCGAGGCGTTTGGTGGCGCCTTGTCTGAGCAATTGTTTGACTTGCTCGTGCGGGGTGACCTTGGGCTTGTCGAGTTCGCTGATGGGCGAGGCTTGAATCGGAATGGGCATGGTCATTTGCGCGCTTGCCGAAAGTGAAGCACACAAAACTGCACCCACGAAGCCACACCCTATCGCATTTTGGAAAATGCCTAAGACAGATGGCGAATAGTTCAGTTTTGTTAACATTGGGTTTGAGTACCTGAGTGCGACGAAAAGGCGATGCCGATATACTCATGCAATTGTAGTGCAGGGGTAATCCCCCTTTACATTGGGTCTCTTTTCTCCGAGGCTGACCAACTTAACACTTTGTGACATTCATGGGACTTCGTATTTACAACACGCTTAAGCGTGGATTGGAAAATTTTTCGCCTCTGCAAGCTGGGCATGTCCGCATGTATGTGTGTGGAATGACGGTTTACGACTACTGTCATTTGGGTCATGCGCGATCGATGATTGCTTTTGATTTGGTGCAACGCTGGCTCAAAGCGAGCGGATATCAAATCACTTATGCGCGCAACATCACCGACATTGACGACAAAATTATTCGACGTGCCGTAGAAAACAACGAATCGATTCGCTCGCTCACCGATCGAATGATTGAGGCATTGCATGTTGATGCAGACTCTTTGGGCATTGAGCGGCCAACGCGCGAACCGCGTGCCACCGACTACGTGCCACAGATGTTAGGATTGATCGACCAGCTTGAAAAAAAGGGGTTGGCTTATCTTGTGGCTAGCGGTGACGTTAACTTTGCCGTTAGAAAATTCAAAGGATACGGCAAGTTATCGGGCAAATCGCTGGATGAATTACACGCGGGTGAGCGCGTCGCTGTCTTGGATGGCAAAGAAGATCCGCTCGATTTTGTTTTGTGGAAAAACGCCAAGGCCGACGAACCCCAAGACGCCAAATGGGACAGTCAATATGGTGCGGGTAGGCCCGGTTGGCATATTGAATGCTCGGCCATGAGTTGTGCGCTATTGGGCGAAACATTTGATATTCATGGTGGCGGTGCAGATTTGCAATTTCCTCATCACGAAAACGAAATTGCGCAAAGCGAAGGTGCGCAAGGAAAAGCATTGGCCAATGTTTGGATGCACAACGGCTTTATCAATATAGACAATAAAAAAATGTCCAAGAGCTTGGGCAATTTTTTTACGATTCGTGATGTTTTAAAAGTTTTTGACGCCGAAACGATTCGTTTTTTTGTGGTGCGCAGTCATTACCGAAGTCTACTCAACTACAGCGATGTGCATTTAAACGACGCCAAATCTTCGTTAAAGCGTTTGTATACCGCATTGGATAGCGTTTCGCCTGCACAAGTGACGATCGATTGGACCCACACTTATGCGTCGCGTTTTCAAGCTGCGATGAACGAAGATTTTGGAACACCTGAGGCCGTTGCTGTGTTGTTTGATTTGGCAACAGAAGTCAATCGCACGCAGTCGGCCGAGTTGTCGGGCTTGTTAAAACAACTCGGTGGTATTTTGGGTTTGCTCCAATCACCACCGCAAAGTTTTTTGCAAGCGGGCGCATCGCTTGATGATACGGCTATTCAACAGTTGATTCAAGATCGTGCCCATGCCAAGGCAAACAAAGATTTTGCAAAAGCCGATGCGATTCGAAAATCGTTGGCTGATCAAGGGATTGTTTTAAAAGACTCGCCCACAGGCACTCAATGGGAGCGTGCTTGATGAGCCCAGCTTTGCCTATCATTCAAGTGACACCTCCTTATTGGGATGAGGCTTGTAAGCACTTGATGAAAAAAGATCGCGTTATGCGACGCTTGATTCCAAAATTTAGCGATGTTTGTTTGGAGACCAGGGGCGACGCTTTTGTGACGCTTGCGCGAAGCATTGTGGGGCAACAAATTTCTGTTAAAGCGGCCCAAACGATTTGGGATCGATTTGCGGCCTTGAATAAAAAAATCACACCTGTGTCAGTGCTCAAGCTTAAAATAGACGATATGCGCACTGCGGGTTTGTCTGCCAGAAAAGTAGAATACTTGGTTGATTTGGCGATTCACTTTGACGGCAAATCCGTGCATGTCAAAGAATGGTCTCAAATGACGGATGACGACATCATCGAAGAATTGATCGCGATTCGCGGCATTGGTCGATGGACAGCCGAGATGTTTTTGATATTTCACTTGATGCGTCCCAATGTGTTGCCACTCGATGATGTGGGATTGATCAACGGCATCAGTCGTAATTATTTTTCGGGTGAAGCCGTCAGTCGCAGTGAGGCCAGAGAAGTCGCTCAAGCATGGGCTCCTTATTGCAGTGTCGCAACTTGGTATATTTGGCGTTCTTTGGACCCAGTGCCTGTCGCATATTGATGGGTCAAAACAGGAGAATTGATTGGCTAAAAAAACTTTTCTAGAATTTGAACAGCCTATTGCAGAACTTGAAGGCAAGATTGAAGAATTGCGTTATGTGCAAACTGAATCTGCCGTTGATATTTCGGACGAAATTGAGCAGTTGTCCAAAAAGAGTTTGCAACTCACCAAAGATATTTATTCTGATTTAACGCCTTGGCAAATTACCAAAATTGCACGCCACCCCGAGCGTCCTTACACCATGGATTACATCAACGAGATCTTCACTGATTTTGTTGAAATGCATGGCGACAGACATTTTGCCGATGACCTGAGTATTGTGGGCGGTTTGGCACGATTAAATGGCAATGCGTGCGTGGTGTTGGGTCAACAAAAAGGACGCGACACGCGCGAGCGCACAGCGCGAAACTTTGGCATGAGCCGACCCGAGGGTTATCGCAAAGCCTTGCGATTGATGAAGACCGCTGAAAAATTTAAGCTTCCTGTTTTTACATTTGTTGATACACCTGGCGCATTTCCTGGCATCGACGCAGAAGAGCGTGGCCAAAGCGAAGCCATCGGACGCAATATTTTTGAGATGGCGCAACTCGAAGTGCCGATCATCACCACCATCATTGGTGAAGGTGGATCGGGTGGCGCATTAGCCATCAGCGTGGCCGATCAATTGTTGATGCTGCAATATTCCATTTATTCGGTGATCAGCCCCGAAGGTTGTGCTTCTATTTTGTGGAAAACATCGGATCGTGCCGCAGACGCCGCAGAGGCCTTGGGATTAACGCCTCATCGACTCAAAGCATTGGGCTTGGTTGATAAAATCATCAACGAGCCCGTGGGTGGCGCGCACCGCGATAACAAACAAATGGCGGCTTCACTCAAGCGGGGTCTCGCAGACGCATTACGACAAATCAGCGACCTTAAAATTAAAGAATTATTGGATCGTCGTTACGAACGACTACAAAGTTACGGTCGATTCAGCGATACCAAAGCAGACGCGTGTTGAGCACGGTACCGTCACTCGCACATTTTTCTCCTGCATTGCCATTGGTGGTTGCGTACAGCGGTGGTGCCGATTCCAGCGCATTGTTATTGGCGTGTGCCAAACGTTGGCCTGGTCAATTCAAAGCGGTTCATATTCATCACGGATTGCAAAAGGCAGCGGATGATTTTGCGACGCATTGCCAAACAGTGTGTGATGCGTTGAATGTTCCGTTGGTGATTCAAAAAGTAGATGCACGTCATTCTTTGAGCGAGAGTCCCGAAGATGCGGCGCGCAAAGCGCGTTACAAAGCATTGGCTAAGGCGATTGAATTGAATTTTTCTGATGTGAAAGATGTGGTCTTGGCTCAACATGCGGACGATCAAATTGAAACCTTGTTGTTGGCTTTGTCGCGCGGTGCAGGTCTGCCAGGTTTGGCTGCGATGCCTGCAGTTTTTGAGCGTGAAGGTTTGACATTTCATCGACCTTGGTTGCAAGTTCCTTCACAACAATTGCGTGATTGGTTGACATCAATCGATCATTCATGGATTGAAGATCCAAGCAATACCGATATTCAATTCACGCGCAATCGAATCAGACATGTGGTTTTGCCCGCATTAGAAAAAGCATTTCCGCAATTTCGACAAACGTTTGCACGCAGTGCAACACATGCGGCGCAAGCGCAAACGGTGCTCGATGAGATGGCGCAGATCGATTGGAATGCCATGCACCAACAAGCGCAGATTGTGGGCCTGCAAGCATTGAGTGACCCGCGAATGGTGAATGTTTTGCGGTTTTGGCTAAAAAATTGCGGCGTGCAAAGCTCGACTGCGCAACTGCATGAGTTGATGGCGCAGGTGCGCGCATGCACCACGCGCGGTCACCAAATCGATATCAAAGTGGGTGAGGCGAGGGTGCAACGAAAGGGTGAATGTCTGACTTGTTACAATTCCTAGGTTTTTTTGTCCCAACCTACAAACCAAGATGGCTCTGATCGTTCATAAATATGGCGGCACCTCGATGGGCTCAACCGAGCGCATTCGATTGGTTGCCAAACGCGTCGCTAAATGGGCGCGAGCAGGTCACCAAATGGTGGTTGTTCCTTCTGCCATGAGTGGAGAGACCAATCGCCTGCTCGGACTCGCCAAAGAATTAAGTCCCCAGCATGAGGACTCGGCTCATCAGCGTGAGCTTGATATGTTGGCCTCAACGGGTGAGCAGGCCTCTTCTGCTTTGTTAGCCATTGCTTTGCAAGCCGAAGGCATAGAGGCCGTGAGTTATGCGGGTTGGCAAGTGCCAATTCGCACCAATAATGCATTTACCAAAGCGCGCATTGAATCCATTGACGATCAACGTGTGCGCCAAGATTTGCAAGCGGGTCGCGTGGTCATCATCACTGGCTTTCAAGGTGTGGATGAGGACAACAACATCACCACACTGGGTCGAGGTGGTTCGGATACGTCGGCGGTTGCGGTTGCAGCGGCGCTCAAAGCACACGAGTGCTTGATTTTTACTGATGTGGATGGTGTGTACACCTCCGATCCGCGCGTGGTGCCCGAGGCGCGTCGTCTCAAAACGGTGAGTTTTGAAGAGATGCTCGAAATGGCTTCATTGGGCAGTAAAGTTTTGCAAATTCGTTCGGTAGAGTTTGCTGGCAAATACAAAGTGCCATTGCGTGTGTTGTCGAGTTTTACCGAATGGGATATTGATATTGATGAAGAGGCCCAATCGGGTACGCTGATTACTTTTGAGGAAGATGAACAAATGGAACAAGCCATCGTTTCTGGAATTGCCTTTAACCGCGATGAGGCCAAAATTTCTGTGATTAGTGTGCCTGATAAACCAGGTATTGCCTATCAAATATTGGGTGCTGTGGCACAAGCCAATATTGAAGTGGACATGATCATTCAAAATATCAGCAAAGACGGTAAAACTGATTTCAGTTTTACGGTGCATCGCAATGATTATTCACGCGCAATGGATTTGCTCAAAGCCAAGGTGTTACCTGCATTGGGAAATCCCGATGTTAGTGGCGACACCAAGATTTGTAAAGTTTCTATCGTTGGCATTGGCATGCGCAGTCATGTTGGAGTGGCCAGCAAAATGTTTAGGTCCCTGAGCGAAGAGGGCATCAATATTCAGATGATTTCCACCAGCGAGATCAAAACTTCTGTGGTTATTGACGAAAAGTACATGGAATTGGCCGTCAGAGCCTTGCACAAAGCCTTTGATTTGGAACAGAATCAGGCATAATTGGGAAATCAGGAAACGTGACCGAGTGGCCGAAGGTGCTCCCCTGCTAAGGGAGTATGGGGTG
>SHXN01000080.1 GCA_009693305.1 Limnohabitans sp.
ATACCAACATCACATCGATGAAGGGCACCATATTGATTTCGTTGATAGTTCTTCGTCCGCGACCCGATCGTTGAGCAATAGAAGGCATGTGTTCTCCTTAATGGCCCGAATTGGATTGTGCACCTACATTGCGTTGCAAAATATTTGAAAATTCTTCAATAAAGGTTTCGATTTTGTTGGCCACACGATCGATGTCACGTGAAAAGCGGTTATAGGCCAAAACCGCAGGAATGGCGGCAAACAATCCGATGGCCGTTGCAACCAAGGCTTCTGCAATGCCAGGGGCCACTTTAGCCAAGGTGACTTGTTCGAGTGTTGCTAATCCTGTGAATGCGTGCATGATGCCCCAAACGGTACCGAATAATCCGACATAGGGCGAGACCGAACCTACCGAAGCCAAAAATGACAGATTCGATTCGATAGCATCCATTTCGCGTTGAAAGCTGGCGCGCATTGCACGACGTGCACCATCCATTAATAAACTTGGATCAGTGATTCTTTTTTCGCGTAGTTTTTGATATTCACGCATACCACTGGCAAATATTCTTTCCATGGGGCCCGAATTTTTGACGTTTTGTTGTGCGCCAGTAAAGAGTTCATTCAAACTTTTGCCTGACCAAAAATCGCGTTCAAATTCTTCATTGAGATTTTTGACGGCTTTGAGCGAAAAGAGTTTTCTAAAAATGCCGGCCCAACTGGTTACTGATACGCCCATTAAGAGTAAAACCACGAGTTGAACGACCCAACTGGCGTTGAGAAGCAAATGGATGATTGAAAAATCTTGATTCATGTGAGTCGTTCTAAAAGGTTGGGTGGAATTCGGTTAGGTTTAAACGTGTCGGCTTGTATCCATCCTATGCGAATGGTACCTTCTGTCAATAAGCTGGGTTGACCTTGAGGGTTTTTTCGAAAATTCTGTTGTTGAATAATTAAACTGGCGCGACCTATGCTTTGCATTTGGGCCGTGACTTCGAGTTGATCGTCTAAAACCGCTGGCAAATGATGGGTGACTTGTGTTTGACTGACCACAAACATACCACCTGTTTGTTGTTTGAGTTGGTTTTGCTCAATGCCTAAACTGCGCAACCATTCGGTTCGGGTTCTTTCAAAAAATTTGAGATAGTTGGCATAAAACACAATGCCACCTGCATCGGTATCTTCCCAATAAACGCGTATGGGAAATTTAAATATCATCCGCTCACCTTGGTTTTGCCGTGGAGTCGATCGTGTTCCACTTCTTGTGGACGCAAACGAGGCGCTAAGCCATTGAGTACGGCGTTGACGTATTTGTGACCATCGGTACCGCCGAATTCTTTGGCCAACTCAATAGATTCATTGATCACAACGCGCCATGGGATGTCGAGACAATTTTGGAGCTCATAACTGCCCATCCACATGATGGCGTGTTCGATGGGTGAAATTTCTTCTATTTTTCGATCGAGCAAAGGTTTGATGAGTTCGTCGAGTTGGGGTGCGTGTTGCGTGCATCCAAATAGCAATGCATCGTAATGCGCTGAATCTGCTTTATGAAATCCACTGAGTTCACGGGTAAATAGATTGATGTCGTCGGTATCGTTGCGACCCACGATGAATTGATACAAAGCCTGCACTGCAAAAACGCGTGCGCGGCTTCTGCCTGCTTTGACGCTGGCTCTTTTATTGGCGGGTTGAGCAGGAGAGGTGGGTTCGCTCATGTGAATTTTTCTAACAAAATAGCCATTTCCACGGTGACGCGTGCAGCATCTCGCCCTTTGTCGGTTTGCCTTGCAATGGCTTGCGCTTCGTTTTCTGTGGTGAGGATGGCGTTGGCGATGGGTAAATGGTGATCCAAGGCAATGCGAGTGACACCAGCACCCGATTCATTGGCCACCAATTCGAAGTGGTAGGTTTCGCCTCGAATAATGCAACCCAATGCAATGAGTGCATTAAAAGAGCGCGATCTTGCCATCGCTTGCAAAGCCATCGGAATTTCGAGTGCACCAGGCACATGAAGCAGTTGTATTTTTTTTTCGGGTACTTGCAGTTTGACTAATTCGTTGATGCAAGCTTGAGCTAGAGCGTCGGTGATGTGAGAGTTGAATCGTGATTGGACGATGCCAATTCGCAATCGAGAGCCATCTATTTGGGTGAGAGTGGACGCATTTTCAAATTTCGACATGTTTATTCCTTGACTAAATAGCCCGTGGTTTCTAGACCGTAACCCGTCATGCTCGGCATGCGACGGGCTTGACCCATGAGGCGCATTTTTTTGACGCCACAGTCGCGAATGATTTGAGCACCAACGCCATAGGTTCTTAAATCCATTCGACCACGCTCGGGCGCTTGCGCCGATTTGGCAGTGCCTTCAAATTGCGCGAGCATTTGTTGTGCAGATTCTCCGCAGTTGAGCAAAACAATTACACCATGTTGTTCGTGCGCAATGCGTTTCATGGCTTCGTCCAAACTCCAGCTATGCATAGTTCTGTGGGTTTCGAGTAAATCAAAAACAGAGAGCGGTTCGTGAACACGTACCAAAACCTCTTGTTCGATATTCCATCGACCTCTGATAAGTGCAAGATGAACGCTGTGACTGGGGAGATCTTGATAGGCCACTGCTTTGAATAGTCCGTGTGGCGTGTTGATGTCGCGTGCACCAATTTTTTTGAGAAGCGATTCGGTGCGACTTCGGTATTCGATTAAATCGGCGATGGTGCCAATTTTGATGCCGTGCTCTTGTGCAAAGATTTGTAAATCAGGCAGACGCGCCATCGTGCCGTCATCTTTCATGATTTCACAAATCACGGAGGTAGAAGAGCAACCCGCGAGTTGTGCTAAATCACAACCCGCTTCGGTGTGGCCTGCTCGCATTAAGACGCCGCCGTCTACTGCTTGCAATGGAAATACATGACCCGGTTGAACTAAATCAGAGGCCTGTGTATTGGGTGCCACAGCGACTTGAATGGTTTTAGCGCGATCAGCCGCTGAGATGCCTGTGGTGACGCCTTTGGCTGCTTCGATGGAAACGGTAAATGCCGTGGCATGAACGGTTCCGTTGCGAGCCACCATGGGAGGCAATTGAAGATGTTCGCAGCGCTGGCGCTTCAGTGTGAGGCATATCAGACCGCGTCCGTATTTAGCCATGAAGTTGATCGCTTCTGGCGTCACATGATCGGCGGCTAACACCAAATCACCTTCGTTCTCACGATCTTCTTCATCGACCAATATGACCATTCGGCCATGCTTTATTTCATCAATAATTTCGGTGATGGGAGAGATAACGGCGTTTGGATTGGTTTTCATAAACAAAATTATTTTTTTGGATGCCCAGTGGCATCAAATTGAAGCATTCGTTCTACATACCGAGCCACGGTATCGATTTCAAGATTGACTTGATCGTGAACTTTTAATTGGCCCAACACAGTGTTGTCTAGCGTATGCGGAATGAGGTTGATCGAAATCTCGCAGCCATCGTTATGGTCGTTGACAATGTTGACAGTCAGACTCACACCGTTGACGGTGATCGATCCTTTATAGGTCAAAAATTTGGACAATGAAAGAGGTGTTTTTATTTTTAATAGCCAGCTTTCACCGATTTTTTCGAATTGTGTGACTCGACCTGCGCCATCAACGTGGCCCGATACGATATGGCCGCCTAAACGATCGTTGGCTTTGAGGGCTTTTTCGAGATTGACGGAACAGGTTTGATCAAGCCCTGAAGTTTTGTTTAGGGACTCGGCTGATATATCAACTGTGAAGACGTTGTCTTGGAGGGATGTGACTGTTATGCAAGCACCGTTGAGGGCAATGCTGTCACCGAGTTGGGCATCGTCGAGGTATCCGGCTGGCGTTTCGATATGAAGACGCTTGCCATGATCTAAAGAGCGGCCCAGGTCGTGAACAGCGATGATGCGCCCCACGCCGGTGATGATTCCGGTAAACATTTAGATATTTTCGCAGATTAAGACCCCAATAAGGCCATTAATTGTTTATTTTAGGTCTAAATTGTGTCTCTTTGGGCTCTGATTCGTAAATCTGAGCCCAAATGGATGGATTCTGTGAAGTGGAAGGCTTGTGCTTGCGTTAATTGTTCAAGGACGCCTAGTTGAGCCATTCCGGCGCCACTTCCCACCAATACAGGCGCCATGTAGATGAGTAGTTCTTGAACGCATTGGGCTTTGAGAAGTGAGCCATTGAGTTTGAAGCCTGCTTCGACGTGTATTTCATTGAAGGGGCGCTTGGCCAAATCTTGGGCCATGGCATGAAGATCAACTTTGTTTTGAGCGTCGGGTAACAAAATGAGTTGCGCTCCTTTTCCTGTTAATGCTTGTGCTTGTTGTGTATTTGCATTTGTTGCGTGATAAATCAGCACAGTCCTTTGGGTTTGCCAGAGTTTTGCATTAAGCGGTGTTTGTAATTGACTATCGACAATGATCAATGGCGGTTGACGCAGTGTTTGAACATCACGCACATTGAGTTGGGGGTCGTCTTGTAAAACAGTGCCGATGCCTGTGAGGATGGCGCACGCTCTTGCGCGCCAGTTATGACCATCGGTGCGAGATGCTTGCGATGTAATCCATTGACTTTGGCCATTTTGAAGTGCTGTTTGACCGTCTAATGAACACGCGATTTTCATTCGCATCCAAGGCAATTGGTGTTGAATACGATAAAAAAATCCTTGATTGATTTGTAGGGCTTCTGGTTGACAAAGACCGACATCAACTTGAATGCTGGCTTGACGCAAGCGAGCAAAACCTTGGCCCGCCACTTGAGGAAACGGATCTTGAATGGATGCAACAACGCGTGACACACCCGCTTGAATCAAGGCATCACAACAAGGCCCCGTTTTGCCGTGATGCGAACAAGGTTCGAGCGTGACATAAGCCGTTGCGCCCTTGACGATGTGACCGAGGGACTGGGCGTTTTTGATTGCGACGATTTCTGCATGATCGCCACCCGCTTTTTGGGTGTGACCTTGGCCAATGAGTTGACCTTGTGGATTGACCAAGACGCATCCAACCCTTGGATTGGGTGTGGTGATGAAGAAACTTTGATGGGCAAGAACCAAAGCCTGTTTCATCCAATGGGTATCGGTATCTGAAAAATTCATGATGCTGGAATTATGGCGTTAATTGTGGGATGCAGTTGGACGGGTTACCAACAAAGCGACATAGGCCATTGTGCCGATAAAAAACCATGCCTGCCTTTGCTCGACAGTGTCAGCGTGCCACACTCATCGGTGATCTGTGCACCAATGGGTTGTGCTTGAATGTCGAAGGTGTTGTCTTTGGGTGTGTAAATGAATTGATACGGTAATTGAAGGATGGTGCTGGGTAAGTCGGGGCGCTGCGTGGGATAACTGCCGCTGATGATGGCGATTCGCTCCAAACTATGGGAGCGTTGAAGCAAATTTATTTTGGCTTGTTGTCGATAAGATTTTTGAAGAAATGACGAATACACAGGAATTGAGACGCAAGTCAGTATGGCAATGATGGCAATGACTAGCATTAGTTCAATCAAACTCCAGCCCGATCGTAATTTCATGGATTGAGTGGAATGAGGCTTTGCCAAGTGTTGAATGCACCCGAATAAAGCCCTTTGGAAAATGCAGTGATGCGATAGATGAGGGGCTTGGGGTTTTGAGGATCAGATGTTTGCAAGGGCCAACTTTCAATCCAGTAATAACCCGTAGCAAATCCCTTGGGAGTAGATGCGCCAACCGAAACTTGGAAGCTTTGACTTTCTTTGGCGAGCCAATCGGCAACGGAGATGGCGGGTTGTTGCAAATACAAACAAATGCCGTGTGAGCAGGTTTGAGCAGACATGCGTTGCTGCAGTATTTGTAAATCGTCAACCGATTGAGGAATAAAAATATGCGTATCTTGTCTTGTGCCTGCTTGATACCTGCGATCGTTGCCCGTGCTTTGTAAATCGCGCAATACTATTTAAAGCGTGAGATTTGTATTTTCTTGGGTGCGCAATTGATCCATCATTTGATAACTCAAACGCTCATCGATGCTCGCGCTGTGTCACATTGACAAAATCAAAAGACAAGTGACGGACATGAGCCCTATTAAAACGGGCATTGAAAACCCGTACGTTGGGCGGTATGGGTGTTGATTCTTGATGTTGTTCAGAGAAAAAATCATGGTATCCATTTTAAGTTGTGCATTGGGTAAGAACAAAACGTGTTGCCAAACTCCATGCAATTTGCCGTTGGCATTTATTTTTTCTTGTTGACACCCTTGGGGCAATGACACGCTGTTGGCGTGAACGCTTGCACTGCTGATTCGCCAACACAAGTCGAGTGCGATAATAAAATGCCAGTCATTCACCGCATTGATGGTTTTGATTTGATATAAAAAATCATCTCCAATGGGTGTGATCTGTATGGGTTTGATTTGCCAGTCTTCAAGGCCCACATTTAAAGCTTGAAATAAAGTTGTATCTCTGGCGCTGTCTTTGCAGGCCAATTCATTTTTTGTGCTTTTTTTGAAAGAGTCGGTGATGATGTTTTGTTGTCAGACTTCGTTGCCTTGACAATCGTCGGGTGTGACCGCTCTCCAGTGAGAAAGAGTGATTTCATTGTTTGCAAATGGACTGACTGGCGTCATGGAAGGCGTTGTCAAGGATTGCAAAGTGGCTTGTTGGAGTGCGTTGAAACTAAAGTAACTTGCGCCCGCACGTTCCATACGTTTTTGAAAGATTTTGAATGCGGTTGATAAATTGGCGTGCATGTTGGATGACGACATCATCAACAAATAGCTGTTGTGAATGGCTTGCCAAGCGGCCCAAGCGTTGAGCACATCGCCCAATGAGATGCTCAAGCCCAGCATCACTTGCGCTAAAACAAATCCTGTTTGCTTCATGGCGAGATGATGAGACTCAAGCATTGCATGTTGCTTTTGCAATTGCTGTTAACGTCGTTGGTGACGACAAACGAAACCGAAGGTTCCCATGAAACCACCACATTTAAAGAAAAAGGGTTTTGATTGATTTGAAGTTGAGCGTCTCCTTTAGGCAGGATTTGGGTGACTTGTTTTTTCCAAAGCGCTAAATTGCGTTGCGCCCATTGCGTGGAGGTGCAAGGCAAACTTCGACAATCATCGAAAATGTGGACCTGACCCCAATTAGTTTGGTAGTGGTTTGGCGTTTGGGGTTGAGGCGCCAGCGCTGGGCGATGTCGTTGATGAGTTGAACTGCGTGTTGAAAGGCCAATGCGTTGCGATGTTGTGCCAGCGCATAGGCGTTGGATTGAAGCATGAAGGCGCAGGCCATGCTAAAGATGAGGAGTGCCATCATCGCGTCGATGGTGGTAAGGCCAGATGTATGCGAAGTGTTTAGCCGTCGCATATCAAGCCTGATTGCACGCGCCACCTGGCGGCTACATTGACGCAGACAGAGGATGCGAGGGATAAAAATTTTGTATCAGGCGATTGAAAGCTGATGCGCAACGCGCCTGTTTGAATATGGCCCTTGGCGTCAAACTTGATTTAGGTTTGAGCGCTGTAGAGGTTGATTTGCGTGCGTCCATCGAGTTGATTTTCTAGGATGAGTTGTTGTGTGGCGTTTGAGGTGTTGGTGAGATACACGCCCCATCCGCATCGCCAATCTTTGGCGTCTGTAAATTTGACAGCGCATGTGCTGAGTCGTTGCATCACAACCGATTGACCGTTTCGAAGGGCCCAAAGTTGTGCGGTTTGGATGTGTCGTAGCCACGCTTCGCGTGCGCTGGCGATTTGTGCCACGACCAGCCAATTTTTAATCGATGAGATGGAATAAATACTTGAGCAACCCACAATACAAACCGAGACCATCAGTTCTGTGAGGGTAAAACCGCGTTGTATTTTTTTAATTGGAAAAAATAATTAATACATGCCGCAATGATTGCAAAAAACCAAGCTTAGATGCGGTGACGCAATACCCGATTAACGGCGAAATTCGTCCACCAATGTTTTGAATTCGTCGACGTCCTCGAAACTTCGGTAGACGCTGGCAAAGCGCACATAAGCAACTTTGTCCATTTTTTTGAGTTCACGCATCACCAATTCACCAATGCGAGTGGAGTTAACTTCACGCTCGCCCATGCTGAGTAATTTTTCTTCAATGCGCTCGATGGATCGATCGAATTGTTCGGTGCTGACGGGTCTTTTTCGCAAAGCCAATTGCATCGATGCTTTTAATTTTTGTCGATCAAACTCAATGCGTCGACCATCTTTTTTGACGATGGCAGGAAAACTGACGTCGGGTCTTTCGTAAGTAGTAAAACGCTTATCGCAAGACAGGCAACGTCTTCTTCTGCGAATGAAATCTCCCTCATCGCTTTCGCGCGTCTCCACCACTTGTGTTTCGAATTGAGCGCAAAAGGGGCATTTCATGGAAGGAGTTTAACGGTAAACGGGGAAGCGTTTTGAGAGGGCGTGTACCTTGGCTTTGACCGCTTCAATGTGAGCAGGGTATTTGGGATTATCAAGCACATCGGCAATCAGGTGTGCGGTCATGCGGGCTTCTTCGTCTTTGAATCCACGCGTTGTCATCGCGGGTGTGCCAATGCGCACGCCACTGGTGACCATCGGTTTTTCGGGGTCATTGGGGATGGCGTTTTTGTTAATGGTCATGTGTGCCGCGCCCAATACAGCTTCGGCCTCTTTGCCCGTGATGCCTTTGGGTCGCAGATCAACCAACATGACATGGCTTTGCGTGCCGCCGCTGACAATTCGCAATCCGTGTTCGGTGAGTGTTTGTGCAACGATTTTTGCGTTGGTGATGACTTGTTGTTGATAAATTTTGAAATTGGGTTGAAGGGCTTCTTGAAATGCAACTGCTTTAGCGGCAATAACATGCATCAAAGGGCCGCCTTGCAAACCAGGAAACACAGCGCTATTGATGGCTTTTTCGTGTTCGGATTTCATGAGGATGATGCCCCCGCGAGGTCCGCGCAAACTTTTGTGCGTGGTGGATGTGACGACATCTGCATAAGGAACGGGATTGGGGTACAAGCCTGCAGCGATGAGGCCTGCATAGTGAGCCATATCGACCATAAAAATAGCACCAACATCTTTGGCAACTTTTGCAAAGCGTTGAAAGTCAATGTGCAAACTGTAAGCCGATGCGCCTGCAATGATGAGTTTGGGTTTGGATTCGTACGCCTTTTTTTCCATGGCGTCGTAATCGATTTCTTCTTTGGCGTTGAGGCCATAACTCACGACGTTAAACCATTTGCCACTCATGTTGAGTGCCATACCGTGCGTGAGGTGACCGCCTTCGGCCAATGACATGCCCATGATGGTGTCACCGGGTTTGAGAAAAGCCAGAAAGACGGCGATGTTGGCCGATGCGCCACAGTGCGGTTGCACATTGGCGGCATCTGCACCGAATATTTTTTTGACACGATCGATGGCCAATTGCTCTGCCACATCGACATGTTCGCAACCGCCGTAATAGCGACGACTTGGATAACCTTCGGCGTATTTATTAGTGAGTTGTGTGCCTTGTGCTTGTAAAACGGCAGGTGAGGCGTAATTTTCGCTAGCGATGAGTTCGATGTGGTGTTCTTGACGTGTATTTTCGGCTTGGATCGCAGACCAAAGCTCAGGGTCGGTTTGTTCAATCAAAATTTGTCTGTCGTACATGGGGCAGTCCAAAAAAGTTAGAGAGATAGTTTAACAGTGAGTGATTTGGTTCTAACGTGGTTCACCTTCTTTGGCGCCGCCGATGTTGGTTAAGCGTTGTGCTTTTTCTAACCAACTTTCCACTTTTTCAGTCACAGTATCAATTGCAGAGGGCTTGGTGATGGGTACCCATTGACCTTGAGCCACTTGTATCAATCGTTTGTGTTCCGCCATCACTTTGCTGGCGTATCCGCTATCCGTATCGAGATTGGCCGCGCCCACATATTGTTTCAGGCCTGCTTCTACTGAGCCTGTTCTGACAATGCATTCTTTGAGGACGTTAACGCCCACTCTCAAATTGGCAATCGGATCAAAGGCGGCCAACTTTCCGCCAAAACTGTCGTATTTATCTGAATGAACTTTGGTCATGACTTGCATCAAGCCTTGCGCGCCCATTTGACTTTGGGCAAAAGGATTAAAGCCCGACTCGATGGCCATCACCGCTAATATTAAGTTGGGATCAATTTGGCTTCGAGGCCCAATGTCATAGGCTTCAGCCACCAATGCGCTCAAAGGCTCGGGCGCCACTCTGTACTTGCGGCTGAGCCAATAAGCCACATTGGCTTGTTGTTTGGGCAAATCCTTGGGGTCGGTTGCGGTGGCTCTATCGACTGCGTCATAGTCGCTGGTCACGCTCTCATCGGTTTGATTCTCTTGTAACCAGCCCAAAAGATAGGCTTCGCCATTGGCTCGCAGCTCTGGCTTGATGGTGAGGGTGACAGCGAGAAAAAACACGATCAAACCCACAAAGGCCAAACCGCTGTGTGTAATGAGAAAGAATCCGCTGGCAATATCTTGAAAGACGGTGCTGATTGATCGAATAAAGCGTCGATAGATGGACATCCTTCTATTTTATAGAAGTGTGTGAGCCTAAAATTGGCT
>SHXN01000081.1 GCA_009693305.1 Limnohabitans sp.
CCATGGATTACGACAGCATTTCTAAAGCAGGATCGATGTTGGGTTCTGGTGCGGTCATCGTCATGAATGACACGCGTTGCATGGTCAAGAGTTTGCAACGCTTGTCTTATTTTTATATGCATGAATCATGCGGTCAATGCACACCTTGCAGAGAAGGTACGGGTTGGTTGTGGCGCGTGGTCGAGCGCATTGAAAACGGACAAGGCAAAGCCTCAGATTTGGCCATGCTCGACAACGTGGCTGAAAACATCATGGGTAGAACCATTTGCGCTTTGGGTGACGCGGCGGCCATGCCCGTGCGCGGCATGATCAAGCACTTTCGCCCCGAATTTGAATACCACATCACGCACAAGACCTGCCTGGTCCCCGCGTATGTTTGATGGGATAAAAGCACATGGTTGAAATCGAACTCGACGGCAAAAAAGTAGAAGTGACTGAAGGCAGCATGGTGATGCATGCGGCCGAAAAATTAGGCACTTACATCCCACATTTTTGTTATCACAAAAAACTCAGCATCGCGGCCAACTGCCGCATGTGTTTGGTCGATGTCGAAAAAGCACCCAAGCCTTTGCCCGCATGTGCCACGCCCGTGATACAAGGCATGGTGGTTAAAACCAAAACCGAACGCGCCATCAAAGCACAACAATCGGTGATGGAATTTTTACTCATCAATCATCCTTTGGATTGCCCCATTTGCGATCAAGGTGGTGAATGTCAATTACAAGATTTGGCGGTGGGTTACGGCGGATCTTCTTCACGCTATGAAGAAGAAAAGCGTGTGGTCTTTCACAAAGATGTGGGCCCACTCATCAGCATGGAAGAAATGAGTCGTTGCATACATTGCACACGTTGCGTTCGCTTTGGTCAAGAGATTGCGGGCGTGATGGAGTTGGGCATGTCGCATCGCGGTGAACATTCCGAAATCGAAGCCTTTGTCGGTGACACGGTGGATTCCGAGTTGTCGGGCAACATGATTGATGTGTGCCCTGTGGGCGCACTCACTTCCAAGCCTTTTCGATATCAAGCGCGCACATGGGAGTTGAGTCGTCGCAAATCCATCAGTCCGCATGATGCAACAGGTGCCAACATCATTGTTCAAGTCAAAAATAACCAAGTCATGCGTGTGGTGCCACTAGAAAACGAAGACATCAACGAATGTTGGATTGCCGATCGCGATCGTTTTTCTTATGAAGCGCTCAATGGTGCAGATCGGCTCACTGCGCCCATGATCAAACAAAGCGGCGAGTGGAAAACTGTTGATTGGCAAACCGCGCTTGATTATGTGGCCAATGGTTTGCAACAAATCAAAACCAATCACGGTGCAAACACCATCGGCATGTTGGCCAGTCCACACAGCACCGCAGAAGAACTTTATTTGGCTGGCGCATTGATGCGTGGCTTGGGCAGTGACAACATCGATTCGCGTTTGCGTGCCGCAGATTTCACATCCACCCAAGGCGTGCGTTGGTTGGGCACTTCCATTGCATCCTTGTCTCAATTGCAGCACGTGCTCGTCATTGGTTCCAACATTCGCAAAGACCAACCCTTGTTGGCGCAACGCATTCGTCAAGCGGCACGTCGAGGTGCCAAGGTGTACGCACTCAACGCCACTGCATACGATTGGGCCATGTCTGTATCGCAAGTGATGTTGGCCGACGCCAAAGTGTGGATGCAATCATTGGCCGATATCGCCACAGCGGTTGCTGCTCAAAGCGGTGCCACTGCACCTGTGCAAGGTCAAGCATCAGAACAAGCCAAAGCCATTGCAGCATCGTTGATGAGTGGTGAGCGCAAAGCCATTTTGTTGGGCAATGCGGCGGCACATCATCCACAAGCGTCATCCTTATTAAATTTAGCCAATTGGATTGCCAAGCAATGTCATGCCAGCGTTGGCTATTTGGGTGAATCAGCCAACACAGTGGGCGCGCAAATGGTGGGTGCGCAACCGCAGGCAAATGGTCTCAATGCCATGCAAATGATCACATCGTCGCAACTCAAAGCAGTCTTCTTGCTCAACACCGAGCCCAAGTTAGACACGGCTTATGGCGAGGGTCAATTAGCCAAAGCCGATATGGTGGTCACACTCTCACCCTTCAAAACAAATTTAGACATCAGCGATGTGTTGTTGCCTATTTCACCTTTCACAGAAACGGCTGGCACATTTGTTAACACCGAAGGTCGTGCGCAAAGTTTTCATGGTGTTGTCAAACCATTAGGCGAAACAAGGCCTGCGTGGAAAGTATTGCGCGTGTTGGGCACGATGATGCATGTGCCCGATTTTGAATTTGACACGATTGAGCAAGTGCGCGCTAAAGTATTGCCTTCTATCGTCACCGAATTGTTGTCCAACGAATCCACAGCGCCCATCACCACAACGCCAGCCATATCACAGCCTGTGTGTGCATCCATTTATCAACTCGACGCCTTGGTGCGTCGTGCACCTGCACTTCAGCACACAGCTGACGCGCGAGGAGTTCATTGATCATGGTTGATTTCATTTACAACACAGGACTCACACTCATGCTCGATGTATGGTGGTCAACCATCGTGTGGCCCGTGATTTGGACCTTGATAAAAATCGTTTTGGTGTTGTTGCCACTGATGGGTTGTGTGGCCTATCTCACTTTGTGGGAGCGCAAGGCCATTGGTTTTACACAAATTCGATTGGGACCCAATCGCACAGGCCCCGGTGGTTTGTTGCAACCGATTGCAGACGCACTCAAATTACTCACCAAAGAAATCATTGTGCCCACACAAGCGCACACGGGTTTGTTTTTACTCGGACCCATCATGACCATCATGCCTGCGTTGGCAGCATGGGCAGTGGTGCCTTTTGGTCCAGAAGTCGCATTGGCCAATATCAATGCTGGCTTGTTATTTTTAATGGCCATCACATCGCTCGAAGTGTATGGCATCATCATTGCGGGTTGGGCGTCCAACTCCAAGTATGCGTTTTTGGGTGCGATGCGTGCATCGGCTCAAATGGTGAGTTACGAAATTGCCATGGGCTTTTGTTTGGTGGTTGTGCTCATGGTCTCAGGTAGTCTCAACATGACCGATATTGTGATGGCACAAGCCAAAGGCGCGATGGCAGAAAACGGACTCACATTTTTGTCTTGGAATTGGTTGCCACTGCTCCCTATTTTTGTTGTGTACTTCATCGCTGGTTTGGCAGAAACCAATCGCCATCCATTTGACGTGGTCGAAGGTGAATCCGAAATTGTTGCTGGCCACATGATTGAATACTCGGGCATGTCATTCGCCATGTTCTTCTTGGCCGAATACGCCAACATGATTTTGGTATCAATGATGACTGTGCTCATGTTTTTGGGCGGATGGTTGCCACCCATCGATAGCACTTTCTTTAACTGGATTCCTGGTTGGATTTGGCTCGCCATCAAAGCATTTTTGGTGGTCACCATGTTCTTGTGGGTGCGTGCCACATTTCCGCGTTTTCGTTACGACCAAATCATGCGATTGGGTTGGAAAATTTTTATTCCCGTCACCTTGGTGTGGCTGGTGGTGGTGGCTTTATGGATGCAGACCCCCCTCAATATTTGGAATTAAGGAGCAATAGCGATGAATACTCTGACTTCGCCCGCGCCCCGCGCCCCATTTTCTTGGCGTGATTTTTTGTCGAGCTTCATGCTTATCGAATTATTCAAAGGCATGGCGCTCACTGGCAAATACATGTTTGCTCGCAAAATCACCGTGCAGTTTCCAGAAGAAAAAACACCAGCGAGTCCACGCTTTAGAGGCTTGCACGCATTGCGTCGCTACGAAAACGGAGAAGAGCGTTGCATCGCATGCAAATTGTGTGAAGCCGTTTGTCCTGCCATGGCCATCACCATCGAATCTGATGTTCGTGACGATGGATCACGTCGCACCACGCGATACGACATCGATCTAACCAAATGTATTTTTTGTGGATTTTGCGAAGAGAGTTGCCCCGTCGACGCCATCGTTGAAACACACATCTTTGAATACCACGGCGAAAAACGCGGCGATTTGTATTTCACCAAAGAAATGCTGTTGGCCGTGGGTGACCGTTACGAGCTACAAATTGCGGCTAACAAAACGGCAGACGCCAAGTACCGCTAAGAAAAGAAAGAAAGAAATCGAATGGACGTTAAGTCAGCCCTTTTCTATGCGTTCTCAGCTGTTTTGCTGTTTGCGGCTTTTCGCGTGATCACATCGCGCAATCCTGTGCATGCCGCTTTGTTTTTAGTGTTGGCTTTCTTTCAAGCCTCTGGCATTTGGATGTTGCTCAAGGCAGAATTTTTATCTATCACCTTGGTGTTGGTGTATGTGGGCGCGGTGATGGTGTTGTTTTTATTTGTGGTGATGATGCTTGACATCAACATCGACACACTGCGACAAGGTTTTTGGAATCATTTTCCGCTGGCCGCCACCATTGGCACTGTCATTGCGCTTGAACTCGCAGGTGTGCTGCTCGGTGGCTTTCGTGCCAGTGCACCGCCTGCTGTGCAAGCGGTGGTGGGCGCGCCTGTTGTTCAAGTATCCAATACCAAAGATTTAGGTATTGCGTTGTACACCCACTATTTGTATCCCCTCGAAATTGCCGCTGTGATTTTGTTAGTTGCCATCATTTCGGCCATTGCACTCACCTTGCGTGAACGCAAAGACAGCAAATCACAAGACCCATCGCAACAAGTGCGCGTTAAAGCCAGCGATCGATTCGAATTGGTCAAGATGGATGCGGTCAAACAAATTCCTTCCGAGCCACCTGCGCAGGAGAAACAGGTATGAATGTCACACTGGGTCACTACCTCACGTTAGGTGCGATTTTGTTTG
Organism: Limnohabitans sp.; assembly: GCA_009693305.1. Lineage (GTDB taxonomy): Bacteria > Pseudomonadota > Gammaproteobacteria > Burkholderiales > Burkholderiaceae_C > Limnohabitans. The sequence goes on from SHXN01000081.1 coordinate 4,816, forward strand.
CACTGTCTGTCACGGGTATTTTTCTCAATCGCAAAAATCTCATCGTGTTATTGATGGCCATCGAATTGATGCTGTTGGCTGTCAACATGAATTTTGTTGCGTTTTCTTACTACCTCAATGACATGCAAGGACAAATTTTTGTCTTCTTTATTTTGACGGTGGCTGCTGCTGAGTCAGCCATCGGATTGGCTATTTTGGTGCTCTTGTTTCGCAATCGATCAAGCATCAATGTGGACGAACTCAACACACTCAAGGGCTGAGTCCCACTTCACGGAACACCTTCATGAGTCAAACACTTCAAGCATCCTCCCTACTGGCCGTACCGCTGGCGCCCTTGGTGGGTTCGGTGCTGGCCGGTGTTTTGGGTACTCACTTTGGCGGCAATTGGATCGGTCGTCGCTTGTCACACACGCTCACTATTTTGGGTGTGTTGATCGCTTTCATTATTTCTGCATCCGCACTCAAAAGCGTGGCAGTTGACGGCGCAATATTCAACGAAGCCCTCTACACATGGATGGTGGTGGGCGATCTCAAAATGGAAATCGGATTTTTGGTCGACGGTCTCACCGCCATGATGATGTGCGTCGTCACTTTTGTTTCATTGATGGTGCATATCTACACCATTGGATACATGGAAGAAGACGATGGTTACAACCGTTTCTTCTCTTATATTTCTTTGTTCACTTTCTCGATGTTGATGCTGGTGATGAGTAACAACTTGTTGCAATTGTTTTTTGGCTGGGAAGCGGTGGGCTTGGTTTCTTATTTATTGATTGGATTTTGGTTTAACAAGCCATCAGCTATTTTTGCCAACATGAAAGCCTTTTTGGTTAACCGTGTGGGTGATTTCGGATTTATTTTAGGTATTGGATTAATCGTCGCTTACACCGGCACGCTCAATTACATGGATGTGTTTGACAAAGCCGACGAACTGGGCAGTATCAAATTTGTGGGCACCGAATGGATGCTCATCACCGTAATTTGTATTTGTTTGTTCATTGGTGCGATGGGCAAATCAGCGCAATTTCCATTGCACGTGTGGTTGCCCGATTCCATGGAAGGTCCAACGCCCATTTCTGCATTGATTCACGCAGCTACGATGGTGACCGCAGGTATTTTTATGGTGGCTCGCATGTCGCCCTTGTTTGAAATGTCAGACACGGCACTCAGCTTTATCATGGTGATTGGTGCGATCACGGCATTGTTTATGGGATTTTTGGGCATCATTCAAAACGACATCAAGCGTGTGGTGGCTTATTCCACCTTGTCACAACTCGGTTACATGACAGTTGCATTGGGTGCTTCAGCTTATTCTGTGGCTGTGTTTCATTTGATGACGCACGCGTTTTTTAAAGCATTGTTATTTTTGGGTGCAGGCTCTGTCATTATCGGCATGCATCACAACCAAGATATTCGTTGGATGGGTGGCGTTCGCAAATACATGCCCGTTACTTGGATCACATCGTTGCTCGGTTTGTTGGCATTGATCGGTACACCGTTTTTTGCAGGCTTCTATTCCAAAGACAGCATCATTGAAGCGGTTGCACTGAGTCATTTGCCAGGTGCGGGCTTTGCGCACTTTGCGGTATTGGCAGGTGTGTTTGTCACAGCGTTTTATTCATTTCGCATGTACTTCTTGGTCTTTCATGGCAAAGAAAGATACGATCAAAATCCAGACGTACATCACGACGAGCACGCGCATGCCCACGAACATTACGAACCGCATGAATCACCTTGGGTGGTCACCGTTCCGTTGCTGTTATTGGCCATTCCATCGGTCGTGATTGGCTTTCTCACCATCGATCCCATGTTATTTGGTGATTTTTTCAAAGACGCGATTTACATTGATGGTGAAAAACACGAAGCGATGGCCGATTTGATGCTCGGTTTTCATGGGCCTGTTGCCATGGCTTTGCACGCATTCACCACCTTGCCATTTTGGTTGACGTTATCAGGTGTTGCCTTGTCTTATTACTTGTACATGGTCAATCCCGCATTGCCTGCGGCGATTCATCGCATGTTCATGCCCATTTACACATTATTAGAAAACAAATACTACATGGACTGGTTCAATGAGCGTGTGTTGGCGCCTGCCGCACGCGCCTTGGGTACGGGTTTGTGGAAGGGTGGCGATCAAGCCATCATCGATGGTGCGGTGGTCAATGGTTCTTGGCGTTTGGTAGGCTTTGTCTCATCAATTGTGCGTCGTTTTCAAACGGGCTACTTGTATCACTATGCCTTGGTCATGTTGCTCGGCGTGTTTGTGCTGATGACTTGGTTTGTTTGGCTCAACCCCTAAACCTATGAAGCACCTTCACCTCTTCATTCAACAGAAAGAACAAAAATGGGATTGCTGAGTCTTGCCGTTTGGACGCCGATTTTTTTCGGTATCGTACTGCTGGCCTTCGGTAGAGATGAGCACGCCAATTCCGTGCGTTGGCTCGCCTTGATTGGCGCAGTGGTTGGTTTTCTGGTCACCTTGCCTTTGTACGGCGGATTTGAGTTGGGTACTTCGGCGATGCAGTTTGTTGAAAAAATGCCTTGGATCGATCGCTTCAACATTCATTACCATGTGGGTCTTGATGGCTTGTCGTTTTGGTTTGTGCTGCTCACGGCTTTCATTACGGTGATTGTGGTGATTGCAGGATGGGAAGTCATCACCGAACGCGTCAATCAATACATGGGCGCGTTTTTAATCTTAAGCGGTCTCATGATTGGCGTCTTTAGCGCACTCGATGGCATGTTGTTTTATGTGTTTTTCGAAGCTACCTTGATTCCCATGTATCTCATCATTGGTATTTGGGGTGGGCCTAACAAAATTTATGCGGCCTTCAAGTTTTTCTTGTACACATTGCTCGGTTCCTTGTTGATGTTGGTGGCACTTATTTATTTGTACATCACGTCAGGCGGTAGTTTTGATTTGCAAACATGGCAACAACTGCCATTAGCGGCCCAACCACAAACCTTGTTGTTCTTTGCTTTCTTTGCGGCCTTCGCGGTCAAGGTGCCGATGTGGCCTGTTCACACTTGGTTGCCCGATGTGCACGTGGAAGCACCCACAGGCGGTTCTGCTGTGTTGGCAGCCATCATGCTCAAGTTGGGTGCTTACGGTTTCTTGCGTTTTTCAATGCCCATATTGCCCGACGCAACGCGTGAGTGGGCGTGGCTCATGATTGCACTCTCACTCATCGCTGTTATTTATGTGGGCTTGGTGGCGATGGTTCAGCAAGATATGAAAAAACTCGTCGCCTATTCATCGGTGGCACACATGGGTTTTGTCACCCTCGGATTTTTTATCTTCAATGACTTAGGTATTGCTGGTGGTATTGTGCAAATGATTGCGCACGGTTTTGTATCGGGCGCGATGTTCTTGTGCATTGGTGTTTTGTATGACCGCGTGCATTCGCGAGAAATTGCAAGCTATGGTGGTGTGGTCAACACCATGCCCAAATTTACGGTCTTTGCCATGTTGTTTGCCATGGCCAATTGTGGCTTGCCAGGAACGGCTGGTTTTGTTGGAGAGTGGATGGTGATACTAGCAGTAATTCAAGTTAATTTTTGGTTGGGTGTGGCTTCGGCTACAGCACTTATTTTTGGCGCGGCTTATACCTTGTGGATGGTTAAGCGTGTTTACCTCGGACCCGTTGTCAACGACGACGTCAAACAACTCACCGACATCAACAGCCGCGAATTTTTAATGCTCGCTTTGTTGGCTATTGCTATGTTGGCGATGGGTATTTATCCCAAGCCTTTTACTGATGTGATGGATGCATCGGTGGCCGACTTAATCAAACAAGTTGTACTCTCCAAACTGCCGCAATGAATAGCAATAACATGAATCAAATGGGATGTTCACATGATTGACAACCTCAACTGGGTCACGCTCTACCCCGAAATTCTGTTGCTCATCATGGCTTGCGCCATTGCGCTGATCGATTTGTTTGTCACCACAAAAATGCGCTCGCTCACCTATGTGCTCACCATGGCAAGTTTGGGTGCGGTTGCCGCCCTGCAAGCGTTTTATGCAAGCGATGGTGCAACGGTTTATTTGTTTGGAAATATGGTGGTGTCAGACGTCATGGGCAATTGGCTCAAATGTTTTGCAACATTGGCTGTGATGGCTACTTTGGTTTATGGCAGACCTTATGCGGCCGATCGCGATATGTTGCGCGGTGGTGAGATGTTCACGCTCAGCATGTTTGCGTTGATCGGTATGTTTGTGATGATTTCGGGCAACAACTTTTTGGTGTTGTACCTCGGATTGGAGCTGCTCACACTTTCTAGTTATGCATTGGTTGCTTTGCGTCGTGACAATGGTGTTGCAACCGAAGCCGCCATGAAATATTTTGTACTGGGCGCATTGGCCAGTGGATTCTTGCTTTATGGTTTATCCATGTTGTACGGTGCAACGGGCACCTTAGATATTCCTTCTGTGTTTAAAGCCGTTGCTTCGGGACAAATCAAACATCAGGTATTGGTTTTGGGTGTTGTTTTTGTGGTGTGTGGTTTGGCATTCAAACTCGGCGTCGTTCCTTTTCACATGTGGGTTCCTGATGTTTATCAAGGCGCGCCAACTGCCGTCACGCTCATGATTGGTGGAGCGCCCAAACTGGCCGCCTTTGCCATGACGATGCGTTTATTGGTCGATGGCTTGTTGCCATTGGCCATCGATTGGCAACAAATGTTGGTGGTGTTATCGGTGGGCTCTTTGTTCATCGGAAATTTAGCCGCGATTGCACAAACTAACCTCAAGCGCATGTTGGCTTTTTCAACCATTGCGCAAATGGGATTCATGCTCATTGGTTTGTTGTCTGGCGTATCTAACGGCAACACCTTGCTTGCGGCCAACGCATACAGCTCGGCCATGTTTTACGTCATCACTTATGTCTTAACTATATTGGCCTCTTTTGGAATTATTTTGTTGCTCGCGCGCGATCGTTTCGAGAGTGAAGAAATTACCGACTTGGCAGGACTCAATCAACGCAGTCCTTTGTATGCGGGTGTGATGGCGGTGTGTTTGTTCTCTATGGCGGGCGTGCCACCCTTGGTGGGTTTTTACGCCAAGCTATCAGTTTTGCAAGCTTTGTTGGCATCAGGTCAAACAGGTGGATTGATTCTGGCCATCTTCGCGGTGATGATGTCGCTCATCGGTGCGTTTTATTATTTGCGCATTATCAAAGTGATGTACTTTGATCAACCGCTGACAGTAACCACTGTGTCTGCACCTCAAGACGTTAAAGTGGTGCTTACACTAAATGGCGCTCTGATTTTGGTTCTAGGATTGGTGCCTGGTGGATTGATGACACTGTGTGCACAATCGATTGTTAAAGCTTTAGGCACCTAAACCGTTCATCTGCATGGATGAGTATCTTGTCGAAAAAAATTCGCAGTGAGGAAATTCCCAAAGGCGATTTTATGCACGCGTTTAGAGATACGGTTGCTTTGCCCAATGGATTAGAAGCCACGCGTGTATACGTGGTGCATCCCTGTGCCGCAATGATCATCCCTATTTTTTCGAATGGCGACATATTGATGGAGCGTCAATACCGATACCCGATTCAACAAGTGATGATTGAGTTTCCGGCTGGCAAACTCAATGCGGGTGAATCTTCTTTATCGTGCGCGCAAAGAGAATTCAAAGAAGAAACAGGTTACACAGCTGGTCAATGGGCGAGGGCAGGGATGATTCACCCTG
>SHXN01000082.1 GCA_009693305.1 Limnohabitans sp.
ACTCAAAATTGGCCCTGTTTCGGCTAAATTCACAGGCAAAGTCAGCTTAATGGATATCGTGCCACCCAACTCATATGCATTGCAATTTGAAGCACAAGGTGGTGTTGCTGGATTTGGAAAAGGCACATCCAAAGTTTTATTAACGCCAATGCCTGAAGGTTGCGAATTGAGTTACACCGTCAACTCACAAGTTGGTGGAAAAATTGCTCAACTCGGTCAACGCTTGATTGATGGTGCGGCCAAGTCATTGGCAGAAGATTTTTTTCAACGATTTGAAAATGAACTATTGAAGCTATATCCTGCATCACAAAATACAGCTACAGCGCCAGTTAGTGAAGAAAAAACACGCTCGGGTATGCCCGAGTGGGTGTGGTTGCTCGGTGCAGCCGTTATTGCAGTTGGCATTTGGTTTATCAAACACTAAACACCATGGAAAATTTAGACGTCATGGTCCTGCGAAGTTTGCGTGATTGGCGATTAGCTGGGAAACGCGCATTACTTGCAACAGTGATTCGAACATGGGGCTCATCGCCTCGCCCAGTCGGATCGATCATGGCTTTGTGCGAAACCGGTGCCGTCGTAGGTTCGGTATCGGGTGGGTGCATTGAAGACGATTTGATTCATCAATTCACACAGGCCTACCAACAAGCGGTTGCCGCTCATTCTTCAAATGCGAAAATTCCGTCAGGACCACCACAGCACATCAAGTATGGAATTTCAGCCGATGAAGCGCATCGATTTGGTTTGCCCTGTGGCGGCACATTAGAGTTGTTGTTAGAGTTTGATCCTGATCTGCAATTGCTTGAGCAATTGGTCATGTCGTTATCAAAAGGCATGCTGATGCAACGCACCACACTCATTCAAAGTGGCGCAGTCACATTAACTCCAACCGATACACCTTGCGAACTCATCATCGACGATCAACAACTCGTCAATACGTTTGGCCCTGAGTACCGTATGCTTTTAATCGGCGCGGGTCAACTCACCGAATATTTGGCAACGATGGCATTGTTCAATGGTTTTGCTGTCACCGTTTGCGATCCTCGCGAAGAATACACAGGTGCATGGTCAGTGCCCCATGTCACACTCACCAAAGAAATGCCAGACGATGTGGTACTGAGTTTTCATCCCGATCGCAGAAGTTGCGTCATTGCACTCACCCATGACCCCAAACTCGATGATTTGGCATTGTTAGAAGCCCTCAAATCAGAATCGTTTTATATCGGAGCGATCGGCTCTCGTCGCAACAATGAAGCAAGACGCCAACGCATGATCGAACATTTCGAACAAACCCAAGCCTCACTTGCTCCATTAAGAGGTCCAATTGGTATTTATATTGGCTCTAAAACACCCGCAGAAATTGCTGTGAGCATCATGGCAGAAGTGTTAGCCGTTAAAAACGGAGTGCCACTTCCTAAAGACATGGATGTTGCCCATGCCAAAAACATTCAACAGAGGCAACACAACACCACGGATGAATCGGTTTGTTTTGTTAAAAAAACCTAATTCATTAGATGTTCAATTCCTAAAAACCGCATGGCATTGTCATGAATGAGTTGCATCTGATTTTTTTCAGTCAATTCCAATTTCAAGATTCGATCGACGGGATGATCGTCGTGAAAATTAAAAGGATAATCGGTACCTATCATCAATTGTTCAACGCCAAATTTTTCAATCAAATGCAAAAGCGTTGATCGATCAAAAACCAACGAATCATAAAAAAACAACCGCGCTTGATCCGCTGGCGCCATCGGCATTAAACCTTTCATTGCAGGAAAAACGACAGCCGATTGCGACAAGCGCGGCAACAGCGAAGCCAACGTGCCTCCGCCATGACTGAAAGCCATTGTAAGTTTGGGTCTGCGAATCAATAAATTACTGGTGATGGCCGACGCAGCAGCAAGCCCAACATCACTGGGATAAGCCAATATTTGTTGCAACGGTGAAGGCCCCACCAAGCGATCCATGCCAACTGGCCTCAAGGCATGAACAAACACCGACAGGCTCATCGCTTCGCACGCTTCAAAAAAAGGATCGAGTTTGGGGTCTCCCACCACAACGCCGTTGATATTGCTTCCGATCTCAACCCCTGCAAAACCCAAGTCTTCTTTGAGATAACGTAATTCGCGAATCGATTGATCGATATCTTGCAAAGGAACAGCACCTAAACCCACCAAACTGCCGTTGGATTCATTCACCATCGATGCGATTTGATCGTTTAAAAAACGCACCAATTGCGCGCCGTCTGATGCGGGCAACCAATACGATAACAACTCAGGCATCGGCGATATCGCTTGCAATTGCAAACCCATGGCTTGCATATCGACCCATCGCTTGTCAGGCGTCCAACTTTTATCGGACACCGTTCGGTAATTTTTTCCATCGATCATCACGTGTCGATGACATTCATCGGCAGGCGCCATTGATGGCCAACCCGATGGCGTGCTTGAACCCATATAACTGGGAAAATCTTTGGGAATAATGTGCGCATGCACGTCAACACCGCAGGAACAGGTGAGATGAATCTTTGTCATGATGTGCCAAGCCTATCATGAAGATTTATTATTGTCAGTCGATGACAGTACAAAAAATTGAATTCCAATGCATTACAAATACACAGTCATTGCATAGACCCTACAATGTTTATCAGTCAAGATTTTTAGACAATAAAGAGACAACGTTAATGAACCCAGCACTCGAGCAACAACTCAAAATTCGCCAACTCGTTGAAAACTGGGCCGTCTATCACGATGCTGGCCTATGGGGCCGCTTTCAAACCGTTTGGCACGACGATGGCGTCATGATGGCTACATGGTTTCAAGGACCCTTTGAAGAGTTCATTCAAGTTACTATCGAAGGCTGGGACAAAGGCGTGAGTATTTTGCATTTTTTGGGTGGCTCAGCCATTGACGTCAACGGTACGCGCGCCATTGCACAAACCAAGATGACCATCTCGCAACGCGGTATGGTTGAAGGTTTTTTGTGCGATGTGGTTTGCACGGGTCGGTTCTATGATTTTTTTGAAAAACGACAGGGGCGCTGGGGATTGGTTCATCGCCAACCCATTTATGAAAAAGATCGCATCGACCCGATTGATCCTGCAACGCAATTGCAGTTAGACAAGCAAGCATTAGCGACTTTTCCTGAAGGCTATCGTCACTTGGCCTACATTCAAACGCGAATTGGATACAAAGTCAAAATGGATATGCCCATGCTTAAAGGTAAAGAAGTAGAACTGTTGTATCAGCGTGGTGCTCGATGGCTCGATGGAAAACCTTTGGAGAGATGATATGTTGAACAAAAGACAATGCCTCGGTTTATTAGGCACGATTTCAATGAGTCACGCGCCTGCACTTTGGGCGCAAGACAGTTATCCCAATCGCGCCATTCGCGTCATCGTTCCACAACCAACTGGTGGTGGCTTTGATTTTGTGGCACGAGCGATTGCAGACAAACTCTCGGGTATTTTTAAAAATGGTGTGGTGGTTGAAAACAAAACAGGCTCTGGCACTTTGGTGTGCACTGAATTAGCCGCCAAATCTGAACCCGATGACTACACGTTGTTGATGGGCTCTGTTTCTAATTTGGTACTCAACGCAGGCCTTTATAAAAATCTCAGCTACGACCCACTCAAAGATTTTGAACCCATCGGACTAGCCGTTTCATACAGTTACACCTTGATGACTCGCAAAGATTTACCCTTTGGCAACTTAGCCGATGTGGTTGCCTATGCAAAAGCCAATCCGGGCAAACTCAACTATGCGTCTGCAGGTAATGGTTCGGGGCAACATATTTTGGCCGCGGCACTTTGGCATTTAGCAGGTGTTCATATCACGCATATTCCTTATCGAGGCGCGCAACCCGCATACACCGATTTATTAGGCGGTCGCGTTGATTTATTTTTTGATTTGTCATCAACGGCCAGACCCCAAGTCGATGCAGGCACCGTCAAAGCACTCGCTGTATCGGGCACTTCAAGATTGCCTGCTCATCCACAAGTTCCAACCGTGCGAGAAACAGGTGTTGCACCGCTTGAGTTGGAATCTTGGTTTGGATATTTCGCACCTGCCAAAACACCGAGCACTGAACTCAATCGATTGCGTACAGAGTTTCGCAAAGCCATTACATCGCCCGATTTAATGGCACGATTTGAAAAAGCAGGCGGCAAACCCATGGCAGTGATGGGCGATGATGCCAAAGCCTTGCAACGTCGCGATTTAGAGCGATGGGTTGCGCTCATCAAGGCCGCAGGCATTCAGCCCGAATAAAAATATCTATTGCGTATCAGCCGCGCTGAACAAACTCCACAATATTTCCATCCGGATCTTTCACCATTGCGATTTTGGTGGTGGGGTTGATATTCATAGGTAGTCGTGTGAATTCAACTTTGTTTGCATTCATGTGCGCGCACACCTTGTCCAAGTTGGAAACCACAAAAGTCAGGTAACGAAAACCCAATTGCTCATCAAGCCCGATAGGTCCTGCACTCAATTTTTTGGTGGGATCAATTAACTTCACGTCACTCGTGCCAAAACGAAGACGATGCATGGTGCCCGTTGTTGCAGGTCTCTCTTCAATTTTTTGCAAACCCAATAAAGTTTGATAGAAATGAAGGCTGGCCTTGATATCGCTGACCAAAATTCCAATATCAATCGAGTCCTTAGCGGGTTTCATCATGGTGTTTTCCTTGAGATTACAAATGCAGATGTAGCAAGTATAGTCACCGATTCAAACACTCAAAGTCCAATAGTTGTATGTACACTTCCAAGTCCCTCCAACGCGCATTCATGGCCCTCCTCTTTGGCTTTTCCGCATGGGCAGCCCTTGCTCAGACGCAAGACGCTCGTGTGTTCGAGCCGCTTTTGTCACTCAAACACCGAAGTTCTTTCAATGTCGTACGAGATCTGTATCGCCATCCCGCACAAACCTTGGCCTTTTTTGGCGTTCAACGCAACAGCACTGTGATTGAAATATTGCCTGGAAGTAGTGCTTATTATTTAGAAATACTCGCACCATGGATGCGAGGCCATGGACGATACATTGCGGCCAATCGCGATGAATCATTGCCTCAATATGTGCCCGATCACTTAAAACTCCTCGAACGACTCAAAGCACAACCCGATTTGTACGACCAAGTCCTTGTAACGCCCTTTCGATCCAACTTTCACAGCATTGCGCCACCCAACAGCGTCGACTTTGTCATCAGCTTTCGCAACCTACACAATTGGATGGAGCGAAAAGAATTAACCGAGTCATTGCAAACCTTTCACCAAGCGCTCAAAAAAGGGGGCGTCTTGGGCATCGTTGATCACAGGGGCAGAACCGATCTGTCACAAGAGCAACAGGTGTCTATGGGCTATGTGAGGCAAGATATCGCTATTGCATTGATTGAAGCACAAGGTTTTCAATTGGTCGGAGTTTCTGAAGTCAATTCCAATCCCAAAGACACCAAAGACCACCCCGAAGGCGTTTGGACCTTGCCACCGACATTCAGAATGAAAGATGTCGATCGTTCAAAGTACGAAGCCATTGGAGAGAGCGATCGCTTCACACTCAAATTTGTCAAAAAATAGGAGCCTTTGTCTATGTCAGCTCAAGTGGATTCACTCATTCGGGGCGTTGTTGATGACTTGCCTTCACGCATCAACGTAGGCGTTCAAATCACACCCGAACACTATGCGCTTGAAAAAGAAAGTATTTGGCGTCGCGCTTGGATGTCAATCGGTCACACACAAGACGTACCTAACAAGGGAAGTTATTTTGTTTACGACATTCCCACGTTCAACTATTCATTGATTGTGGTCAGAGGCCAAGACGATCAAGTTCGTATCTTTCATAATATTTGTCGACATCGTGGCAATAAATTGGTGCGTGAACCGGTTGGTACGCGCGCGGGATTCACTTGTAATTTTCATGGTTGGAGTTTCAATACACAGGGTGATTTACGTCTCATCACCGACGTGAATGAATTTGAAAAACTCGATAAAGAACAATTGGGCATGTTTCCTGTGCACACGGAAATTTGGAATTCGCTCATCTTTATTAATCTTGCCAAAGAACCGCATTGCACGCTCAAAGAATGGTTGGGCGAAATGTACGGACAGTACGACAACTATTTTGAAAATCAAGAAAAAGTTGCGTCGTTCAAAGCCATTGTCAATACCAATTGGCATTTGGCTGTCAATGCATTCACCGAGGGTTATCACACGCTTTATTTGCACAAGAGCACGGCGCGTGACTATCAAGGTGGTAAAAGCAATCCACAGCGCCATCGCCCTCACATGGATTTCTTTGATCGACATCACCGTTACAGTGCGCCAGGCAATCCCGACAAAGTGTTTGTGCGCGGCGAAAAATTAGCAGCCAAATACGGCAAACTCATGATCCCCGCTTTTGATTTCAACTGTGAAGGCCTCCCCCTGGCATCAACGCCGCCAAGCACGACAAATGGGCATTTGATGTGGTTGAATTTTTTCCAAACGTTGTGATGCTAGTTGGTAATTATTGGCACAATGAAATTACTTACTGGCCCATTGATGCAGGGCGCACTCTCATCACCAATCAAGCATGGGCTTATAAAACAAAAAATTTAGGCGAACGCATCAGCCGATCTTATTTCCGCTCACGCTTGCGCGATTTGTTCAGAGAAGATCTCAACACCTTAGAAGTACAGCAAACCGCATTAAGCAGTGGCATGATGGATGAAGTGATTTTGTCGAGACAAGAAATGGCCTTGCGCCATCACTTCAAAGTCAGCCGTCAAATAATGGAGGGCCAATTATAAAAAATACCAGCCTACCCAGCCAGTTCAAAGCTTTTGAAAAATGGGTGCCCGAGCGGTCTATCCCACACGAAGCGGGTCGATTCAATAAGCGCGTGTCTACACCTGTTGAACAAATCAATTTGTTTGTAGAAGATGTTTATCCGCACATAGAAAAAATTATTGATTTCTTAAATCAAATTCCAACGGCTGATCCCGATCAATTAAAACCACCTGAGCGTCGTTTATTTGATATGGCGCTGATGTGGATGGAGGCTTCTATACCTGCAGATTTGGATTGGGAGATTAATGATATTGAAGACGCATGGGAGCCCAAGCGTTTGGAATTCTTTAATCCCAGTTATTTTCCTGAACCCGCTAATCGCGCAGATTGAATATGAAAAATTGTTTCAAATCTTTTGTTCAATGCTGTGTCATGACTGCATTTGCGTTATGCAGCGGTATGACACATGCACAAGCATGGCCCAATAAACCGATTCGTTGGATTGTGCCCTTTCCACCCGGTGGGCCCGCTGATCTCACCGCGCGACAAATTGCGCCTTTGCTATCTGAAAGATTGGGACAGGCCATTTTGATTGACAACAGGCCTGGTGGCAACAGCAACATTGGTTTTGAAGCAGGCGCGCGCGCACCCAATGATGGCTACACCATGCTGTTTGTGGTTGCAGGTTTTGTCACCAACCCTCACTTATACAAACTCAACTGGGACCCCCTTAAAGATTTTGTACCAGTCGTTCAGCTCAATCAATTACAAATCATGTTGTTAGCCAGCAGTCGCTTTGCGCCTAACAATTTAAGCGACGTTGTCTCCACCATTAAAGCCAGACCAGGTCAGGTCAAGTGCGCATGGGGTGGATCGATTCTCTTAGGATTGGCTTGCGAGACGATGAAACTCGAAGGAAAACTTGACATCACCATTGTTCCTTACAAAGGCTCTGCACCTGCCATGAATGATTTGATTTGTGGGCACGTTAATTTAATGATTGAAGTCATGAATACAGCAGTGGGTCAAATCAAATCAGGCAACGTCAAACCCATTGCAGTTCTTAACACCAGCAAAGGTCGACCGCCCTTTGCTGATTTGCCAACGCTCAACGAAGTGTTACCAGGCTTTGAAATGCTGCCATGGCAAGGCATCGTGATGCCAGCAGGCACGCCCAAAGCGATTGTCGACAAACTCAATCAAGAAGTCACCGCCGTTCTTCAATCCTCTGTGATGAAACAACGCTATCAAGAATCGGGTTTGGATTTTTATCCGATGAGCTCAGAGCAATTTGGTCAATTGATGGCCAAAAATTAAGTGAAATACGGAAAGATCATCAAAGCGTCCAATATCAAAGTTGATTAATTGTCGGGCATCAAAATCGAACAATAACAATTCAAGTTTTATGGTTCAATTTTAATTCCAGTATTTTTAACCAATTGAGGCCACTTCAAAACTTCAGCTTTCATAAACGAAGAAAATTGATCCGCAGTGATGGGTGTGGGTTCGGCGGCCATTTGTAACAATCGCTTTTGAATATCGGGCAATTCCAAAGCAAGATTGAGCGCTTTATTCAATTGCAAAATAATCGATTGAGGCGTATGCGCAGGCGCACACAAACCCCACCATTGAATAGCGCTAAACCCTGGAAAACCCAATTCAGCAACCGTAGGCACATCGGGAATTAAAGGATCGCGTTTAGGTGAAGCAACGGCCAAGGCTCGTAACTTTCCTGATTGAATATAAGGCAATGCAGTGGTGAGACTGGGAAACATGGCGTCAACCTGTCCGCCCAATAAATGTTGAATAGCAGGAGCCGCACCTTTGTAAGGCGCATGCACCAGATTGATTTGGGTTTGATTTTCTAAATAAGCCATGATCAAGTGAGTGGCCGATCCACTCCCCGCTGATGAGTAACTCATACTGCCTTGACTTTTTCTGGCCAACGCTAAAAATTCCGCAAAAATTTTCACTTGATTTTTAGGACCCACAACCAACACATTAGACGTTCTTGCCATCATGCCAATCGGCGAGAACTCGGCGATAGGGTCGTACTTGATCGGTAAAACGGCAGGGTTGGTACTGCGCGTTGCAACAAAGCATTGCATCAAGGTATAACCATCGGGTTGGGCCTTGGCAACTTCTAACGCAGCGATAGATCCAGACGCACCTGCTTTGTTTTCTATGACGATGGGCACGCCTAAGGTTTGAGCCATCTTTTCACTGACCATGCGCGCCACCATGTCTGCACCTCCCCCTACAGCAACAGGGACCAAGAGTTTGATATTCTTTTGGGGATAAGTGGGTTGTGCGAAAGACAAGCAACACATCAAACCACACAAAAAAAATAGGGTTCTGTCGCAATAAGGATTCCCAGTTTTTCAGGGACGCTATAGGTAGTGTTTGGCATAGGGAAAGTACGCTACTGGTAGTAGGTACGATTCTTCAAAATTCCTTATTGCGACAGAGCCCCATTACTCAACTGAGGACAAGATACGCATTGTTCTGAGCGGTTTAAGGGGCGAGGACAGCATTGCTGAGCTGTGCCGCAAGGAAGGTATTGCGCAGGGGCTTTATTACAGTTGGAGCAAGGAGTTTCTAGAGGCGGGCAAGAAGCGCTTGGCTGGGGACACGGCTCGCGCAGCCACCAGCGATGAGGTTCGCTCTATGCGAACGCAGACTGTGGAGCTGAAGGAGGCGGTGGCGGACTTGACGCTGGAGAACCGACTGCTTAAAAAAAGCATGATCGGGGATGGGGACGAGAGGGCATGAGTTACACAACTGATGAGAAGTTAGAGATCATCCGGTTGGTTGAGAGCTCACACTTGGGCGTTCAACGCACGCTCAATCATCTAGGCGTGGCTCGGGCCACTTTCTATCGCTGGTATGAGCGCTTTCAAGCGCGCGGTGTAGCGGGCTTAAATAATCACTACCGTGGGCCTGCACGGTCTTGGAATCGTTTGCCTGAACAGATAAGGTCCAAGCTGATTGAGGTGGCGCTAGAGTTGCCTGAGCTCTCACCCAGAGAATTGGCTGTACGTTTCACCCATGTCCATGACTACTACGTCAGCGAATCCACGGTGTATCGATTACTGAAATCACATGACCTGATTACGAGTCCTGCGTTTGTGGTGATTAAGGCGTCCAATGAGTTCAAAGACAAGACTACTGGGGTCAATCAGTTATGGCAGACCGACTTCACATACTTCAAGGTCATGGGCTGGGGTTGGTTCTATCTCTCAACTGTATTGGATGACTACTCGCGCTACATCATTGCATGGCGGTTGTGCACCACGATGCAAGCCAGTGAGGTGACTAAGACCGCTAGAGATGGCACTACAGGTTTCGCGATGTCAGGGTGCACGCATTGAGCACAAGCCACGCTTACTCAGCGACAACG
>SHXN01000083.1 GCA_009693305.1 Limnohabitans sp.
CGATCGATTAAAGCGGATGATTAATGCATCGGGTTTTAAAGTGTGGCCCGCTGAAGTAGAAGCATTGATGTTTCAACATCCCGCCATTCAAGATGCTTGCATCATCGCGGCTAAAGACGCTTATCGCGGAGAGGCGGTCAAGGCGATGGTGGTGTTGCGCCAGTCGCATCGGGGACAGGTGAGTGAACAAGACATTGTTCAATGGTGTCGTGAGCACATGGCTGTTTACAAAGCGCCCAAAATGGTCGAGTTTTTAGACGCATTGCCCAAAAGCGGCAGTGGCAAGGTGATGTGGCGTTTGATGCAAGAGGCAGAATTAAAAAAATCACAATCTCAGTGATTTTTTAAAAGAGACGGTTGTTGCAACAGGGCTTTGAAGACTGCGTAAGATGTCGTTATGAAATTATCCGTATTAGATCAATCCGTTTCTGGCGCGGGACGTAGCCAAGATGCGGCTTTGCAAAACACATTGGCTTTGGCGCAGTCGTCTGAATCGTGGGGCTACAATCGTTTTTGGGTGAGCGAACACCATTCGCATCCCAGCATTGTGGGAACAGCTCCCGAAGTGTTGATGGCAGCGATTGCCGCACGCACAACGCGCATTCGATTAGGCAGTGCGGGCGTGATGTTGCCGCACTATGCACCGCTCAAGGTGGCCGAACAATTTCGTGTGCTCAATGCATTAGCCCCTGGTCGCATTGATTTGGGCGTGGGGCGTGCGCCGGGTAGCGATGGACGCACGGCGCAATTGCTCAACCCCGATCGTTCTGCGTCTGATCGTTTTCCTCAACAAGTGATGGAGCTCAAAGTGTGGGTCACTGGACAAGAGATGCCAGTGGGCCATCCTGGTGCGGGCGTTCATGCTTATCCGTTGTCATCAACGCATCCAGATGTTTGGATGTTGGGTAGTTCAGATTACGGCGCTCAATTGGCCGCTTATTTGGGCTTGCCATATGCGTTTGCTTATTTCATCACCGATGGACAAGGTGTTGATCAAGCTTTAGAAATTTATCGAGAAAGTTATAAGCCAAGTGATGAACATCCCACGCCTCATGCAACCGTGTGTGTTTGGGCTTTAGCTGCTGATACTGAAGAAGAAGCATGGTTTCAATTTCAAAGTCGATCGCGATGGCGCATGGACCGCAATGTGGGTCGCATTGGGCCCTTGTTGCCACCCGAAGAAGCAGTGCGTGATTATTCGGTGAGCGAACAAATGGCATTGGATCAATTGAAGGCCAATGCTTTTGTGGGCAGCGCTTCACAAGTAGCCAATAAATTTCGTGCATTTGCAGAGCGTTTAAAAATCGATGAATTGGTTGTGATCACTTGGGCGCACGATCCCGCTATTCAAAAACGTTCTTATGAATTGTTAGCCCGAGAATTTGCGTTAACACCTCATTAATTTTTTATTTATTTTGGAGAAAAAAATGTTTCCAACCGCGATTGCAGGTAGTTTGCCCAAGCCTGACTGGCTCGCTGAGACTCAAAAATTATGGCCTCAGTGGAAAGTGCAAGGCGAAGAGTTAAAGCAAGCGAAAGCCGATGCCACTTTGCTTTGGATTAAGACGCAAGAAGATGCGGGTATGGACATCATTGGCGACGGCGAGCAATCGCGTCAACATTTTGTGCATGGATTTTTAGAGCAAGTCTCGGGTATTGATTTTGAAAACAAAGTGAAGATGGGTATTCGTAACAATCGATACGATACCATGGTGCCGCAAGTCACGGGCCCAGTGAAATTAAAAGGACGCGTGCATGCGTTTGAAGCGCAATTGGCACGCGCGCATACCCAACGACTGCTTAAATTTACATTGCCTGGTCCGATGACCATCGTTGATACCGTGGCCGATCGTTATTATGGACCAGGTGAAGAGGGTCGTATCAAAATGGCTTTTGCATTTGCCGAATTGTTGAATCAAGAGGCTTTGGCTCTTCAAGCCGACGGTGTGGACATCATTCAGTTTGACGAGCCCGCATTCAATGTTTATATGAGTGAGGCCGCCGATTGGGGCGTCAAAGCTTTAGAGCGTGCCGCGCAAGGTCTCACCTGCAAAACGGCCGTGCATATTTGTTATGGCTATGGCATTCAAGCCAATGTCGATTGGAAAAACGCGTTGGGGCAAGAGTGGCGTCAATATGAAAAAGTGTTTCCTGCATTGGCCAAAAGCAGTATCGATCAAGTGAGTTTGGAGTGCATGCATTCGCATGTGCCTTTGGATTTACTTCGATTGCTTGATGGCAAGGAAGTGATGGTAGGTGTGATTGATGTGGCCAGCGATGTGATTGAAACACCCGAAGAAATTGCCGACACGATTGGCAAAGCTTTGCAGTTTGTATCTAAAAATAAATTAATTGCATGTACCAATTGCGGATTGGCACCGATGAGTCGACACATTGCCGAACAAAAACTAAAAGCCCTTACGCAAGGCGCTCAGTTGGCTCGGCAACGTTTCGCTTAAAAAAATTACATGCGCTCAAAGATGGCGGCAATGCCTTGGCCGCCACCGATACACATCGTGACCAAGGCATAACGACCTTGGATGCGTTGCAGTTCGTATAATGCTTTGACGGTGATGATGGCGCCTGTTGCGCCAATGGGGTGTCCCAATGAAATGCCAGAACCATTGGGGTTAACTTTAGCGGGATCAAGACCGAGGTCGCGAGTGACTGCACAAGCTTGCGCGGCAAAAGCTTCGTTGGCTTCAATCACATCCATGTCGCTGGCTTTGAGTCCTGCCTTGGCCAATGCTTTTTGTGATGCAGGTACAGGACCAATACCCATGTACTTGGGATCAACACCTGCATGTGCATAACAAACCAATCGCGCCAAAGGTTTGATGCCGCGTTGTTGTGCTGTTTTCGATTCCATCAATACGAGTGCAGCAGCAGCGTCGTTGATGCCTGATGCATTGCCTGCAGTGACGGTTCCGTTTTCTTTGATGAAAACAGGTTTGAGTTTTGCAAAACCATCGATCGTTGCATTGGCTCTGAAATGTTCATCCGTGGCATAGGCTACTTCGCCTTTTCGTGTTTTGAGCATGAAAGGAACGATTTGATCTTTGAAGTATCCCGCTGCCATTGCTTTTTCTGCGCGCAGATGACTTTGAAGAGCCAACTGGTCTTGGTCGTCACGCGTAATGCCCCATTTGGCTGCGATATTTTCTGCTGTGACACCCATGTGAATCGTATGAAAAGGATCGTGCAATGCACCCACCATCATGTCGACCAATTTGGCGTCTCCCATTCGGGTGCCCCAACGATGGGTGAGATCCAAGTAAGGGCCACGACTCATGCATTCTGCACCTGCACCAATAGCAATGTCACAGTCTCCCAATGTAATGGCTTGACTGGCCGAAACAATCGCTTGTAAGCCAGAGCCACACAGTCGATTGACGTTGAATGCAGGCGTTTCTTGCGAGCAACCGCCATTGATTGCAGCCACGCGAGACAAATACAAATCTTTGGGTTCTGTATTTACCACATGACCAAACACCACGTGACCCACGTCACTGCCATCGACTTTGGCACGACTCAACGCTTCTTTGACAACGGTCGCGCCCAATTCGGTAGGGGGCGTATCTTTAAAGCTTCCGCCAAAGGTTCCAATTGCGGTTCTCACACCGCTCACAATCACAACTTCACGCATGGTTCTCTCCTTTAGTAATTAAACAGGGTCACGCACATCTGCAATCACGTTTACACCAAAGTCAGGTCTTACAAGATAGGCCAATATTTTTTGAGCGGCTTGCTCGGGGGAGAGCAAGTTGCCGGTTTCTTTGAGTTGAATGAAATTTTGTCGATCAGGAAAACCTGAAGGATCGCCTTGTCGCAAGGCTTGTTGCATATCGGTGTCGATTACGCCAGGCGCGAGTGAAACAATTTTTGCGCCGTTGGTGTGGAGCGCTTCATCAAGTGCAACACAACGACTGTAGTGATCGAGTCCTGCTTTAGACGCGCAATACATAGCACTGCCGGCCATGGCGCGACGCGCCAAACCCGAAGAGACGTTGATAATTTTTTTGGGGATTGACCATGAACGTGTGGCGGTTAAAAAAGCGGCTGTTAAATGCATGGGTGCATCTAAATTAATACGCATGGTTTGCTCGGTTTGTTGTGCGTGTTCAAGCGTTAAGGGGCCCATGTGCCCAATCACACCGGCGTTGTTGATAAGAACGGCTTGCTCTACGGTGCTGGGTTTGAATTGATTGAGCCATCGATGGAGTTGTTGCGCAACAGGCATTGCATGAGATAAATCAACAGGCCACTGTTCGAGATTAGTGCCTTGTGTTCTGGCTGTTTGTGCGAGTTCTTGTGAGACGTTTCTAGATAATCCGATGATGACATTGTTTTTTTGGCACAGTTGTTGTGCGATCGCCAATCCCATGCCGCGTGATGCGCCCGTGATGATGGTGAGTTGTGTCATGAAAACTCCTTGCGAAAATCTGAGAGCCAGTGATGAGGTTTCGAATGCCAATGAATCTTTTGACCGCTGATGGGATGCAACAACTCTAATGAGCAAGCATGCAGCATCATGTGATCGCAGACCGTATCAGTCGATGTCTTAGCGTAAAGTGTATCGCCATAGATGGGATGGCCCATGTCTTTCATGTGCACACGCAACTGATGGGTGCGACCCGTCAAGGGTTGTAGTTCGATCAAACTCAAAGCCAGTTGAGGATGGTGCGTCCTACATCGCCACAAAGTTTGGCTGGATTTACCATTGGGCGATACATGTCTTAGCGGACGTTCTGCCCAATTGGCGTCAATGGGTCGATCAATGGTTTGCCATTGTGAATCGATTGTTAAGTAACCATTGACCCATGCAATATAGGTTTTTTTAACCTGACGTTGTGCAAATGCATGGCTGAGTTGTCGTTGCATTTGCGCGCCACGTGCTGTCAACATCAAACCTGATGTTGCTTGATCTAATCGATGAACCAGTAATGCATCCGTGTGTGTTTGTTGAACTTTAGTCAAGAGGCAATCTTGTTTGAGAGGGCCTGTGCCTGGTACGGAAAGAAGTCCAGGGGGTTTGATGGCAACCAAAACAGACTCATCCTGATGGGCCCACTGGATGGGTGAGCGGATTTTTATTGTGGATTGAATCTGATCGATCGTCATTTCACATTTGATTTTTGTATGTGAATGAAATTGTCCATGGTTTTGAGGATTTGCTCGGTGACCTTGGGGCCATCACTGTCAACGATGTGACGATGGGGCATGCTTTTGAGCCATGTGAGTTGGCGTTTCGCCAATTGTCGACTGGCGATCACGCCAAGTTCATGCCATTTTTTGATTTGCTCGGGCGATAGGGGGATGTCATCGTTGAGATTTTTGTCCATCACTTGCCAACCTTGTCGATATCCCACACAACGCATCGATGGCAGATCGGGATGTAAATCGCCGCGTTGTCTGAGTTGATGCAATTCTGCAATGAAGCCATCGCCAAGCATTTGAGTGAACCGTTGTTCGATACGTTGATGCAACCAAGCACGTGATTGGGGCTCTAGCGATATCAAGGGTAGATCCATGCTTGTTTTGCTTGTCTTTCCAAATAGCGACGAAAGCGTTTGCCCTGTGATTTCAAAAACTTCTAAAGCGCGTGAAATGCGTTGTGCATCATGAGGAGGGAGCCGCACGGCAGTTGCTGGATCAATGGTAGCGAGTTGCGTATGCATGGATGGCCAACTTTTTTGTTTGGCTTCATCTTCAATGCGCATTCGAACTAAGGGGTTGGCAACTGGCAAATCGTCAAGCCCATCGCGCAAAGCTTTGAAGTACAGCATGGTTCCACCGACCAACAAGGGAATGCGACCGCGCGATTGAATTTGTTCGATGCAGTGACTTGCGTCTTTGACAAACTCTGCCGCGCTGTATGCGTGTGTGGGCTCTCGAATATCAATCAGGTGATGAGGAACGCTATTTAATATTTGCGGCGAAGGTTTGGCTGTGCCGATATCCATCCCTTTGTAAACCAACGCAGAATCAACGCTGATGATTTCGATGGACCAATGCTTGGCGATCTCTAATGCGATGGCGGTTTTGCCCGAAGCAGTGGGTCCCGCTAATCCGATGGCGTTGAATGCGTGAGGGTGATTAGATTGTTGCACCTGTATCACCATGTTTTTGAATCAATGTGTATGAAATGATGAGCAAACACGTGCCCCAAAATGCCAAGCCTTGTGTGAGTGGGCCAATCGTATGATCCAATGTTTGGCCCAACCAAATACCGATCACAAATCCGCAAACCATCATGCCAAAGCCGTTGAGTGCAGAGGCCGCGCCTGCCGATTGCGGGAAAGGTGCCACACAAGCACTCTGTCCAATCGGTTGATGAATGCCGTGCGCCAGAATCGCCAATAAAAACGGAATGAGTAAACCCAATAAAGTTTGTGGAAACAAGTACGACACAAGCCAAGTACTCCAACCGCCAACTGCACTGATTGTGCCAGCGATAGCCAATGTTTTTTTGACGCTGAATCTTTTTAATAAATAGCGACATAAAAATGTTCCGAGTATGTAGTCAATGCTCATCAATGACAAAATAAATCCATAATGAATACCGCTAAGTTGATAGATTTTTAAAAAAATAAAAGACGATGAAGCCAAAAAAGTAAACAACAAACCGAATGCACTCGCTGTCAGCAACATATAGGCGCGAAACGTAGGATTACAAATGATCGTCCACCAATTGCGTAACAAATAAATCGGATTTGTCGCTTGGGTGTTTTTTTGAATACAAGTTTCTTTGAATTGAAAAGCTATCAGTATTCCCAATCCAACGCCATAAACCGTTAATGCTTCTAAAGCGACGTGCCATCCCCAATTTTGCGTCAACCATCCGCCCAAAATTGGGCCACTCAAAGCAATAAAGCCCAATCCAGTCATGGCTTTTGACATCACGCGCGCGCCTTCAATCGATTCAAATAAATCTCTGACGATCGCACGACCGCACATCACCACTGCGCCCATTGCCGCGCCTTGGATCGTTCGCCAAAGTATCAATTGCTCGATGCTGTCCGATTGAGCCGAGCCGATGGCAGCCACTGAATACAGTGCAAGGCCGATGAGTAAAACCGGTCTGCGGCCCCATCGGTCAGACACAGGCCCCCATACCAATTGAGAAATACCAAATGCAATTAATAAACTGGTGAGAGTGAATTGCGCTTGTGAAATGCTAGCGCCAAAACCTGCTGTGAGTCTTGGAAGTGCGGGTAGGTATAAATCGGTGGTCACAGGCTGTATGCCCATGATCAATGAAAGCATGACAACCAAAAACGTTGGATGGATACACCGCATCATCGTCCGCGCATAAAGAAGGCGTCTAACTCTTTGTGTGTCAGCTGTCTCCAAGTGGGGCGACCGTGATTGCATTGATCCGATCGTTCGGTGGTTTCCATTTGCCTCAATAGCGCATTCATTTCTTCGATGGTAAGTGCGCGATTGGCACGAACAGCGCCATGACAGGCCATGGTGGCGAGTAATTCGTGTTGCGCGCGATCAATCACAGTGCTTGAATCGTGCTGTGCCAATTCGCTGAGCATGCTGCGTGACAAAGCGACCGCGTCACCTTGCATTAAATTGACGGGTACAGCACGCACGGCCAATGACTTGGATGAGAGCGGCGCAATATCTAAACCTAGTTGTTGAATCACTTCTTGAAATTCTTGCGCTGTTGCTATTTCTTGTTCTGTTGCTGCAAACGTGGTGGGAATGAGCAAAGGTTGGCTTTGCACACCTTGTCCATCGAGTTGTTGCTTTAATCGTTCATAAACAATACGCTCGTGCGCGGCGTGCATATCCACAATCACCATACCCGCATGATTTTGAGCGAGTATGTAAACACCGTGCAGTTGCGCAATCGCTTTGCCCAATGGCCAGTCTTGGTCACTTGAAAATGTTGAAGTTTGATAGTTGCCCATTGGATTTTGAGCCACAAGGGG
Organism: Limnohabitans sp.; assembly: GCA_009693305.1. GTDB lineage: Bacteria > Pseudomonadota > Gammaproteobacteria > Burkholderiales > Burkholderiaceae_C > Limnohabitans. The sequence continues at coordinate 7,944 of SHXN01000083.1, forward strand.
TGCGATAGGTTGAGCGCTGGGTGTCCATAGCTTTTGAAGATCATCCACCGCGTTCGAGCCTTGACTCAACTCCATGCGCGATTCTCGCCATGAATGAAGAGACGCACTGTTGTTGTCTGATGTCGTGCTTCCAAAAGATTGAAGGTCAGCGATGGCGCGTGAATGTTCGCTCAAAGGCGCATGGGTTTGAGAACGTGGCGTGGCCAACGTCGACTCAACCGCATGTCGTATCGCTTGATGGATTTCGCGACTGTCTCTGAAGCGAACTTCAATTTTGGTGGGATGAACATTGACGTCAACGCGCATGGGATCGATTTGCACAAACAACACATAAACCGGTTGTCGTTGACCATGTAAGACGTCTTCGTAAGCGCTACGAGCGGCGTGCATGATGACGCGATCGCGCACATAGCGTTGATTGACGTAGGCAAATTGATGATCGGCTCTTGATCTTGCAAAATCAGGGAGGCCCACACGACCTCGTACTTTGAGGTCGCCATGCAAATGATCCACTGCCAATGATTGATCTAAAAATTCATCGCCCAATATATCGCGCATGCGATGGTAGTGCGCTTGTTCGCCAGAGTGTGCTCGCCACTGTTCAATCACTTTGCCTTCATGCCAAATTGAAAAACCCACATCGGGTCTGGACAAGGCGTGACGTCTGATAGATTCCAAACAATGCGCCAATTCGGTGGCTTCACTTTTTAAAAATTTTCGACGCGCAGGTGTGCTAAAAAATAATTCTTTCACTTCGATGCTGGTACCGTGCGATCGAGCCGCCGCTTGCAATTCGCCGGTGCGTGCTTGCAATTGCGTGGCGTGCGCGTCACTATGCGTTCTTGACGAGATGGTTAATTCGGATACCGATGCAATAGCGGCCAATGCTTCACCACGAAAACCCATGGTACTCACCGACTCTAAATCGTGGAGGTTGCGAATTTTGCTGGTTGCATGACGTTTGATCGACATGCTCAATGAATCGGCGTGCATGCCGTGGCCATCGTCTTCGACGGCGATCAGTCGCGTGCCACCCGCGATCAAACGCGCGGTGATGTTTTGCGCGCCAGCGTCCAGTGCGTTGTCGACCAATTCACGAACGACCGAAGACGGGCGCTCGACCACTTCACCCGCCGCGATTTGGCTGATGAGTTCGTCGGGTAGCTCTTGAATGGGTCTGGGAGAGGGTAGAGAAGAGTTCACCCTTGCTATTCTAAGTGAGGCTCGAGCATCCTTAAATTGAAGGGATAATCGGGCCTATGGAGCTTCTTCACCTCATCATCGACTTTATTCTTCATGTGGATCGCCACATCGAAACTTTTGTGCAAAACAATGGCGAATGGGTTTACGCATTGTTGTTTGTCATTGTTTTTGTAGAGACGGGCTTGGTCATCATGCCCTTTTTGCCGGGTGATTCGTTGCTCTTTATCGTCGGCGCATTGTGTGGCGCAGGCATGATGAATTTGCCATTGGCATTGGGTTTGTTGTGGGTGGCCGCTGTTTTGGGCGATCAATGCAATTATTTAATCGGTCAACATTTGGGCCAACGTATTTTGCAAAGACCTGACTCGCGATGGTTCAATCGAAAAGCCTACGACAGCGCGCACGATTTTTATGAACGATATGGCGCCATCACGATTGTGATTGCGCGATTCATGCCTTTCATTCGAACCTTTGCTCCCTTTGTGGCAGGTGTTGCTCATATGAGTCGTCAAAAATTCAGTTTATTCAATGTATTGAGTGCCACGCTTTGGGTTATTGGCATTGGATTGGCGGGTTATTTTTTCGGCAACATTGAATGGGTGCAAAAGAATATCGAAAAAATAATATGGGCCATGATTCTCGTTCCTGGACTCCTTGCAATTGTGGGCGGGTGGAAAGCGAGTCGCACTAAAAAAGAAGCGGTTTGATTTTTTTAGGTTTTGTCGCAGTAAGCATAGACGACAATCCCAATCATGCTTGATTTTCGCAAAAGTTTGATCCATAGCGCCCTGAACAAGGTCCTCAAACGGCTTCACTATCCGCTGGAAGTCATGCTCACCTGCGTACGCTGGTACGTAGCCTACCCACTGAGCCTTCGGCACATCGAGGAGATGATGCAC
>SHXN01000084.1 GCA_009693305.1 Limnohabitans sp.
GGCGCCTTCGCAACTATTTCGGCAGCAATAATGCCACCAGCACCAGCGCGATTTTCTACCGTGATACTTTGCTTCATCACTTCTGGTGCTTTTTGTGCAATCAGACGTGCGACGATGTCAGGACCAGAACCAGGAGGAAATGGAACAACCATGCGAATAGGTTTGGTGGGATAGGTCTGCGCTTGAGCAAAGCCGAAACCCAACGCAACCATACTGAATAGGACAGTTGTTGAAAATTTACAAAGCTTATTAAACATGATCGTCTCCTGTTTTTTAAAATCACTATCGAGTTGAAAAACCAAATGCTATATCAGTGTCTTGATAACGTTATTTTTGTTACTCACCATACTTGTTGAGTAGTGCTTCTTTATCAAGTAAGCCAATCAGCACATTGGCATCGGCACGGTCTTGATCATCTTGCGCGGTTGCATCGAAACGCTCCGACTTGAGCCATGAGGCATACTGCTGCTTCATGAAACGATGGTTTCGCGCCAACATATTGGTTGCATAGATAACAACCTTCACGTTGTATTTGGCAATTTCTGTAGCAGTCATTTCCGGAATCAACTCATCAGGTGCAAATCCCAACCAACTTTGAGGTGCACCACCAAGCACGACGAGCGGTTTTGGAATTTTGGGGCCATATCGAATCAACCATTCGTTGGTTGCAAACATAGGCATCACCATGTCGGCACCTGCATCGCAGTATGCGAGCATGCGTTGGAAAGCCTCTTCTTCGCAAGACTCGCGGTTCTTTTGAACACCATCTCGCCAAGGCGCCATTGCATCGGTACGCGCAATCAATATAAAGTCGGGGTCTTTGCGTGTTTGCAAAACAATATCGATGTGCCTGATCATGTCTTCTTGCGCAATTGGCACGCCATGTTTTTTCGTAGCAAAATCTTCCATATGAATTGCTGCGGCACCAGCGGCCTCAAACTCACGCACCATGCGCACGATCTTCAAAGTGCCACCAAAGCCTTCGTCAGCATCGGCAATGACGGGGACATGGGTGCGTTCACAGACCTCTCGGATGCGCTGTGCAATCTCGGACAGCGTTAAGGTTCCATCTGGATAGCCACGGGTATGGTTCACGTAAGCGCCAGAGATATACACGGCTGGATAACCAACATCTTGAACCAGACGGGCCTGTCCTGCGTCTCCAACACCACCCGCCTGTATGGTTGGGCCAGCGTTGATCATTTGCCTGAACTTTTGAGTAGGCTTCATTGTTTGTCTCCTTGATTCATTGAATTCGAGGTGAAGCGTGTTCTGTGGTGCTTCTTTATCTTTTATATTTTATGTGAGATAGGTCACGTCAGATAGAGTAGATACACTCATTTTGAAGAAAAATTGTATACTGAATCAGCAGCTTCAATCCATTTGCCATCACCTTGAATAGCCATATGAACTGCGTCAAGTAGCTTACCCCCTCATTGCAGCTTTTTTATTGGAGACCCACACCATGCCTCTGTCTAAACCTCTGGCTGCGTTTGTTTTAGCCATCATATTGCCACTGTGCTCTATGGCGCAACAGTTTCCAAGCAAGCCTGTGCGGATCATCGTGCCATATGCGGTTGGTGGCGTTGGGGATTATCTAGCGCGCGTCGTTGGTGATGCCTTATCCAAAAAATGGTCTCAACCCGTGATCATCGAAAACAAAGTTGGCGCGGCCGGTAATATTGGTACGGATCTAGCGGCCCGCGCTCCGGCCGATGGCTACACCATTCTTTATGTCGCTAGCCAACATGCGGCAGCACCAGCATTATTTAAAAATCCAGGATTTGCGCTAAGTGATTTTTCTGCAATCACCATTACCTCTCAAACACGCATGGGTCTGATCGTCAATTCGCAATTCAAGGCCAATACCGTTTCCGAACTTGTTAGCTTTGCCAAAGCCAACCCAGGTAAGGTGAATGCTGGCACAGTTGGACCCAGCAGCATTCAAAACACGTGGCTGGTTACATTCGAACAGGCAACCGCAACAAAAATGTTGCCGGTGCCTTACAAAGGATCTGGCGCGGCTCATCCAGACTTACTAGCAGGACAAATTGACTTGATGTTCGATGCGGCTAGCATCGTTATGCCGCATATCAAGGCGGGCAAACTCAAATTACTGGCGATGGGCGGCTCGGGCCGTTCTCCCTTCACGCCTAATACGCCCACGCTTGAAGAGCTGGGTTATCCCGTTGGTAAATCCATGGTCTCTTGGAACGCATTTTTGGTACCCAATAAAACACCTGCATCACTGGTGGCAAGACTGCATCAAGACATCACCCAAGTTTTGCTTGATACAGAGGTACGCGCTAAATTTGAAAAAGTTGGTGTTGAAATGGTTGCATCCAGCTCGGCCGAGGCAGATGCACTCATTATTTCGGAAGGTTTGCGTTTGGCTCGCTTCTACCGTGAGATTGGCGTTTTGCCTGAGTAGGCGCAACGGCTTTATTCCATTTTGATATTCGCCGCCTTGACCACCTGTCCATAGCGAGTCAAGTCACGCTTGATTTGATCTGCATAATTTTCAGGCGTGCCAGGTGTAGCAGTGAAACCTAGAGAATCCAATTTTTCTCGCGCAACGGTATCAGCCAATGCGTTGTTGAGTTCCAAGTTGAGCCGCTCAATAATTGCACGTGGAGTACGTGCTGGCGCAAGTATGCCATTCCATGAGTTGAGCACCAAATCGGGGTTGCCCGCTTCTGCGATGGTCGGTACTTCGGGTAACAACTTGGATCGTTGCGCACTTGAAATCGCTATCGCTTGCAACGTACCAGCCCTCACATGTTGCGGGGTTCCAGCAAGCCCAATGATTGCCAATTGTGTTTCGCCACCAAGTACAGCAATCAAGGCTGGGCCAGCACCTTTATAAGGTATATGAACCAAATTGGCACCGGTGCGTTGCTTGATCAACTCGGCCATCAAATGCGCGGTGCTACCCAGTCCAGCAGATCCCACTGACAAGCCGTCCGCGCGTGCGCGCGATAGAGCGATCACATCGCGAAGGTCCTTGGCTCCAAGCTTTGGATTGGCCACAATGAGCAAACCAATATCACCAATCTTGCCAATGGGTGCAAAGTCATTGACCGTATCAAATGGAATATTGGGGTACACATGCGGATTGATCACCATCGTACCGTCAAACCCAAGTAATAGCGTATAGCCATCAGGCTCAGCCGAAGCCACAAACTTTGCACCAATGTTGCCAGAGGCGCCTGGTCGATTTTCAATGATCACCTGTTGACCCAATCGACGTGTGTAATGTTCTGCGACTAATCGAGCGCTTGAATCTGCTGCGCCACCAGGAGCAAAGGGCACGACAATTCTCATGGGTCGATTTGGAAACCCTGATTGAGACCAACTCATACCAGAAAACGCGCCAGTCAAGGCAGCAACAAAATGACGACGTGATGTATAGGCTCCACCTTGAACAAGGGTATTTTTATTCATGTTGTGTCCGTTGTTATGATGATTTGTGAAATGGTCGATCGCCGGTTATTTGTACGCGATAGCCAATTCGGGTATGCGGAAAGTAGTCCCACTGAGCCTGATGCTGTACACAACGGTTATCCCAAAATGCCATTGAGTTATTTCGCCATCTAAAGCGACATTGAAACATGGGCAACTCTAAATGGCGAAATAAAAATGCCAATAATGCATCACTCTCCGATTGCGAAAGTTGCACAATTTTTGTTGTGAAAGTGGTGCTCACGTAAAGCGCTTGACGACCTGTGACTGGGTGTGTTCGCACCACTGGATGCTCGTTTCTGGGATACTGACGAGTTGAGTCATATGCATTCCTACCACCATATACTTTGATACCATCATGAATGGCCGTTAAGCTACATAAAAAACGTTGCATGTCTTTGCTAAGTGCCTCAAAGGCTGCGTACATACTTGCGAATAAGGTATCACCGCCCAAAGGGGGTATTTGAGTGATTCGCAGAATGCTCCCCATGGGAGGTTCAGTTTCTGAAGTGACATCGGCATGCCAAACTTCACCAGCGACCTGCTCCGAGTTTGCATCTGCATAGATCTTGATGATTTCAGGGTAGCCCTCCACGCCAGAGACGTAACGAATGGGTGCCGTTTTTCCAGGCTCCTTGTTGGCCGTAGTGGCTGCCTGTGCAGCTGGGTGGGTATAGAGCTTTCCAAAATACCCCCCTAACCTGACTTGCTCAGCCAATGTCATTTCTTGGTCTCTGAAAAAAACAACTTGGTTTTCCATCAAGGCAGACTCAATCAACTTAACCTGCTCGGGCTCAAGTGGTTTTGAAAGATCAATACCAGTAATTTCCGCACCAATGTGTGGCGTGAGTTTGTCTATATTTATGGTTTTGTTCATTTTAAAAATCCGTCCTGTTTTAAATTTAAAATTCAATCTTCTTTGTGTTTGAATTCACTCATGCCAGTGCTTGCGAAATAAGCCTCACATCAACAACAGACTCCATATTCTCAATGAGTCCAATGATTTGTTCCGTCTTGCTAGTGTTGAGTGGTGTGTCCCCGTAGGCTGCGCATGGTCTGAATTTTTCTGTGAGTTCTGCAAAACTGAGGGGATTGGTGGGACCACCTCGTGGCGAAGAACTATGGGCGGTGCGCTTGGTTCCATCTTTCATCTCAACCACCACGTTTGCCGGACTAATGTCTCGCGCATTGCTCAATTGAATGTCAGCATCCAAAAATGGTCGCACCTTTGAAGCAACAGACAAAACAGCAGGATTGGACAGTGCGGCAACTGTGAAGTCGTCAATGAAAACTTGCCCTTTGACGATAGCAGTTGCAACACAATAAGGAATACTGAACTGCGCATCAACGATGAATCGCGGTTTGGATTTCACTTCAAGTGGCATACAAACATTGGTAAAGGCTTGATCATTGACGCCCACCGAGATGCTTTTGATTTGATCGGGGTCTATTGGGGACTCCTGCACAAGACTCATGATTGCATCAATGGCTGCATGGGTGTACCTACAAGATGGATAAGGCTTGAAGCTCAGGTCCACACCTTCGAAGCGTTCGCCCAGATCGAGAAGCAGCCTATCTCTATCGTAGGCTTTATTCAAATACACACGAAACAGTCCTGATCCACCATCGAATGTTTGAGTCGTACCTGTGATGCCACTGCGAGCGAGCATTGCCGAGAGCAGACCTGAACGTGCAGCGAAACCTGGTTGCATGCGTTTTGTTAATGAACCATCGGGCATGCATTGCGTATTGCCAGCCGCTTGTGCGTAAGCGATACCCATGGCGTGTGCCATTTGATTTACATCCAATCGTAATAGGCGACCAGCAGTCACAGTTGCACCGAAGTGACCAAATAAAGAGGTGTACATCCAACCACTAGCAACAGGTGGCACCGATGTTGCCATGCCCATGCGACAGACCAAGTCAAGTCCGATGGTGATTGCTGTTAGGAGTTCTTTGCCATCGATGCCGCCCACTAACTCAGCTGCTGCGAACGCAGCCGGTACAACAGATACACCTGCATGCAGCACAGCGGCATCATGCGTGTCATCAAAGTCCAGCGCATGGGCCATGGTGCCGTTGGCCATGGCTGCTTCAGTGGCTGAGGCCTTGCAACGACTACCCCAAACTGTCGCTTGAGGCGTTGCGTAGTTTTCCACCACCAAACGCGCCACTTCGCGGCACCCTGGCGCATTAGCCCCTGCAATTGCAGTGCCCAATGTATCGAGGATGTCATTGCGCGTGGATTCAATAGCAGATGTTGATAAGCGACTGAATGGCAACTCTGCTGCGTTTTTGGCCAACAGGTAGGCTGAGTCTATGGTGATACTGCTCATTGTTGTTTTCTAATTTTTTCTATTTGCTCTTAGATGCATCGTGACTGCTTGACCAATTTTGAACAGCCTTGGCAATGGCTGTATGGTCAGCACCCTGATTCAATTCAACATGTGCTTTTTTCCACAACTCTAAGCAGGCGGCAGAAAATGGGGCTACTGTTTCAGTTGCATTTGCAAGGCTCACTGCTGTACCCAAATCTTTCACCATGAGTTCGATGGAAAAACCAGAATCGAATTTTTCTGACAATACGTATGGTTTGAATTTAACTTCCGTGCTGTTGTTGCGACCGCTAGATGTGTTGAGCACATCTAACATTCGTTGTGGTTCTAGCCCAAAGCGTTGACCAATTTGAAGTGCCTCTGATGCAATTAAAAAACCACCGGCCGAAACCATGTTGTTGATGGCTTTCATGGCCTGACCAGCACCAATGGGGCCCACGTGATGAATGGCCTTGCCCATAACAGCAAGTATGTCACGCACTTGCTCTAAGAGTGTTTCTGATCCGCCAACCATGATGGCGAGTTCACCTGTGATGGCGCGCGCAACACCACCCGACACAGGTGCGTCAAGTACGCTCACAGACTGCTTGGCAAGTTGAAGCGCCAAACGCTTTGTCACTTGTGGATCGCCTGAGCTCATCTCCAATAAGGTGGTGCCTGGTTGAATCCCAGCGAGTAGTGAATCACCTGAGCCAACAACCACTGATTCGACGATGCGACTATCTGGCAGTATGGTGATAATGATTTGACTTTTCTCAGCTAACTCTTTGAGTGAATGGGCTGCAGCAACGCTTGGTGAAGTTTCGCGCAATCGTTTAACTTGGTCAGGATTGGAATCGAATGCAATCACGCTCCGTCCGCTAAGAGCAAGCAGATGAGCCATTGGCAAACCCATCTTTCCAATGCCAACAAAACCGATTGTTCGTTGATCTGTATTGCCAATATTCATTTGTACTCCTGTTCAACAATCATTCGCGCAACAACCCTTGCTGGCGCACCGTCTGAGCCCTTGATATTCAACGCGTGGAAGGCAAACTCCACTTGATGACCCCCAACCACATCTAAATTGGTGAGGTGTTCAGAGACCAGCACACCATTTGACAACAAAATTTTATGAACAGGCCAATCAAAATTTTTTAGCGGACGACGATTGATCGGGAGATCAGGCGTTGGTAGATCAACGCCTACAAGCTTGATTTTTTGTTCGACAAGCCAGCTTGCGGCACCTTCAGATAAACAAGGATGATGATCGTAAGCTGGCGTTCCAGCAAGCTTCCACCAACCTGTGTTGATTACAACCATGTCACCAGGACGAATGCGCGGTCTGGCTGACTCCAAATGCGCAACATCAATCAAACCATCTGGCGTTGTCTCAATGTTCCACACGACGCCACGACCGCTCAATCGATCCAATGGGATGTCGTCAAATGCGGGTCCATCTATTAAAAAATGCCGCGGAGAATCCACATGTGTACCCACGTGAACGCACATCTGCATTTCTGTGATGGTCAGGGGATCCGCTGGCTGTGATTTGAAACGCGAAAAACGTGGCGCTGGAAATACGTTAGCGCGAGGCATGTTCTCATGCAACGGATGCGAAAGATCGATCCAATTGCCAATGGACTCGAGTTTTGGCGGCGTTGGTAATGCCCCCCAACCACGCCAACCATGGTAGAGCTTTCCGTAAGTTTCACACATGACGGTTTTCCTTTGGGGAGTGCTTGACTGAATGCTTGTATTCGGAAATTCACATCCTATCAGACTGACGTTTATTTTCCATATTTAGCGAGCAATGCTTCCTTTTCCTTCATGCCAACTAATAGATTGGCATCGTAGCGGTCAATCAAATCCTGTTCAGTTGCATCAAACATACCTTGGTTGAGCCAACTCGCATATTGTTTTTCCATGAAATGGTGGGCACGAGTGAGTATGCTCGATGCGTAAATCACTACTTTCACGTTGTAGGGTTCTAGCTCTTTGACACTCAACTCAGGCGGTAATAACAGCATCGGTTTGGGTAGTTGAGGACCATATTTTTTGATCCATGCTGTACTTGCAAAAAGTGGCATGACCAAATCTGCACCAGCCTCACAATAAGCCAAGCATCTTTGAAAAGCTTCCTCTTCGCATGCTTTGAGATTTTCGGACAATCCTGTTCGCCAAGGTGCCATGGCGTCAGTTCGAGCAATGATGACGAAATCCGGATCTATTCGCGCGTCCATTGCAACTTGAAGATTGACCAGTGCATCCTCTAATGACATTGGATGTCCATGCTTCTTAGTTGCCATATCTTCTAAATGCAGTCCTGCAACACCAGCACGTTCAAACATTTTGACAGTGCGATCAATCTTTAAAATGCCACCAAAGCCTTCATCGGCGTCAGCAATAACGGGTAACGAGGTTCGATCTGTGATCTCTGACAAACGTTGTGCAATCTCACTGAGTGTGAGAGAACCGTCAGGCAAACCACGCGTGTGATTGACATACGACCCGCTAACGTAGACGGCTGGATAACCAACTCGTTCAACCAGCCTAGCTTGACCAGCGTCAGCAACACCACCAGCCTGAATGACACCTTGGCGTGCAAGCAGTTGTCTTAATTTTTGTGTTGCTTTCAACGCGATTCCAATCTGTCAGTCAATTTGTGCGCCAGAAGCCTTGACAACCTCAGACCATTTTTTAAGACCATTTTCAATAGATTGCGCCAATTGTTTGGGGTCTCCACCAACACTTGAAGCGCCATTTTTAAGCAAAATTTCAAGCATCTCGGGTGCTCGTGCAGCTTGCTGTGCAACCAACGTCAACTTTGCAATGATTTCGGGCGGTAAGCCAGCGGGGCCAACCAGCGCAAACCAGTTGGACGAGTCAAAACCAGGTATGCCCGACTCCGCGACAGTTGGTAGATCTGGCAACATGGGCGAACGCTCCTTGCTGGTCACGGCTATTGGCACAATTCGACCCGCTCTGACCAGTGGTACCAAGCCAAGCATGCTGCCAGATGCCAAGTGCACCTCTCCCGCAACAACAGCTGAAAAAACAGCGGCGCCCTTATAAGGGATATGCCGAAAACGTGCGCCAGTTGAAGACTTGAGCCACTCAGTGGTTAGGTGTGATAAAGAGCCATTGCCTGATGATCCGTAGTTGAGATCACTGCGCTGCTTGCCTGCAGCAATGAGCTCTGACAAATTTCGCACACCCATGGAGGGGTGGGTCACAATCATGAATGGACTGCTAGCGACCATGCTGATCGGAGTGAAATCTTCTACAGGTCGATACGGTAAATTTTTATAGATGGCAGGATTGATCACCATGGCCGCAGAATCTACCAAAGCGAGCGTGTAACCATCGGGCGTTGATTTGGCTACTGCATCGGCGCCAATCAATGCTGAAGCGCCAACTTTGTTTTCAATGAAAACCGTTTGCTTGAGAAGTTGACTCATCGCGAGCGCCAGTGGTCGCGCCACAATGTCGCCAGCACCACCGGGTGGGAATGGAACAATTAAACGTATGGGTTTGGTTGGGTAATCGGCAGCGTAACTAAGTGTTGAAACATGCATGAGAAACAAGACGCATGCAAATCGACAAAAATTAAGCACAGAGTAGGGAACATCTTTCATCATCATTGATCCTTGAAAAATTGAAAGCACGTCTTATCGATTAATGACAAACACACTGCCATTGTTTAAACACTGACCTGAGTTAAATGTTGATCCAATCTCAGTGAGAGTTTTTAGTCTAACTGATTTCACTGCAAACACAATCGTTGTAGTCCACCTCACTTTTGATCCGCGCAGGGAGTCAAAACTTTTGAAGTTTTAGAACTAGGGAAGGTCTGAAAAACTCAGTTTAAACGAGTTCCCAGGCAACAAATCTTCGCCATGTGAAATTTTCTATGACCTGATTGAAAAATCACTCTCTTTTTGAGCATTTTCAAGCGATTTCTTCCCCCACTGAGGGCTTTTGCCCTGTTTTGGGCACACTCATCCAGTCGCACCTAAGATGCGTTTTCTCACCATCCACAAATTGCTCAGTGCAAATAGCGTGATCAGTTGTGCCGTGTTCTTGGCCAAACCACGGTAGCG
>SHXN01000085.1 GCA_009693305.1 Limnohabitans sp.
AAGCCAACAAATGATGAAGAAAGTGGCTCAAAACCTCAAAAAACAAGCAAATAAGGGCGTGAATTTCAGAATGTGCAATTTACCTCAGTAAAAAAGATCAACCAGGTATGCAAACTGATTTATCGACCAATATTTCAGCAGCCTGCTAGAGCCCAATCCCGTTAAAACATACAAACCATTTAGGCGCTCGGGGTCAACAGAACCAACCGCAGGCATTCGATCGGGCAATGAGCAACGCACGCCAGCCCATCCCTTGAGCGACGGGGCAAATGATTCATCCATTGCGTGGGACAAACTCGGTATCAGTTGAAGCAAATGTTGAATATTTTTTAAACGATCGTCAGGTAAAACGCCTGCAGAGATGTTGTAACGATCAAAAGTAGAACCTGCAAACCACTGCACCTGGCCTTGGTATGAAATTTGAGGGATAAAACTGCAATGGCCACTCACAGGATAAACGGGCCCATGTGCGCTGATATTTTCAGTCATTTTACCCCAGGAAATTTGTCCACGAATGGGTGTATGGGGCAGAAAAAAATCGGGGTCTGCGGTTTGAATGATAGGAACAGACGCAGGGCCGCACGCAATCACCAAATGTGGAGATTGTGCGATCACTTGATCCTTGTTTGAAATCAACTCCCAACCACCCGCATTATTTTTTTGTATGTGTTCAATCGATGCGTTGAGTTGCAAGGTGATGTAAGGGTGATTCAATAAAGCGTCGATGAAATTTTTGGGCTTAATCCATCCTGCTTTTGAATGCCAGCGAGGAAACCCTGTTTGACGTGTTTTGCCTTCAATTCGATTTTCCAAAACACCTTCGACCAACCACTCATCATCTTTTAATAATTGATGAGCCCAAGCCAGCGTTTGACGAATACCTGCACGCGAGAGACGCGAAAAATCATTGTCATCTGCAGACACATGGGGGGTGAGCAAACCCACTGGAACGCCCGATGCACCCTTTGCCGATGCAGAACCACTATCGAATACATTGACACGCCAACCGCGTTCGGCCAGTGCGCGAGCAACACCAGCACCTGCCAATCCGCTACCCAATACAGAGCAATTTTTTTTGATGGTGGAGGGCTGATTTTTTTGAAGCCAATGCGCTTGGTAATTTAAAAGTTGATATGACGTGTTTGATTCAAGCTTTACGAAGCCATCTGTTTTTGCAAGATCAAGATCAATTGTTGTATCAGCATCAACAACTACTTGAGCAGAAAATTCACAAAGCTTGGCCAAGGCTTTCCAAATAAAAGGATCTTGTTTGCAATCCCAAAGATAGAGCCACACATGATTGGCCTGTCCTTTGATTTGCCGAATCATTTTTTCGCGTGGCCCAACTGCCAGCGTGAGTTGAATATGTCCTTTTTCAAACGGCAAACGGTGAACGCCAAGCGATAAATCCCACCATGGCGTGAGCCATTCTTGTTCATTGCCATTGAAAGCGTCGAAGTGACGCAATAGGTCTTTGATGTCAGACGCGGAGGGCGCTTCTTCAACCAAGGCCATCACATTCAAACGATTGGGTCTTAGCGGATCACGTCTCCACGCATTACAGATAGAAAAAAAATATTGACCTTGATGAAAGTCGGTATCAAGCAGTGTCCATTGTTGACGTTGTTGCCAGTGCTTGGCTTGCCAATCAAGGAGTGGGTGGAACATAGCCTTGCGCAGCATCAGCCCCTTCGCCAAAGAAATGTTTTTCCATTTGACGAGCTAAATATTGGCGTGCGCGCAAATCGGCCAAATTGAGTCGGTTTTCGTTGACCAGCATGGTTTGATGCTTCAACCAATCTGCCCAAGCCTGTTTGCTCACACTCTCCCAGATGCGTTTTCCCAGTTCGCCTGGGTAGGGTGGAAAATCCAAGCCTTCGGATTCGGTTCCTAATTTGATGCATTGAACGGTGCGTGCCATAAATTTCCTTCTGACTTTTGAGATGATTTAACAATAGGCCTGACTTTATCAATCTTTTTGAGTCCTTGCGAGCCAAAGGTCGATTGAAAGCGATAGACTTGTCGTGGAATAAGGGAAAAATGGATGATAGACGCTCTTCGATCGCTTTTTCAACGCTTGCCACGGCTGTTTTGGAATATGGTCGCTTTGGTTTTAACGGGCATGTTGGCTTTTGGCCTTTATCTTCAACACGTGGTTGGATTAGAGCCTTGCCCTATGTGCATTGTTCAGCGCTATGCCATGCTCGCCGTTATTCTTTGGTCTGCGATTGCGCTTGTTTTTCCAACAGTATTGATTCATCGCTTATCGCTCGTTCTGACCTTGCTTTCATCTGCCTTTGGCGCATTCGTGGCCGCTCTTCAGTCATGGCTCCAATGGTTTACGCCCGAGGTTCAAAGCTGTGGACGTGATTTTTATGGAATGATTGAATCGTTTCCGTTGCAACGCGCCATTCCAATGATTTTTAGAGGTGGAGGCGACTGCACCAAAGTGGACTGGACCTTTTTAGGTGGATCCATCGCCAATTGGTCTTTTGTTGTGTTTTCGTTTTTGTTTGTTGCAACGGGTTTTCAATTGTTTTTTATTTTTAAAAAATCAACTCAAACGTTTAACTAGCACGATACTTTTGCGATCCCAGTTGTATTTTCTTTTTCGAGCTTCTGGCAACCATTCGGGTTCGGCTTGAACAAAGCCACGTTTTAAAAACCAATGCGTGGTGCGCGTAGTTAAAACAAAAATAGTTTCCAATCCTTTGAGCTTGGCGCGTTGTTCAATGCGTTTGAGAATTTTTTCGCCGTCGCCTTGGCTTTGCGAATTGGGCGAAACCGTGAGTGCGGCCAATTCAGCTGTTTTGCTATCCATATAAGGAAATAACGCGCCGCATCCAAAAATAACGCCGTCGTGCTCAATCACCGTGTATTGACCCACGTCGCGTTCAATTTCGTTGCGGTCACGCTTCACCAAAGTGCCATCTTTTTCGTAGGGTTCGATCAATTGCAAAATACCGCCAACGTCGTCGGATGTGGCTTCACGCATACTTTCTAATTTTTCATCCACCACCATCGTGCCAATGCCATCGTGCATATAGACTTCAAGCAGCAAAGCGCCATCCACAGCAAAGGGCAAGATGTGACTACGCTCAACACCGCTTTGACAGGCTTTCACGCAGTGTTGAAGATAAAAACCAATATCAGAGGGTTGATCGGCTTGTGGCAGTTGCTCCAATAGTTTCTGAGCGCTATCCAATGGCAATTCGGTATCAATGGGGTTGTCTTCGCTTTCAGGCTCTAAGGGTTTGACACGGATACCAGGCACTTCTGTGACAAAAATCAGTTTGTCGGCTTTCAGTGAAATAGCAACCGACGTGGCAACTTCTTCCATCGCCAAATTAAATGCTTCACCCGTAGGAGAAAAACCAAAGGGCGACAACAACACCATCGAACCCATTTGCAAGGTTTGATTAATGCCTGTGATATCTACCTTTCGAACCAAGCCCGAATGTTGAAAATCAATGCCGTTGACGATGCCCACAGGCTTGGCCGTGATGAAATTGCCCGATATCACGCGCACAGTAGCCCCCGCCATGGGCGTGTTGGGCAAACCTTGGCTAAATGCCGCTTCTATTTCATACCGCAATTGCCCGGCCGCTTCTTGGGCACAATCAAGGGCGACGCTATCGGTGATGCGCATACCCTGCGCATACTTGGGTGTGTGTCCTTTGGCTGCGAGTTGTTCGTTGACTTGAGGACGAAAACCGTGAACCAAGACGATTTTGACGCCCATGCTTTGGATCAAGGCCAAGTCTTGGGCCAGATTGGGCAATTTACCCGCCCCGATGGCTTCGCCCGCAATACCGACGACAAAAGTTTTGCCACGATGCATGTGAATATACGGCGCCACCGAGCGAAACCAAGGTACAAATGTGAAAGCAAACACGTTGGACATAGTCAAAATTCAATCAATGGAAAACACTTTTGAAAGAGACTGGGATAATTCCAAGTCTTCGCGCGTCATTGTGACGCAAGTTCGGCTATTTTTGCCCAGTTTTGTTTGAACAGTTGTTTCTTTGTCCACACCTTTAACCATTGATTTTCCAGATGACTTGCCCGTCAGCTAACGGCGTGAGGACATCATGCAAGCCATTTCATCTCACCAAGTGGTGATTGTTTGTGGTGAAACGGGTTCTGGAAAAACCACACAATTGCCCAAAATGGCTCTGGCCTTGGGTCGGGGCAAGCTTCATGCGCCGCCGAGCAGTCGAGGTCGATTGATCGGGCACACACAACCTCGAAGAATCGCGGCAACGTCGGTTGCCAAAAGAATTGCCGATGAATTAAAAACGCCGCTTGGCGAAGTTGTGGGCTATAAGGTGCGATTTCAAGATCGATTGAGTCACCAAGCTTCCATCAAGTTGATGACCGACGGAATCTTGCTTGCAGAAACGCAAAACGATCCACTTCTCAAAGCGTATGACACGATCATCATCGATGAAGCGCATGAGCGAAGTTTAAACATCGATTTTTTATTGGGTTATTTGCGAGAAATATTGACGCGTAGACCCGATTTAAAAATCATCGTTACCTCAGCCACGATTGACGCCAATCGATTCGCGCAACATTTTGCAAGTGTAAAGGGGCCTGCGCCTGTATTGATGGTGTCGGGGCGCGTGTTTCCAGTCGAGATGCGTTGGCGTCCATTTGAAGAAAAAAAAGATCATGACCTTAATGATGCGATTGCAGATGCGGTGGATGAGTTGTGGGCGGGTCAGGTCGGTGGCGATATTTTGATTTTCTTTCCGGGTGAGCGTGAAATTCGAGAAGCCGCCGATCATTTCCGTCAACATTTATCGCATCAAGCCATCACCAAAAACGTCGAGGTTCTCCCCCTGTTTGCGCGTTTGTCGCAAACCGAACAAGAACGTGTATTTGAAACCCATGGACAAGCACGCATTGTTTTGGCAACCAACGTGGCTGAAACATCGCTCACAGTGCCCGGTATTCGCTATGTGATCGATGTGGGCACTGCACGCGTCAAGCGATACAGTTACAGAAGCAAAGTGGAGCAGTTGTTGGTGGAGCCCATCAGTCAGGCCGCGGCCAATCAACGTGCGGGTCGATGTGGTCGAGTTGCTAACGGCATTTGTATTCGTTTGTACGATGAAAAAGATTTTCAATCACGCTCGGCCTTCACTGATCCAGAAATTTTAAGAAGTTCATTGGCCAGCGTTATTTTGCGAATGAAATCACTTCATTTGGGCGACGTCGAACAATTTGCTTTTTTGGAGTTACCCAAGCCCAAGGCGATTACCGATGGTTATCAACTCCTGAGCGAACTCGGAGCTATTGATGATCACAATGAACTCACGCCCATCGGTCAAGAGCTTGCAAAATTGCCCCTAGACCCGCGCGTAGGTCGAATGATTTTGGAGACCAAAAACCGCCAAGCTTAGAGTGAGGTTTTGGTAATTGCCTCTGCGCTGAGTGTTCAAGATGTGAGAGAGCGGCCTTTGGAGCAACAAGCGGCGGCCGATCAAGCGCATGCCAAATTCAAAGACGATCGAAGCGAGTTCAACTCATTTGTTCGACTTTGGAATTGGATTGGTCAAACGCGCGGGGGCGCCAATGGCACGCATCAATTGTCCAATCGGCAATATGAAAATTTACTCAAACAAAATTTTATAAATGTGCGTCGATTGTGCGAGTGGCGCGATATTTATTCTCAATTGCTCACCGTGGTGACCGAACACAAATGGCCCATCAACCCAACCCCTGCCAATGATGACCAACTGCATTTGTCCTTGTTATGTGGTTTGCTTGGAAATATCGGTTGCAAACACGAGGAAGAAGAAGTTTATGTGGGTGCACGCGGCATTAAATTTTATAAACACCCTGGCGCGCATCTCAAAAAAAAGCTGGGGCGTTGGATTGTTTGCGCAGAATTAGTCGAGACCACGCGTTTATTTGGAAGGTGCATGGCCAATATCAACCCCAAATGGCTCGAACAGGTGGGCGCACATTTATTGCGCAAACAATTGCTCGATCCCCATTGGGAGAAAAAACAAGCCGATGTGATTACGCTAGAGCGCGTCACGCTTTATGGTTTGATGGTTTACAACGGCAGAAAAGTGTCCTACAGCACTGTTGATCCTGTGGGTGCCAGAGAAATTTTTATTCGTGAAGCCTTGGTCAATGGTGAATGGGAAACGCGCTTGCCTTTTTTATCGACCAATTAAAAAACAGTCATACAAGTGGAAGAGATAGGGCATAAGTCACGACGTCAAGACGTGTTGGTCGATGATAGTTTGATTCAAGGTTTTTACGAACAACAAATTCCCACGCATGTATTTAATGCCACGACATTAGAAAAATGGCATCGCGAAGAAATGCGCAACGTCGCGCAAGGGGAGATCACACCGATCCATTGATCTTGACTCGCGAAGCATTGATGCGTCACGAGGCTGCAGGTGTGACCACGCAAGCATTTCCCAAAACCGACAAACTTGGTGGTGTGGATTGCTCGGTGAGTTATTTGCATGAGCCGGGTGATTCAAAAGATGGCATGACGGTGACGATTTCTTTGTTTGTTTTGAATCAAGTCAATGAGGACGCCACACAATGGTTGGTACCTGGCATGTTGAATGCAAAAATTTTGGCCATGGTCAAAAGCTTACCTCAAAAACCACGCGCGCGTTTGGTGTCATTGCCCGATACGACACAAAAAATGACCGACCGATTGAGTCAACCCGATGTGATCGGCAAGGGTTCGCTGACCGATGCAGTTTGGACAGAAGTTAAAAAAATCACCGAATTGGACGTCAAGCGTTCAGACTTTAAATTAGATACTTTGTCGCCTCATCACTTTATGAATTTTCGCGTTGTCGATGATCAGGGGCGCCAAATGGGGCAGGGGCGCAACCTCGGTGCAATCAAAGCGCAGTTGGGCACACTTGCCAGAGGCGCATTTCAAGCTTTAGCTTCGCTTAAAAATGACTTGACACTATCAAGTCCATCGACAGCGATCTCTACTCAAACGTCAGTAGAAAACTCAAATGAATTTCAAAAAAATGCAAACACTCAGGCGCCGTTATTAAAAGACGATGAGAAATACACCACATGGAATTTTGCACAACTGGATGAAATGACGGAGATTAACACAGGAAATCAAACCTTGATTGGTTTTCCTACTTTGGTCGATCAAGGCGATGGCGTTGTGATCGAAGTTTTTGACGAACCCACAACTGCAACGGCCATGCACCAAGAAGGCCTGAGGCGATTGTTTTCTTTGCAAATCAAAGACACCATTAAATATTTAGAAAAAAATCTGCCAGATCTTCAAAAAATGTCTGTGATTTACATGTCCTTAGGCACATTAGATGATTTAAAAAAACAAATACTTGACCTTGCTTTAGATCGGGCATTTTTAATGAACCCATGGCCTACCCATCAACAGGAGTTTCAACAACGGTTCGAAGACGGGCGGGGACGTTTAACCTTGATTGCCAATGAATTGACCAGGCAAGCCAGTCTGATCTTGAATGAATATGCGTTAGCAACGCGCAAGATCAAAAACACCAAAGGCCAGCCTGACGCTGTTCAAGATTGTGCTGATCAACTCAAGCGATTAATGGGTAAAAGGTTTTTGATGGAGACACCCGCGCAACAATTACAGCATTTGGTTCGTTATTTAAAAGCGATTGTAATGCGACTTGATAAATTGCGTGCAGACCCCAGTCGAGGCGCCACGCGGATGTCTGAATTTAAACCCCTAGAGCAAAAATTTTGGCGCTTGCGGGCAGAGCGAAAAGGCGTCACCGATGGGCGAATGAGTGAATTTAGATGGTTGATTGAAGAATTGCGCGTGAGTTTGTTTGCACAAGAATTACGCTCGCCTCAACCCGTCAGCATCAAGCGTTTAGAAAAGGCTTGGTTGCAGTTGGTGCATTGATTTCAACGAAACACTATTTATAACCGCGCCAAACGATCGAGTGCCAAGCCTAAAGTCTCATCTTTTTTGGCAAAACAAAAGCGAATCACTCTTTGATCGAACGCATCTGCATAAAAGGCCGATAAAGGAATAGCCGCAACGCCCACCTCGGATGTGAGCCACTGACAAAAATCAGCTTCGCTGAGATTTTTTTCTGTGACTGTGAGTTCATCGATGCGCACGCATTGAAAGTAACTGCCTTCAGTGGGTAAAATTTTAAATTTGGTTTTGGCCAAACCTTGTCTAAATAAATCACGTTTGCGTTGATAAAAAGCAGGCAAATTCATATAAGGCGCAGGATCGGCCATAAAGCGCGCCAATCCATATTGAACAGGCGTATTCACCGTGAACACATTGAACTGATGCACTTTTCTAAATTCATGCGTGAGCGATGCGGGCGCGGCGCAATAAGCCACCTTCCAACCCGTCACGTGATAAGTTTTACCAAAGCTAGAGATGATGAATGCGCGATCTGCAAGGCCTGGAAAACTTGCCGCACTGTGATGCTTGAGTGGTTCGTACACCATGTGTTCGTAAACTTCATCGGAGATGAGCAACACAGAAGTAGGGCGCAATATTTCTTCCAGTTTGAGCATGTCTTCACGCCCCCAAACCGTAGCGCTTGGGTTATGCGGCGAGTTGATCAATATTGCTTTGGTTTTGGAATTGATCACCGCTGAAATTTTTGAAAAATCGGGTCTGAAAGTTCCTGGTGTGAGGGGTACGCGCACCACTTTTCCACCCGCCAATTCAATATTGGGGATGTAACTGTCGTAACAAGGCTCTAAAACAATCACCTCGTCGCCTGGATGAACGATAGCCAATACCGCGTTGATGATGGCTTGTGTCGCGCCTGCTGTCACCGTGATTTCAGTGTTGGGATCGTATTTTTTTCTGTAAAGGCGTTCTGCTTTTTCTGAAATGGCGTTGCGCAACTCCAATACACCTAACATGGAAGGATATTGATTGAGGCCTTCGCGCATCGCATCACTGACTGCATCAATGAGCTCGGAATCACAGGCAAAGTCAGGAAAACCTTGTCCTAAATTGACGGCTTTTTTTTCTGCCGCTAATGCGGACATCAATGTAAAAATGGTGGTGCCTACATTGGGCAATTTTGAAACAATATCGGGCGTCATGATCATTCAGTTGATGGGTTGGAGAAATTGTTGATCGCATTCATGATGTCTTGTCGAGACAGCTCAGGATTGAGGAGTCGTGCAAATTCATACACAAAATTTCGCAAATAACTGCCACGCTTAAAAGCAATGCGTGCTAAATTTTTACCGAATAAGTAACCAGCGGGTTTGATGATCAATTCATCTTGATTGTCGTTTTGCGCCGCCATCTCGGCGACGATGCCCACACCCATACCCAATTGAACATAGGTTTTAATCACATCAGAGTCGATGGCCTTTAATGCAATTCTTGGAGAGAGTCTTTGATTGGCAAACGCTTTATCAATTCGGGTTCGACCCGTAAAAGAAGGGTGATAAGTAATGATGGATTCCTGAGCCAACTCTTCCAATGTAATGGTTTCAACTTTGGCTAAGCGATGGTTTTGTGGCAAGACCAATACATGTTGCCATTCGTAACAAGGAAGTGTGACTAACTCGGGATAGTTGGCCAATGATTCGGGGGCAATTCCGATTGCAGCAGTTTCATTGATGACCATTTGGGCCACTTGATCAGGAGCGCCCTGATGAAGGCTGACGTTCAACTGCGGATAGACGCTGCGCAATTGGGCGATGTGTGGCGGAAGGACATAGC
>SHXN01000086.1 GCA_009693305.1 Limnohabitans sp.
ACTTTGATGACGCGCACGGTGACATCTTCTAGAACGCAACGCGATTGCTCCGACACCATTTGTTCGTCCAAACTGATGTGGTCAAAAATTTCTGCGGTGTCTCGAATCCAACAACCCGTGACAACGGGTAGGCTGTGAACGCCCACCGACGCCAAAGCCATGGTGTCTGCGCTTAATCCGCCACAACCGCTGGGATCGTTGGCATTAAAGACGAGTACACAAGGGTGGCCTTCTTCTGTCTCGGGTACTTCGGGGTGGTCTTTTGTGTCGGTCATCTTCTTACAACTATACAATGCAATACATTCTATGCGAGCCTTTTGCGGCAAAATTTAATCAACCAACTCGAGAGAAAATTGTGACTAAAACTTGGATGTGCTTAATTTGTGGATGGATTTATGACGAGGCTGCGGGTTTGCCCGAAGAAGGAATTCCTGAAGGCACCCCATGGGACCAAGTACCCATGAATTGGCTTTGCCCCGAATGCGCAGCGCGCAAAGAAGATTTTGAAATGGTTGAAATTTAATTGAATATTTATTTTTAATAGAAGTGCCATGAACGATACGCGACAAGTTGTTGAACGCGAACTGTTGAATCAATTGCAAACGCAAGAGGCGCGCTTAACCGATGAGTCATTGCAAGTTTTGTTGCAGGCCTTGTTTTTAGAGCAGGCCGATGCCATCGTTCACCGTCTTCGTTTGAATTTGGGTCAATATGTGGCGGGTGAAATCCCTCAGCCGCCTGTGCAATGCAACGATGACGCGTACCAATTGGCACAGCTATCTGAAGAGCGATCTTTGTCCGGATTAGCCGAAGTAGCGCATGCCATGGTAAGAGCCTTAGATCGATCGCAACATCCAAATAAGGAGCATCGTCCTGTGGCTATTTTAAGAGGCGCTGAAGAAATCGCTCGATTGCTCCATCAGTTTGCGGCTGGGTTTATCAAATCACCTCAGCAAAGTGTTGTTGACGATTTGCAATAAATCTATTTATTTTTTTTAATCACCGCGTATCGTTCCAATGTTTTTGCGCGTGCAGTGGCATGATCCACGATAGGCATCGGGTAATCTTTTCCGAGTTCAATACCAGCCGCTTTTAAATCAATGGGCTTGGCCAACCAAGGCGTATGAATGACCTCATTGGAGAGGGCCGACAACTGCGGTAAATAGCGTTTAATAAATTTAGCTTGCGCGTCAAATTTTTCACTCTGACTGATGGGATTAAAAATTCGAAAATAAGGCTGTGCGTCGCAACCGCTTGAACTCGCCCATTGCCACCCTCCGTTATTGGCGGCCAAATCAAAATCATTGAGGTGCTTGGCAAAATAAGCTTCACCCCATCGCCAATCAATCCCCAAATTTTTAACTAAAAAACTCGCGACAACCATGCGCAATCGATTGTGCATATAACCCGTTTGATTGATTTGCATCATCGACGCATCAATCAATGGGTAACCTGTTTTCCCCTCGCACCAAGCGTTAAACAATGTTTCTGCTGTTTTGCCGTGCTCCCAAACAATGGAGTCGTATTCGCGCTTAAATGCACCGCTGACCACATGCGGGTGATGAAATAAAATTTGGTGATAAAAATCTCGCCATATCAATTCGGACAACCAGGTTTGCGCTCCCTCATCTCCCAGCATATGACCCGCATGCGCCGCGCGTGCCAATTGTCGAATCGAAATGGTTCCAAAACGCAAATGGACGCTCAAATAACTAGGCCCTTTGATTGCTGGAAAATTTCGAGTTTCTTCATATCGACTCATGCGTTTTAAAAATTCATTGAATAATTTTTTTGCGCCTTGACTACCGCACGCGATTTGCAGTTGATCTAAATTTGTTTTTTCAAAACCAATTTCTTTTAATGTCGGTACTTGTTTTTGAAAGGCCGAGGGTCTGGGCGCTAATTTTTTTGCAAAGGCCTCGATAGGGTGCGGTGCCAGGTCTGACTCTTGAACATATTTAAGCCACGTATTTTTGTAAGGTGTAAAGACGCCATAGGGCTGGCGATTTTTTGTGAGCACTTCATCTCTTTCAAAAATCACATGATCTTTGTAGGTATAAAAACCGATGCCGATATTGGCCAGGCCCCCTCTGACCTTGGCGTCTCGAGCTAAAGCGTCGGGTTCGTCGTCGTGGTTGGCAAAAACAGCAACCACGCCCAGTTTTTTGGCCAATTGGGGGATGCTGCTCGGGGCTTCGCCCACCATCACAATCAGGCCGCCAGCAGCTTGACCGCTCAGTTGCTGGAGCTGTTGGTCTAAGTCGACCAAGGATTCTCGAATGAACTCCACCCGTCGGTCTTGCCGGGGCAGGGGATCGAGAATGGGCTTGTCAAAAACAAAGACGCAATGCACCGAGTCACTGCGCTGGAGTGCTTGTCTGAGTGCGGCATTGTCCTGGGCGCGCAAATCGCGCCTAAACCACATTAAAGTGGCTGAAAAATGACTGGCTGAAGGATTGGACATGTTCGCCCTTAAAATCACGGGATGACCTCCGATTCTCTCCCAATCAACCTGACGCATCATTTTTTGATCGCCATGCCAAGTCTTTCGGACGCGTCTTTCTCCAGAAGTGTCGTTTATATGTGTGAACACAGCGAAAGAGGCGCATTGGGGCTCATCATCAACAAGCCCTCTGATATGAAACTCAGCGGCCTCTTTGATAAGGTGGAATTGCCCTTGGGTCGTTCCGATCTCACCGATTCGCCTGTGTTTCAAGGTGGGCCTGTGCACACCGAACGCGGTTTTGTATTACACGAGGCCATCAAACCTGAAGGTCAAGCCAGCAACGAATCGGTTTATGCGTCTACCTTATCGATTCCAGGTGGCCTAGAGATGACCACATCCAAAGATGTATTAGAGGCGATATCGACGGGAGCGGGACCTCGTCGCGTGTTGGTCTCCTTGGGTTATGCGGCTTGGGCGCAAGGTCAACTCGAATCCGAAATTGCAGAAAACAGTTGGCTCACAGTTGAGGCCGATCCCAAAGTTATTTTTGATACGCCCATCGATCAACGTTACAGCAAAGCATTGGCTTTATTGGGATTAGAAGTGTGGATGCTTTCACCTGACGCGGGGCACGCCTGATGGTTGCTCTCATCAACACCGTTGATGCACGACTGCAATCTTTTTTGGCTTTTGATTTTGGAATAAAAAGAACGGGCGTGGCTTATGCCTCTCGTTTATTGGGTGAAGCCAAACCACATGGCACGATCAAAGCGCAAGGTGATCAACGCTGGCCACTCATCGAAAAACACATTCGCAATTGGCAACCCGATGCACTCGTTGTGGGTGTTCCATTTCATCCCGATGGTGCAGAGCACGAAAACACATTGCTCGCCAAAAAATTTGGAAGGCAACTAGAAGGTCGCTTCAAGCTTCCTGTTTTTGAAGTTGACGAGCGCTACTCCACCACCGAAGCCCAATCGATGCGCGCAGATGATTTAGATAGCGCATCGGCTTGCATCATCCTTAATCAATTTCTAAGAGACATCAAGGCATGAACTCAGGCACACTTTCATTGGACGCAGAAGCCTTGTATGCGCAACTCAAAACGCGCGTACAAACCTTGCTAACACCGAAAACCCGATTGGTCGGTGTGATATCAGGTGGCGCATGGCTGGCCAAGCGACTACAAAAAGATCTCAACTTAAGCGGTGAGGCGGGTGCGATTTCATCGGCCATGCATCGCGACGATTTTGCACAACGCGGATTGTCCAACAGCGGGCAAACAAAAATTCCGTTTGATGTCAACGCCGCCGATATTATTTTGCTCGACGATGTCCTCTACACAGGGCGAACCTTGCGAGCCGTGATCAATGAATTGTTTGATTTTGGAAGACCCGCCAAAGTTCAGTTGGCGGTGTTGGTCGATCGCGGTGGACGCGAATTGCCTGTGCAAGCGGATGTGACTGCCGCCACCATCACGCTACCCAAGACGCAATCCTTGGCGCTGGCGCGAGACCCATCGGGCCGTTTCCATTTTTCATTGGAGAATTGAGTTGCTGTACAAAAAAAATCCACAGTTAAATAAAAACGGCGAACTCATCCATTTGTTGTCGACCGAAGGATTACCCAAAGACATCATCACGCATATTTTGGATACCGCCAATAACTTTGTATCGGTCAACGATAGGGAAGTTAAAAAAGTTCCCTTGTTGCGTGGCAAAAGTGTTTTTAATTTATTTTTTGAAAACAGCACGCGAACGCGCACCACATTTGAAATCGCCGCAACACGCTTGAGTGCCGATGTGATTAACCTTGACATCGCACGATCATCGGCGTCCAAAGGTGAGTCATTGTTAGACACCATTGCCAACCTCAGTGCAATGGCCGCTGATATTTTTGTTGTGCGACACGGTGAGTCGGGCGCGCCTTATCTTATTGCGCAACACGTGGCGCCTCATGTGCATGTGATCAATGCGGGTGATGGACGGCATGCGCACCCTACACAAGGATTGCTTGATATGTACACGATTCGTCACTTCAAGGGCGACTTTGCAAATCTGCGCGTGGCCATTGTGGGCGATGTATTGCGTTCGCGTGTTGCTAGGTCTGACATTCATGCCCTCACCACCTTGGGATGCCCTGAAGTGCGCGCCGTTGGACCCAAAACATTGGTGCCTTCCGATTTATCGCACATGGGTGTGCAAGTTTTTCATTCGTTAGAAGAAGGCATTGCAGACTGCGACGTGGTCATCACATTGCGCTTGCAAAATGAACGAATGACGGGCGCAATGCTTCCATCGTCACAAGAATATTTCAAAAGCTTTGGCCTCTCGCAAGCCAAACTCAAATTTGCAAAGCCTGATGCTATCGTGATGCATCCAGGCCCCATCAACCGCGGTGTTGAAATTGATTCTTCAGTGGTCGATGGGCCGCAAAGCGTGATCTTGCCGCAAGTCACTTTTGGAATATCAGTTCGAATGGCGGTGATGACCATTGTTGCGGGGAATGAAGCATGAAGACCTTGATTCAAAATGGACGCGTGATTGATCCCGCCAGTGGTTTCGATCAAGTCGGCGATGTTGGCATTGACAACGGAAAAATTTCTTTCATCGGTGCAAAACCCGAAAGTTTCAATGGCAAAGAAATATTTGACGCCACCGATTGCATCGTTGCACCTGGTTTGGTTGATTTATGTGCACGCTTGCGCGAACCGGGGTACGAGCACGAAGGTATGTTGCAATCCGAAATGAACGCTGCTGTTGTGGGTGGTGTCACCACTTTGGTTTGCCCACCCGATACAGATCCTGTGTTGGACCAACCGGGTTTGGTCGATATGTTCGCCTACAAAGCCGATCGTCTTCATTTGGCTCGCGTGTTGCCCTTGGGTGCGTTCACCAAAGGTCTTAAAGGCGAAGAACTCACAGAAATGCTCGAGCTCACGCAAGCGGGTTGTGTGGGTTTCGGGCAAGCCGATGTAGCTTTGATCAACACACAAGTGATGCAAAGAGGTTTTCAATACGCAACCACGCATGGTTACAGTGTTTGGTTAAGACCTCTTGAGGGATTTTTGGATCAAGGCGTTGCAGCCAGCGGCCCCCTTGCAACGAGATTGGGTTTGAGTGGTGTGCCTGTTGCCGCAGAAACCATTGCACTGCATACGATTTTTGCATTGATGCGAACCACTGGTGCGCGCGTTCATGTGTCTCGCGTCTCGAGTGCCGCTGGCGTTGATTTGATTCGTGAAGCCAAAGCAGAAGGTTTGTCGCTGACTTGCGATGTCAGCATCAATAGTTTGCATCTCACTGATATGGATATTGGATTTTTTGATAGCCGTGCGCGCGTCAATCCACCTTTGCGTCAACAGCGCGACCGCGAAGCCTTGCGAATTGGATTAGCCGACGGCACGATTGACGCTTTGGTCTCCGATCACACACCTGTTGAAGGCGACGCCAAAGCATTGCCTTTTGCGCAAGCAGAAGCGGGTGCGACAGGCTTGGAATTGTTATTGAGTCTTTCAATTAAATGGGCGGCCGAACAAAAACTACCCATTGCGCGCGCGCTTGCTGTGATTAGCAACGAGCCTGCAAAGGTCATTCAACATTCCAAGCAACACCTGCGCACATTGGGTCAACTCACTGTGGGTGGTGTGGCCGATGTTTGCGTGTTCGACCCCAGCGTGCGTTGGCAAGCCTTGCCTGCAAACATCAAGAGCCAAGGCAAGCACACACCGTTTTCATTCGATCGAAGCGGCGTCATCTTGCCTGCTAAAGTTAAAGCCACGTGGGTGGATGGTCATCTCGCATTCAATTCAAAAGTTTGAGATTGATGATGCGTTCATTACGCGCGTTGTGGCGCATTACCAAAGTATTTTTTTTTATTGCCCAAGGTTTATGGATACAACGCACGCAGTTTAAAAAAATAAACGAATCACAAAAACAAAATCATGTGAAGACATGGTCGCAACGCATGTTGGGCGCTATGGATATTGAGGTGAAGGTGACGGGGCAACCGCCCTTCCAAGGCCCTATGTTGATCGTGAGTAATCATATTTCTTGGTTGGATATCTTGGTGATTCATGCCAGTGGTTTTTGTCGTTTTGTATCCAAATCGGAAATCAAATATTGGCCTGTGTTGGGCGCATTGGCTGACGACGCGGGCACATTGTTTATTGAACGCGCGTCCAGACGCGACGCTTTGCGCGTGGTGCATCACATGGCGCAGGCATTGCAAGCGGGCGATGTGTTGGCTGTTTTTCCAGAGGGCGCCACTGGTGACGGATTAAATGTATTGCCCTTTCATGCCAATTTGTTGCAAGCGGCTATTGCGGTTCATGCGCCGATTCAACCCGTCGCGCTCAAATTTTTAGATCAACAAACAGGCGATGTGAGTTTGGCACCCACTTACATTGGCGATGAAACTTTGATAACCTCTGTGTGGCGAACGCTGCGCGCGCCGCCATTGCAAGTGAGCGTGCGATACGGAGAGCCGCAATCGGGGCAGGGGCTCGATCGCCGCGCTTGGGCAGAACAACTACAACAACAAGTGGTTCAACTTTATGTATCATCAAACCTATAGATTCATCATCAACTGTCAGGAGACATCATGAAACCGATTAATCAATTCATTTTGGGTTTGGGCTTTGCGCTCGCCAGTGTGTGTGCGCTTGCACAAACCAACCCTACACAAGTGCGCAGTTGGGCCGCAGGTTGCGCCAATTGTCACGGCACCAACGGACAAGCACAACCCGGAATGGAGGCGCTTGCTGGCGCTAATAAAGAAGACATCATTCGCAAGATGGCAGACTTCAAAGCGGGTCGTCGCACGGCGACCATCATGCACCAATTGGCCAAAGGATATTCGGATGATGAAATCCAAGCCATTGCGGGTTACTTTGCATCACAAAAAAGATAAGGGAGACACCACATGAAACGTCGTCAACTGATTCAATCGGCCTGGGCTGGTTCTGCAATAGCTATCACAGGTCTTTTAGGTGCTTGTGCGGCACCAATGGGCTCTGGCCCCAAAGTGGTCGTGATTGGTGGAGGTTATGGCGGAGCCACTGCGGCCAAATACGTGCGTATGTGGTCTGACTATGGCATACAAGTGACCTTGATTGAACCCAATGCATCATTTGTTTCTTGTCCTATTTCTAATTTGGTCATTGGTGGCAGTAAAACCATTCAAGACCTTACCATGCCTTATGACAATTTGAGCAAACGTCATGGTGTTATCGTGGTGCGCGATCGCGTGGCGAGTATTGATCCCGATAAAAGAGCAGTTCGATTAGAAAATGGTTCAGAATTAACATACGACCGATTGATTCTGTCGCCCGGTGTTGATTTCATGTACGACGATATCGCAGGCATGAACAAAGCCGGCGCAAAAGACAAAGTGTTGCATTCATGGAAAGCAGGCCCGCAAACCGTTGCCCTGCGTCAGCAATTACAAGACATGCCCGACGGTGGTGTGTATGCACTGAGTATTCCATTGGCACCTTATCGTTGCCCACCCGGACCTTACGAGCGTGCGTGCCAAGTGGCGCATTACTTCAGCAAAACCAAACCCAAAAGCAAAGTCATCATCTTGGATGAAAACGACGACGTAACATCCAAAGGACCCTTGTTTAAAAAAGCATGGACCGATCGTTACAAAGGCATTGTTGAATACATACCCAAACACAAAGTGGTAGACGTTGATGCGACAAGCAACACGCTCAAATTTGAATTCAACGACGATCTCAAAGCCAACGTGCTCAATTATTTGCCACCCATGCGCGCGGGTGATATTGCATTCAAAACAGGCTTGGCAACCGCCAACAAGCGTTGGTGCGAAGTGAACTTTTTAACCTTTGAGAGCAAGGCCGCCAAAAACATTCATGTACTGGGCGACTCAATTCAAATCGCACCCGCCATGCCCAAGTCTGGACACATGGCCAATCAACACGGCAAAACCTGTGCCGCGGCAGTTGTTGCGTTGCTCACAGGAAAAGAAGTGAACCCACTGCCTATCTACAACAACACTTGTTATAGTTTTGTGAGTGACACAGACGTGGTGCATGTATCAAGCGTGCATCGCTACGACGCGGACAAAAAAACCATGATGACGGTTGCAGGCTCGGGCGGTGTATCTGTGGCGGCTAGCGAAATCGAAGGTCAATACGCCATGGCATGGGCGCGCAACATTTGGGCCGACACCTTGGCTTAAACTTTTAATCAATTAATCACAACACAAAGAAACACCATGAATATTTTGATGATCCATGGCATAAACCACGACATGTTTGGCAAGCGCGACCCCGCTCAATACGGCACCATCACCTTGGCGCAAATCAACGCCAATTTGCAACAACTCGGCAAAGAATTTGGCGCGCAAGTCGATTGCTATCAAACCAATCATGAGGGGGCCATGTGCGAGCGCATTCACAAAGGTTTTTTGGATGGCGTAGACGCGGTGCTCATCAATGCGGGCGCGTGGACGCATTACAGCTACGGCATACGCGACGCTTTGGCCATCCTCACTTGCCCTGTGATTGAAGTGCATATGTCTAATATTCATTCGCGTGAAGCATTTAGACATGTTTCTGTTTTTGCAGAAATTATCAAAGGACAAATTTGTGGTTTTGGTGAAGATAGCTATTTGTTAGCTTTGAGAGCTGCGGTGAATGCAGTGAAGCATTCAAAAAAATAATTGGTTTTTAAAGATTGGTGTAAACACCGATAAAAAACTTTGTTTTGGATGGAACTTGTTGGGTGGAAAAAGACACTAATGGAGATGAGTAAATATTAATTTTTAATTGAATAGGCAGATAGATATGTCAGTTAATGCCGAACTAGCAGGTAGAACTAATTTTGGCGAGCACAGTTTTTGGTAGTCGTCAGCTGGCGACGCTTCTACAGCTGCAGACTTTTATAATCGTCCTACAAATGACGATCCATCCATAAAAAAGAAAAAATTTAATGAGCAACATGAGAATTTGAAAGGTAAGTTAGATGGTACTGGTGAAATTACTGATCTAATTTATAAAATTTGGACGGATAAAACCACTGATTATTACGGTAATAAAATGGTTCTGTCGCAGTAAGCATAGACGACAATCCCAGTCATGCTTGATTTTCGCAAAAGTTTGATCCATAGCGCCCTGAACAAGGTCCTCCAACGGCTTCACTATCCGCTGGAAGTCATGCTCACCTGCGTACGCTGGTACGTAGCCTACCCACTGAGCCTTCGGCACATCGAGGAGATGATGCACGA
>SHXN01000087.1 GCA_009693305.1 Limnohabitans sp.
GTTTATGGTGCGCATGAACCTAAAACAGGTGCTGCAGGTTCGGTGGTTGATCTTTTCTCCAATGACAAACTCAATCATCAAACCCAGGTTGTTTCGGGGGTTCTTGCCGATTCATGCGCGCAAATCATGAAAGACTTTTTTAGTCAACAACGAATCGAACATAAAAATCAGGCGCAGACGATGCGCTTAAGAGGCGATTGCGTGCGCACGCCTGACTCGGCTTTTCAACAAATCCCTGACTATCCATGGGCGGGTCATTATGTGAATGATTTGCCAGCGCTCAACGGTATCCGAATGCATTATCTTGACGAGGGGCCGCCTGATGCGCCAGTGACTTGGTTGTGTTTGCACGGTAACCCCGCGTGGAGTTATTTGTATCGAAAAATGATTCCTGTTT
The DNA here is from genome assembly GCA_009693305.1 of Limnohabitans sp. GTDB lineage: Bacteria > Pseudomonadota > Gammaproteobacteria > Burkholderiales > Burkholderiaceae_C > Limnohabitans. The sequence continues at coordinate 398 of SHXN01000087.1, forward strand.
TTTTGAAACAAGGGCATCGCGTGATTGCGCCCGACATGCCTGGCTTTGGAAAAAGCGATAAGCCCAAAAAAGTATCGGGGCACACTTTTCATTGGCATCGCCAAGTGCTGCTTGAATTGATCGAGCGTCTCGATTTAAATCATATTCATTTGGTGGTGCAAGATTGGGGCGGCTTATTAGGTTTGACATTGCCCATGGAAGCACCGCATCGCTACCAAGCGTTGCTGGCGATGAATACCACCTTGGCAACGGGCGAAAAGCCTTTGTCTGAGGGCTTTGTTGCTTGGCGGGACATGTGCGCAAAAAAACCTCATTTTGATGTAGCTCAGTTGTTGATGCGTGGCAATTCGCAGTTGTCACAGCAAGAGGCTGATGCATACAACGCGCCCTTTGTTGATGCGGGCCACCGTGCTGCATTGCAAGCCTTTCCTCTTATGGTGCCGGAGTTTGCGCAGTCTGATGGTGCCGACGTATCGCTTTTGGCGCAAGCGTTTTGGACTAATCAATGGGCAGGGCGATCGTGCATGGTCATCGGTCAAGCAGATCCTGTGTTGGGTGAACCCATCATGCGTAATTTGCAAACCAAAATCAAAGAATGTCCGCCACCCCATGTATTGACGCATGCGGGTCATTTTGTTCAAGAACATGGCGAGGAAGTTGCGACAATCGCTTTGTCTCATTTGTTTTAAATTTTCAACATGTCAAACATTTATATTTATTCACCATCGGGTTCGGTTCGTGACAAAGCGGGTTTTTTGCGCGGTGTGGCGCATCTCAAAAGCATGGGGCATGCGGTAGAAATTGATCCCGACGCTCTCACCAGTCATTTGCGTTTTGCGGGTGATGACGCAACGCGCTTGTCTGCGATTTCACGAGCGGCCGCTAGCGGTGCGGATATCACCATGATGAGTCGTGGCGGCTATGGGTTAACGCGTTTATTGCCAAAGCTCCCGTATAAAGCCATTTTGAAATCGATGCGTCAAGGCACGCAATGGATGGGCCACAGCGATTTCACGTCGATGCAAATGGCCTTGTTGTCACAAATAGACGCGATGACTTGGGCTGGGCCGCATCTGATTTTTGATTTCGGCCCGCCCAAGGTCGACGACATCATGCAAGTGTGTTTTGAGGATGTGACTCAGGGTCAATCCGAAGGTGTGGGTTGGCGTATACCTGCTCAAAATCTCAAAACCTTGAAGATCAATAAGTCAGGCATGGTTGCCAAAAACGCCATGCTATGGGGTGGAAATTTAGCGGTGTTTGCCAGCTTGGTGGGCACGCCATATTTGCCCAAGGTCGAGAATGGTGTTTTATTTTTTGAAGACGTTGGTGAGCATCCGTACAAAATCGAGCGATTGTTGACGCAACTCTTAAGCGCAGGAATTTTAGCCAAACAAAAAGCCATCGTGCTCGGTTCGTTCACCGATTACGCGTTGATTGATCACGACAAAGGTTTTGATTTGGCGCACGTGGTCAAATTTCTTCAAAGCCACCTTAAGATTCCTGTCATCACAGGATTTCCAATGGGTCATGTGCCCACCAAGGTATGCCTGCCAGTGGGCGCCAAAGTCAATTTTCATATCGATGGCAAAGAGGCTTTTTTGATGTGGGGTGCTATTAGGCACTGATCCAATTAGTTTCTACGATGTGTATTATGTAAACTATTAAATGTTGTTACAAATCAGATAGTTAGATTCTTTCATCAATAAAGCCTCGCCTTTTATTTGGCAAATAACAGGTTTTGATCGGCAAACGCTTTGAACACAATCGCATTGCCGCATGGATCTAAAAAAACATGGTGGCTTGCTCGCCAACTGCACCTTTGAAACGAATATAAGGTTCGATGATGAATTGAGTGTTTGCTGCTTTTAATTTGTCTGCCAATGCGGTCCATTGACCCATAGTTAGGACCATTCCAAAATGCCTGACTGGAACGTTTTGACCATCAACTGCGCTGGTGTTGTTATGGCCAGCCTTAGATGGGCTTGTATGCGCCACGATTTGATGTCCATAAAAGTCGAAATCAACCCATTTATCGAATGATCGATACTTTGGGCAGCCTAATAAATCGTCATAAAAGGCGTGTGCTTTATTCAAGGATATAACGGGAAATGCGAGTTGAAAGGGTTGCATGGTGTTTTTGAAGTGTGGATGTTATTTTTTGGTGTTCCAAGCGTGAATAAAGGATTCTATATAGGGAATCGAGTCCTTTTTTTCGCCTAGCTTGGCAAATTCGATTGCCGTGAGACCTTTTTGGTTTTTGATTGTGGGGTCTGCGCCCTCTTCTAACAATAATTTGCACATGAGAGGTGTGCCGTATTGAGCGGCCATCATCAAAGGCGTGGTTCCGTTTGGTGAGGGTGAATCAATATACGCGTGGTTTTCCAAAAGGACCCTCACCATCAGGTTATGTCCCTTGGTGGCTGCATAGTGAAGTGGAGTCCATCCTGGTTTGTTGACATCAGCGCCACGCTCAATCAAAAGTTTGGCGAGATCTAAGTTATTGTTGAGAGCGGCAAACATCAGCGCTGATTCACCATCGGGGTTGATTTGACTCAATTGTGTCTTTGGCCACTCAATTAATACTTTGGCGACCTTGTTGAATCCCTTGTTGATGGCGATATGCAGTCCAATTTGACCTTGTTCGTTGGGTGTATTAGCGTCAAACCCCTTTTTGAGCAGGTATTCGATCGCATGCGGTTGATCAAATTCAATGGCTTTGAAGAAATCGTCAAAAGACGATGCATTGCTTGTATTTAAATGAATTAAAACAATGAGATATATTAATAACTTAAAAGAATTCATATACTTATTGGGGTTTAAATAAAGTATTAAAATTTTGGGTGGTTTGGTGTCCGATTTCTTCGACTGCCGTATTTTTTAGGATTGCCAATTGATGCGCAACCCATGGAACCAGGGCGGGTGTATTGGTTTTGCCTCGATGTGGCGTTGGAGCCAAGTACGGGCTGTCTGTTTCAATCAGCATGCGATCCATGGGAACAAACCGAGCCACCTCTTGCAGGTCTTTGGCATTTTTAAAGGTGACGATGCCAGAGAAAGAAATATAAAAGCCTAAATCAAGAGCGGCCTTGGCGACGTCCATGGTTTCGGTGAAACAGTGAAAAACACCGCCCGCACTGTTTGTACTGCCGTCTTCGCCCTCTTCCTTGAGGATGCTGAGCGTGTCGGCCGACGCGCTACGGGTATGGATCACCAAGGGCAAGCGCGTGGCTTGTGCGGCTTGAATATGAATCCTAAAGCGGTTGCGCTGCCACTCCATTTTTTCGTAGGTGCGCTCACCAATACGGTAATAGTCGAGCCCTGTTTCTCCAATACCAATGACGCGTGCACGTTTGGCACGATCGGTCAGGTCGAGCAAAGTAGGTTCTTGGACGTCTTCTTCATCGGGGTGAACGCCAATGGTGCACCAAAAGTTGTCATAGTCGATGGCCAATTGATGGACAGTGTCGAAGGTTTCGAGCTTGGTGCTGATCACCAGTGCACGATCAACTTGGGCCTTAACCATTGAGGCACGAATACTCGAGAGATTTCGAAATAACTCAGGAAAATTTAAATGGCAATGCGAATCAACAAACATGTTCGATCAAACTTTTGAAATCAGCGCACGCTGTGCTTGCGACACCAAGGCCTCTAGCATCAAGCCAGGTTGAAACGGATGGTTGGCGGTTTTTGATATTTGCATCAAATCTTTGGCCCATTGGCTCAGCGCATTGAAATTTTTGGATGGGGGTAAATCTTTGCTTAAAAAATAACGGGGTTGAGAGCCCTGAGAATGAATGAGTGCGTCGTAACATATTTTTTGCAAAATTTCAACCACTTGCGTGGATGAAAAGTCGCTCAGTCCTTTGACCTCGCCTTTGGCAATGGATTGCGGCAAACTCGACCAGGTAGAGGCCTTGAGGCCCATTTGATGAAATTGCAAGGCATCATCGGGACGACCACCACTGGCTCGTAAAAGCACTTCGGCATCTTCTTTTTTAAGGCCTTGACCAATCAACCAAGCAATGGATTCTTCGGGGCTTGGCCACTGAAGCGAATGAAATTGGCAGCGACTGCGGATGGTGGGTAAGAGTTGATGCGCGCTATCGGTTGCCAAAATGAATCGTGTGTTCCCAGCGGGTTCTTCTAAAGACTTGAGCAAGGTATTGGCCGATATCGTATTCATGCGATCAGCTGGATAAATCAAGACAACTTGCGACTTTGGCCCTGATTGTGTGAGTTGAGTAAAGGCCACCATATTTCTTAAATCGTCGACACGAATTTCTGAACTGGGCTTTCGTCTTTTGTTTTCTAAATCTTCTTGGGCTTTTTCGCTCAAAGGCCATTCGTGGTCTAGCATCCAAGTCTCTGGCATCAAGACGCATAAATCGGCGTGTGCGTGAACGTCGATTTGATGGCAACTGGGACATACACCGCAAGCACCATCCTTTGTAGGTTGATGGCACAACCATGTTTTGGCTAATTCAAGGCCGAGTTGATATTGCCCCAGTCCCGAGGGACCTTGAAGCAACCAAGCGTGACCTTTTTGTGAACTTAAATCGATGAGTTGGCGCTTGAGCCAGGGAGCCAAGGACGAACTCATGACGCCTGTCCAGAGTTTAAAAAATCATGCGCTAAGAGCCATTGTTTTTGAGTCATGGTTGTGACCACATCACCCCAAACTTGTTCTTTGGTTTGATCGGCATTGATACAAACAAAACGCTGGGGTGACGCGTTCATTCGGCTTTGATAACCAAGGTGCACTTTTTGGAAAAAATCAATCGGCTGAGATTCAAATCGATCGGGGATTCGTGCACCGACCAAGCGCTTGGCCGCAATCGAGGGGTCGAGTGAAAACCACAAGGTCATATCGGGTTGGCGCAGTTGCGTTGAATTTTCAATTTGCTGCACCCAGCGTTCTAGTTGTGACAGCACTTCTAAATTGAATTGACGCCCATGGCCTTGATAGGCAAATGTGGCATCGGTGAACCGATCACACAAAACCACATCACCCCGCTCGAGTGCGGGTTCAATCATATTTTTTAAATGATCGCGCCTTGCCGAAAAAATCAAAAGTGCTTCGGTCAGTGGATCCATCACATCGTTTAAAACCATGTTTCGCAGCTTTTCGGCAAGCGGTGTCCCACCAGGTTCACGCGTCAGTGTGACGCGTCGCTGTGCTTGTTTAAAGGCCCGCGCTAAGGCTTCCACATGGGTGGATTTGCCCGCACCATCGATGCCTTCGAAGCTGATGAATAAACCTTTTGCCATGAATTAATTATTTTGTGAAGAACTTGTTTTATTTTTCTTCAAAATAAAACGCTGAACTGCCGCATTGTGATCTTCAAGATTGTCGCTGAATTGGCTAGAGCCATCACCGCGCGCCACAAAGTACAACGATTTGCTGTTGGCGGGCTGAACTGCCGCCATCAAGGACTGTTTGCCTGGCATTGCAATGGGTGTGGGCGGCATGCCTTTTCGGGTGTAGGTATTCCAAGAGTGATCGGTGTGCAAATCAACGCGCCGCAAGTTGCCGTCAAAAGCTTCGCCCATACCGTAAATCACCGTGGGGTCTGTTTGAAGCGGCATGCCAATTTTCAATCGGTTATGAAAGACGCTTGAAATAAAAACTCGGTCACTGGCTTTGCCCGTTTCTTTTTCAATGAGGCTTGCAAGAATCAATGCGTCGTCTGGATCTTTTAAAACCAAGTTGGCGTCTTTTTGTCTCCATGCATCGGACAATTTTTGATCCATGGCTTTGAGGGAGCGTCGCAATAACTCTTTGTCGGATATGCCTTTGCCATAGGTATAGGTGTCTGGATAAAAACGCCCCTCGGGTGGCACATCTTGGTGACCCAAAAGTGCCATGATGTCTGTATCACTCATGTTTTTGGTATCGTGTTTGATGAACTCCGATTGATTGAGTGCTTGTCGCCATTGCTTAAACGTCCAACCTTCAATCAAGGTCACCGCTTTTAAATTTTCATCACCGCGGGCTAATTTTTGTAACAAATCCCATGGGCTGACTGGATGGATGAGTTCGTAACTTCCTGCGCGTAATTGCCGAGATTGACCGCTGAGTTTTAAAAAATAATACAAAACCGTGGGCGATACATTGACCCCTGCATTGGCAACGAGTTGACTGATCGATCGAACCGACGTGCCGGGTTCAATGGACAAGTCGACAACCGAGGATTTGAGGGCCAAGGGCTGGGCCGCCCAAAGCGTGATGGTGCCAATTGCCAAGCCCAGCACGACAACGCCCATTCCCATCAACTGTTTCAAAAACTTGTTCACAACCCTATTCCTGTGCTAATTTTCAATTCCAATGATAATTCACCTATGCAAGACTTTATTTTCAACGGACAAACGCCTCTACCCCACTTGGGCGTCATCAAAGCCCAAGGCGTGGACGCCGCGCATTTTTTGCACAATCAACTCACCCAAGATTTTTTATTGATTCAAGATGGGGAGGCCAGACTCGCGGCTTTTTGCAATGCCAAGGGGCGTATGCAAGCTTCTTTTTTAGGGATTAAAAAAAGTGCCGAAGAGATTTTGTTAATTTGTGATTTGTCTTTGCTGGCTCAAACGCTCAAACACTTGTCGATGTTTGTGTTGCGCAGCAAAGTCAAACTCACCGACGCTTCGCAAGAATTTTCTATTTCGGGTTGCATAGGAAAAACAGCATCGGACTTGATGCACGATGCGTCGCATTGGCGCCATCAGTTTTTGGAATCGACCGATTTGATTTCCCTTTATCCATCGCTTGGATATTCAAGGGTTTTATGCATTGCGCCCTTTGGTGCGTTGCCCTCAGGTCCTCCTATCGATGTGGATGCATGGCGTTGGGCTGAAGTACACAGCGGTGTTGTGATGTTGGACGTGGCCTGTTTGGAAGCCTTCGTGCCTCAAATGCTCAACTATGAGTCTGTTGGGGGTGTCAACTTCAAAAAAGGTTGTTATCCAGGGCAGGAAGTGGTTGCGCGAAGTCAATTCAGGGGCACGCTCAAGCGGCGGGCTTTTATTGTTCATGGGTCTTCTCCCTTCCAATCAGGGCAAGAAATTTTTTCTTCTCAAGACCCCCTGCAACCTTGTGGAATGGTTGTGCAAGCAGCGAGTTGGCGCAATCAATTTGCTGCCATTGTTTCATTGCAAACGCAGGCCACGCTAAAAGGCGCTCTGCATTTGGGTTCTTCACAAGGGGATGCGTTGCAGTTGCAGGACCTGCCCTACCCGCTTTTAGAAGATATATAACCGAGTTCAACCATGGATAGAAAAGATTTTCGCTTCTTTCACACGCTGCGTGTGCGTTGGGCAGAAATTGACATGCAAAAAATTGTTTTCAATGGCCACTATCTCATGTATTTTGATACAGCCATTGCAGATTATTGGCGTGCATTGGCGCTCCCCTACGAAGTGGCGCTTCACGAACTCGGTGGCGATTTGTACGTGGTAAAAGCCAGATTGGAATACAAAGGTTCGGCTCGGTACGACGAGCTACTCCACGTTGGCATGAAGTGTTCGCTCATCGGCAACTCATCCATGACTTTTACGGGTGGAATTTTTAAAGGCGATCATCTCTTAATCACGGGCGAATTGGTTTATGTTTATGCCGATCCCCAAACCCAAACTTCCAAGCCAATTCCCGACATTTTGCGCAACATGATCAACGGCTATGAAGAGGGTCAATCGGCCCTCAAACTTCATGTGGGAGATTGGGCTTCGATGAAAAAATTGGCCGCTCCCGTTCGCACCCTGGTTTTTGTTAAAGAACAAAAAATCCCTCAAGAAGAAGAGTGGGACGAGTGGGACGACGGTGCCGTGCATGTTGTTGCTTGCAATGGCATGGGGTTGCCAATTGCAACGGGTCGATTGCTTCAGCCCTCCCCTCACGTTGCTCAGATAGGGCGGATGGCTGTGATTGAGCGCATGCGTGGGCAACAATTTGGCGGTGTCATTTTGCAAAAAATATTGAATCTTGCGCGTGATCGAGGTGATCAAGAAGCGGTGTTGCATGCACAACTGAGCGCAGAAAATTTTTATTGCCGACAAGGCTTCCAAAGACGTGGCGATGTGTTTTTAGAAGCGGGCGTCGAACATATAGAAATGAGTCTTAAGCTTTGATATTTTTAGGCTAAATCCAATACTTGCTTCAGATCAGGGCGGCGAAGCCAATCTTCAAACTCTTCGGTCATCTGTACTGCGGCTGAAATGGTAGTTTGCCAAATTTGCACACGTGCTTTTAAATCGTGTCCGTAGGTTTTAAAGTCGGAACGATCAGGCAACCTGCCATTGGGTAATTTTTTAACCCAATCGGGGTAGGGTGTCACCCACCAAATCGACGGGTTGGCGGCTTCGCGCCAACCATTTTCCAAAGATAAATCGATCCAATGGGCCCAATACCAAGCCCTTGGGGCCGCCTGCTGCGGCAGGAATGACTCCGATGTGTTCTGGTTGTAAGCCATTGATTTGTATATGTTCTTTGGCTTTTGGGCCTGCATAGATCCGCAGTGCTTGCATGAATAACTTTCCTGTTTGGATGGAGGGTTGAGAAATGGCAATCAAGTGTGCCACAGCTCACTTTTAGCAGTTATTTTGCCAAAAAAGTTAATTTTACGATATAAAAGTAATAATATTATTGGCTAATACGACATAAAATAACTCATTAGTTTCATTATAATAACAAGGAATAATTACTTAATAGATACAGGAGCGAGCATGAATGAGCTGATTACCCAGCAATCACAACTCGATACCATTTATCGCTCATTGAGAAGAAAGAAGTTAGAGCAAAAAATAGAAGTTGTACAACCGATCGACACATATATCACCTCGCGAGTTCAAATTCGAAGTGCAACTCTGATTAATAGGTTGGGTGGGCGAGGTGCGATCGCATCCGAGCCCCTCGACCACCAAGTCAAAGTTGCCAAGAATGAACTACACATACCTCACCCAAGACGAACGGTACCAGATTGCGATCCTTTCCAAGGCCGGACATGACCGAAACGGCATTGCCCAATTGATGGACCCCCACAAATCAACCATAGGCCGTGAGATGCGGCGAAATCGCGGAGAGCGAGGCTACAGGCCAAAGCAGGCACATGCGTTCTACCAGGCCCGGCTGCTGGCGTGTGGGAAC
>SHXN01000088.1 GCA_009693305.1 Limnohabitans sp.
ATTTCGCCGCATCTCACGGCCTATGGTTGATTTGTGGGGGTCCATCAATTGGGCAATGCCGCTTCGGTCATGTCCGGCCTTGGAAAGGATCGCAATCTGGTACCGTTCGTCTTGGGTGAGGTGTGTGTAGTTCATTCTTGGCAACTTTGACTTGGTGGTCGAGGGGCTCGGATGCGATCGCACCTCGCCCACCCAACCTATTAATTAGAGTTGCACTTCGAATTTGAACTCGCGCAGTTTTTATAGCAAGTTTCATGATTATTTCGACTTGAGCAACGTCTTTTTAAACAGTTTCAAGGTTGCGAGACTTTTGATTAAGTACTGGTAAATTCATTCGTGGATTCAAGTATAAAGTGCAACACGGCTTAGAGATTCATGAAACACCTGATATGGTGTCTTGAATCCTAATCTCTTTCTTGGTCGGTTGTTTAGCCGGCGCTCGATCATTTTAAGCTCCACGTTTGTTACTGTTGATAAAGGTCTCTTTTTCGGAATGTGCTGCCTAAGCAATCCATTTAAGTTCTCATTGCTCCCTCTTTGCCAACTGCTGAAGGGATCTGCAAAGTATGTGGTGCTGCCCAAAGCTTCGTCAATCCTTACGTGCTCTGCAAACTCTTTTCCGTTGTCAAAAGTAATTGTCTTTACCCTGGCGCTTATGGAGCGTAACTTCTTGATGACGGCACCACTGACTTGCTCGGTTGTCTTATGACTGACTTTCATCAATCTAGCGTATCCGCTCTTTCTTTCAACCAAACTCGCAATGGCTTGCTTGTGTCCAGCTCCAAGGTTCTGTCGCAATAAGGATTCCCAGTTTTTCAGGAACGCTATAGGTAGTGTTTGGCATAGGAAAAATACGCTACTGGTAGTAGGTAAGATTCTTCAAAATTCCTTATTGCGACAGAACCCCAAAAAGCGCTATAATTTAAATGCTTTGCCCGTCGGGCTTCAAGCGCACGTTGTCTGGCATTTCCGGCTGTCAACGCAAGTCAAACATTTAAAGGAATTCATCATGACTACACTCAATAAGGCCGAGGTCGTTAAGGCCAATGCGCGCAGCACCGGCGATACGGGCAGTCCAGAAGTGCAAGTTGCAATGCTCACCGCTCGTATCAACGAACTCACTCCACACTTCAAAATACACGCCAAAGACCATCACGGTCGTCGTGGTTTGTTGCGCATGGTGAGTCGCCGCCGCAAATTGCTCGGCTACCTCAAATCCAAAGATGCAAGCCGTTACACCGCGTTGATCGCCAAACTCGGTTTGCGCAAGTAATCCATACTCAGCAACAGTTCAAACGCCTGAGTTATCTCTCAATAGCAGGCGTTTTGCACATTTTGTCGGGTGTTTTTTCGGATAGGGACAGCGTATATGGAGCGAAGCTGTGTCATTCCAAAAGTGGCCGTTGGACCTTTTTATGGAATGGCATCGTGTTCTATAGCGACCTTCTCCGAGCTTCGGGCAAGTGGCCTTCACTTCCCATCAATATCAGGATATATCAATGTCATTGTTTAACAAAGTTACCAAAACATTCCAATGGGGACAACACACCTTCACCATGGAAACTGGCGAAATTGCTCGTCAAGCCACTGGCGCCGTATTGCTCGACATGGATGGCACCGTAGTGCTGGCCACCGTTGTTGCGTCCAAAGATGCCAAGCCTGGCCAAGACTTTTTCCCACTCACGGTGGACTACATCGAAAAAGCATACGCAGCTGGCAAAATCCCCGGAAGTTTCTTTAAGCGCGAAGCCAAGCCTTCCGAATTAGAAACACTAACCAGCCGCCTGATCGACCGTCCCATTCGTCCTTTGTTCCCCGAAGGTTTTTACAATGAAGTGCACGTGGTTATTCACACAGTTTCTCTCAACCCCGAAGTGGATGCAGACATCGCAGCCATGATTGCATCGTCGGCTGCATTGGCCATTTCAGGTATTCCATTCAACGGCCCCATTGGTGCTTCGCGCGTGGGTTACATCAATGGCGAATACGTTCTCAACCCTGGCCAAACGCAACGCAAAGACAGCGTCATGGATTTGGTTGTTGCAGGTACAGAAACCGCAGTGTTGATGGTGGAGTCCGAAGCGCTTCAGTTATCCGAAGAAATCATGTTGGGTGCTGTGGTGTTTGGTCACACACAAGGCAAGGTTGCAATCGATGCAATTCACGAACTCGTTCGTGATGCTGGCAAACCCGCTTGGGAATGGGCCGCACCTGCACGCGATGAGTCTTTCGAATCAAAAGTTAAAGCATTGGCCGAAGACAAACTCGGCGCGGCCTATCAAATTCGCAACAAGCAAGCACGCACACAAGCGTGTCGTGAAGCTTATGCATCGGTCAAAGCAACGCTCAAAGAGCAAGGCGTTGAGTTTGATGAAGTCAAAGTCGATAATTTATTTTTTGAAATTGAAGCGCGTTTGGTTCGCGGTCAAATTTTGGCAGGTGAGCCCCGTATCGATGGACGCGACACACGCACAGTACGCCCCATTGAAATTCGCAACGGCGTTTTACCCCGCACACACGGTTCAGCATTGTTTACACGTGGCGAAACACAAGCTTTGGTCATCACCACATTAGGCACCGAGCGCGATGCGCAACGCATCGATGCATTGGCTGGTGAATTTGAAGATCGCTTCATGTTCCACTACAACATGCCTCCCTTTGCCACAGGCGAAGTCGGTCGCATGGGCAGCACCAAGCGTCGCGAAATTGGTCATGGTCGTTTAGCCAAGCGCGCCTTGGCCGCTTGTTTGCCCGACAAAGAAGCATTCCCCTACACCATGCGCGTCGTATCTGAAATCACCGAATCCAATGGTTCATCTTCCATGGCTTCTGTTTGCGGTGGTTGCTTGTCTCTCATGGACGCAGGCGTACCGATGAAAGCACACGTGGCAGGTATCGCCATGGGTCTCATCAAAGAAGAAAATCGTTTTGCTGTTCTCACCGACATCTTGGGTGACGAAGATCATTTGGGCGATATGGACTTTAAAGTTGCAGGCACTACCAACGGTATCACTGCATTGCAAATGGACATCAAAATCCAAGGCATCACACAAGAAATCATGCAAGTGGCATTGGCACAAGCCAAAGAAGCACGCATGCACATCTTGGCCAAAATGCAAGAAGCAATGAGCGAAGCCAAAACTGACGTTAGCAACTTCGCACCCAAGTTGTTTACACTCAAAATCAATCCCGAAAAAATTCGTGATGTGATTGGCAAAGGTGGCGCAGTCATTCGTGCACTTACCGAAGAAACCGGCACTCAAATCAACATTGAAGAAGACGGCACCATCACAATAGCTGCAACAGACGGCGCCAAGGCTGATGAAGCCAAGCGTCGCATTCTCGAAATCACGGCAGAAGTTGAAGTGGGCAAAATTTATGAAGGCCCCATCACCAAAATTCTCGACTTCGGTGCATTGGTCAACTTGTTGCCAGGCAAAGATGGTTTGTTGCACATCAGTCAAATCAGCCACGAGCGTATTGCCAAGGTCACCGATGTGTTGGCCGAAGGACAAATCGTTCGCGTCAAAGTGCTCGAGACAGACGAAAAAGGTCGCGTGAAGTTGTCGATGAAAGCGTTGATGGAGCGTTCTGAGCCCCAGCATCACGAAGAACAACAGCATCAGCAACACAACTATCAAGCACCGCATCAACCTGAGTAATTGACAAAAAGGGCAGGGCGTGAAAACTAAATTGATTGTAGGTAATTGGAAAATGAATGGCAGTCTTGCTGCCAATCACGATCTCGTTCATGCAGTCATTAAAGATCTGCCCTCACAGTTGTGTGACATCGCCATGTGTGTGCCCATGCCTTATTTGTCACAAGTTCAGCAATTGCTCGCCAACTCTCGCATTGCATTGGGCGCGCAAGACGTATCGGTGCACGAACAAGGCGCCTACACGGGTGAATCTTCTGCGGCTATGTTGCGTGAACTGCATGTGCGTTATGCATTAGTGGGTCATTCAGAGCGACGTCAATATCATGCAGAAACCGATGCTGTGGTCGCCACTAAAGCGCAACGTGCGTTGGCTTGTGGCATCACACCCATTGTTTGCGTTGGCGAAACCTTGCAACAACGCGAGGCCAATCAAACAGAAGAAGTTGTCAAGCGTCAACTCGCTACGGTCATTCAAGTCAATGGGCATTGCATTTCAGAAATTGTGGTTGCTTACGAGCCCGTATGGGCTATTGGCACAGGCAAAACAGCAACGCCTGAGCAGGTGCAAGCTGTTCAGGCATTGCTTCGCGCGCAACTCAAAGCGGCGTCATCCAGCGTGGACCGCATCAAAATTTTGTATGGTGGCAGTATGAATGCAAGCAATGCACAACAACTGTTAGACCAACCCGATATTGATGGTGGACTCATTGGTGGTGCGTCACTCAAAGCGGCAGATTTTTTATCCATTATTCAAGCGGCATCTCGCTAAAACAAAGATTTCTCGGAGTTATTCATGACATTGCTTCACAACATTCTTTTACTGGTTCAAATTTTGTCTGCGTTAGGCATGATTGGTTTGATTTTGGTACAGCACGGTAAGGGCGCTGACATGGGTGCTGCATTTGGATCGGGTGGATCGGGCAGTTTGTTTGGTGCATCAGGCGGCGCAAACTTTCTATCGCGCACCACTTCAGTTTTAGCGGCTGTGTTTTTTGTTTGCACCTTGGGCTTGGCTTATTTCGGAAATATTCGTCCCACTTCATCGGGCAGTGTTTTAGAAAATACAATGGTGGTTCCCCCGCAGCCCAGTTCACAAATTCCAGGCACTCAATCAGCCCCTGTTGATGCATCGATTCCTGCGCCCACCCAGCCTGGACAAGTTCCTGCGGCGGTCCCAACCGCGCCTGCGCAACCCATCAATCAAATTCCCGGCAAGTAAATTTCTCAATTTGGCTCGCAATCTATCTGATAGAGATTCAAAACACAGAGTTTTTCGGGGTACAATCATAGGCTGTCTTGGTGCCGGAATCCCTCTTTGGCGCCTTGACGGGCAACCCGAGCCGTCGTGGTGAAATTGGTAGACACGCTATCTTGAGGGGGTAGTGGCGAAAGCTGTGCGAGTTCGAGTCTCGCCGACGGCACCATTCCAAAAAATCAGCTCTATTGTAACCTAGGTGTCAACCATTTATAACAAACTGAGCAAATGCAAATGCTTCAACGATTGAGATTCAGATGAGCCTAGAGCAGTACCTCCCAGTCCTCCTTTTCATTTTGGTCGGCTTAGGCGTTGGTGTTGCGCCTCAAGTCCTCGGTTATTTGTTAGGTCCCAAGCGACCCGATGCAGCCAAAAATTCCCCCTATGAGTGCGGTTTCGAAGCCTTTGAAGATGCCCGCATGAAATTTGACGTGCGCTATTACCTCGTTGCTATTCTTTTTATTTTGTTCGATCTCGAAATTGCTTTTCTTTTCCCTTGGGCTGTGTCGCTCAAGGAAATCGGCCCCGCAGGATTTTGGGCCATGATGATTTTTCTGGGCATTCTGGTCGTGGGCTTTGTCTACGAATGGAAAAAAGGTGCCCTTGATTGGGAGTAATTCATGTCGCTCGAAGGTGTTTTTAATGAAGGCTTTATCACCACGTCCTACGACTCGGTGGTCAATTGGGCCAAAACGGGTTCTCTGTGGCCCATGACTTTTGGTTTGGCCTGTTGCGCTGTTGAGATGATGCATGCAGGTGCTGCGCGTTACGACCTCGATCGTTTCGGCATGCTCTTTAGACCCAGCCCACGTCAATCCGATTTGATGATTGTGGCGGGCACCTTATGCAACAAAATGGCGCCTGCTTTGCGTAAGGTCTACGACCAAATGTCAGAACCTCGTTGGGTGTTGTCGATGGGTTCTTGTGCTAATGGGGGTGGCTACTATCACTACAGTTATTCGGTGGTGCGCGGATGCGATCGCATTGTGCCTGTTGATGTTTATGTGCCCGGTTGTCCTCCCACAGCAGAAGCCCTGATATATGGCATTTTGCAATTGCAAAACAAAATTCGTCGCGAAAACACCATCGCCAGATAAGGTCGAATCAATAAAATGACTCAGTCACTCGATCGATTGCAAGCCGCACTACAGCAAGTATTGGGCAGAAAAATCAAACAACTTCAATTGGCATTGGGTGAACTCACACTCACTGTTGATGCAACACACTATCACGAGGTTGCGCTTATTTTGCGCGATCACCCCCAATTAGCTTTTGAGCAATTGCTCGATTTGTGTGGCATGGATTACTCCGCATACAAAGACGGCGCACATTCAGTCTATATCGATGGTCCTCGTTATGCGGCGGTGAGTCATTTGCTGTCTATTCAACACAACTGGCGTTTGCGCTTGCGTGTGTTTGCATCCGACGACCACATGCCTGTTTTGCCATCGGTCAATGACATTTGGAATTCGGTCAATTGGTTTGAGCGCGAAGCTTTTGATTTATATGGCATCGTTTTTGATGGCCATGAAGATTTGCGTCGCTTGCTCACTGATTACGGTTTCATCGGTCATCCTTTTCGCAAAGATTTTCCTGTTTCGGGTCATGTCGAAATGCGTTACGACGCCGAACAAAAACGCGTCATCTATCAACCTGTCACCATAGAGCCGCGCGAGATCACGCCGCGCATCATTCGTGAAGACAACTACGGTGGTTTGCACTAATGGCTGATATCAAAAACTACACGCTCAATTTGGGCCCCCAGCATCCTGCCGCGCACGGTGTGTTGCGTTTGGTGTTGGAGTTGGATGGTGAAGTCGTGCAACGCGCAGACCCGCACATCGGTTTGTTGCATCGCGCCACCGAAAAATTAGCTGAGAGCAAAACATTCATTCAATCCTTGCCCTACATGGATCGACTCGACTACGTGTCGATGATGTGTAACGAACACGCGTATTGTTTGGCCATCGAAAAACTCATGGGCCTTGATGTGCCTGTGCGCGCGCAATACATTCGTGTGATGTTTGCAGAAATCACGCGCGTGCTCAATCACTTGTTGTGGTTGGGTTGTCATGGTTTTGATTGCGGCGCAATGAATATTCTCATTTATTGCTTCCGTGAGCGCGAAGATTTATTTGATATTTATGAAGCTGTATCCGGTGCACGCATGCATGCGGCGTATTTCAGACCCGGTGGCGTGTATCGCGATTTGCCTGACACCATGCCGCAGTATCAGGTCAGCAAAATCAAAAACGCAAAAGCCATTACACGTCTCAATGAAAATCGCCAAGGCTCTGTTTTGGATTTCATCGACGATTTCACCAAGCGTTTTCCCAAGTTAATCGACGAGTACGAAACATTGCTCACCGACAACCGCATTTGGAAGCAACGCACAGTCGGTATTGGTGTGGTTACGCCAGAGCGCGCCAAAAACTTAGGATTCACTGGTGCGATGTTGCGTGGTTCTGGTGTTGCGTGGGATTTGCGCAAGCATCAACCCTACGACGTGTACGATCAAATGGATTTTGATATTCCTATTGGCAAAACAGGCGACTGCTACGATCGTTATTTGGTGCGCGTGGCTGAGTTGCGTCAATCCAATCGCATCATTCAACAATGCGTGTCATGGTTGCGCAACAACTCTGGTCCAGTCATTACGAGCAATCACAAAGTTGCACCACCAAGTCGTGAATCCATGAAGTCCAGCATGGAAGAGTTGATTCACCACTTCAAATTATTCACCGAAGGTTTTCATGTGCCCGAAGGCGAAGCCTACGCGGCCGTTGAGCATCCCAAAGGTGAGTTTGGAATTTATTTGGTCAGTGATGGCGCCAACAAACCCTATCGTCTCAAAATTCGTGCACCTGGTTTTGCACATTTAGCAGCGATGGATGAAATGGCGCGAGGTCATATGATCGCCGATACGGTTGCTGTTATTGGCACCATGGACATTGTGTTTGGGGAAATCGACCGATGAATGTGAAGACAAAACCCACCACAGTAGAGCCTGCTGTTTTCTCAGAGGCAACCCTTGCACGTTTTGCGCGTGAAGTGGCCAAGTATCCTGCCGATCAAAAACAATCGGCTGTGATGGCTTGTTTGTCCATCGTTCAGCAAGAAGCAGGGCGCGTCAATTTATCTGCAGAACTGGCCATTGCGCATTACTTGGGTATGGCGCCCATGGCTGTGCACGAAGTCTCCACTTTTTACAACATGTACAACTTGGAGCCCGTTGGCAAATTCAAAATCAACGTGTGCACCAACTTGCCATGTCAACTCACACATGGTCAAGACACGTTCAACTATTTGCGCAAAAAATTAAATGTGCAGATGGGTGAAACCACATCGGACGGCATGTTCACTTTGCAACCGGGTGAATGCATGGGCGCATGCGCCGACGCACCTGTGATGTTAGTCAATGATCGCAACATGTGTAGTTTTATGAGTCACGAAAAAATTGATCAACTCATTGATGGCTTGCGTGCAAGTGGAGGTCAATCATGAACCCGCAACAAGTGCTGTCGCAATTCAATGCAACAGGCGTTGAGACATGTTTTCACAACCGTCACCTCAATCCACAAATTTATGCCGATCTGAACGGTCGCAATTGGTCGATCAAAGATTACGAAACGCGTGGTGGTTATCAAGCCTTGCGCAAAATTTTAGGCAAAGATGGTTCCGAAGGTCTCACCTCAGAACAAGTCATCGCCACTGTCAAAGAATCTGGACTGCGTGGTCGTGGTGGTGCAGGTTTTCCAACAGGCTTGAAATGGAGTTTTATGCCGCGTCAATTTCCAGGTCAAAAATATTTAGTCTGCAATTCTGACGAAGGCGAGCCAGGCACATGCAAAGATCGTGACATCTTGCAATTCAATCCGCACATTGTGATTGAAGGCATGGCCATCGCTGCTTATGCAATGGGTATCTCGGTGGGATACAACTACATTCATGGTGAAATTTTTCAAAGCTACGAACGCTTTGAAGCGGCACTTGAAGAGGCGCGTGCTGCGGGTTATTTGGGTAACGGCATCATGTGTAGCAGTTTTAATTTTCAACTGCATGCTGCGCATGGTTTCGGTGCTTATATTTGCGGCGAAGAAACCGCATTGCTCGAATCTTTAGAGGGTAAAAAAGGTCAGCCGCGTTTCAAGCCGCCTTTTCCTGCAAGCTTTGGTTTGTATGGCAAACCCACCACCATCAACAACACCGAAACATTTGCGGCAGTCCCTTGGATCATTTGCAACGGTGGCGCGGCTTATTTGGCATCCGGCAAACCCAACAATGGTGGTACCAAAATTTTCTCCATCAGCGGTGACGTCGAGCGTCCTGGCAATTATGAAATTCCAATGGGCACACCGTTTTCTAAATTGTTAGAACTCGCAGGTGGTATGCGCGAGGGTAGGGCACTCAAAGCAGTGATTCCTGGTGGCTCATCGGCGCCTGTGTTGCCCGCCAACATCGTGATGAATATCACCATGGATTACGACAGCATTTCTAAAGCAGGAT
>SHXN01000089.1 GCA_009693305.1 Limnohabitans sp.
CGCGTGTGCCATTTTTCCATTGACGATGACTTGCAATTGCAAGCACCCATTGTGCGCAGTAATGACCTGGTAACTGAAACCTGCTGCAATCATTAAGTCAGGTTTAGTGAAGTTGTTTTTGAGTAACCAATCGGGACCTAGTTCACCGCCAAATTCTTCGTCATATGTGAAATGCAATTCGACCGCGCCATTGAGTTTTAAATTCAATGATTCAAGTGCGCGAACCGCAAAGGTAAATGTTGAGAAATCACATTTACTAACGGCGCTGGCACGGCCATACAACTTACCGTTCACAATTTCGGCGCCATAAGGATCGTGCGTCCAGCCTTCACCGGGAGGCACGACGTCACCATGCGCGTTGAGTGCAATGGTTTTTCCTTTTCCATAGTCGCGTCGCACAATTAAGTTGGTGATCGATTGCAGTCCGTGTTTCTTCACTTCGGCTTGTGGAATTTCAATGGCCTTGGCATGCATGTCCCATTGCTCCAGCAATTGGGCGGTTCGCAATGCATGCGGTGTGTTGTTGCCAGGTGGCGTGTCGGTGGGTATGCGCACGAGCTCTTGTAAAAATAAAACTTGCTCATCAAAATGGTGGTTCACCCAAACATCGATTTGTTGATAGTGGTTCAAGCATTTTTCTCCGTAAGGTGAATCAATTGCATCAAAGCATCAATGGACAATTGAATGTCGTCGCTGGTCGTACTTTCTAAAGGATTATGACTAATCCCTGCGTTAAGTCCTCGCACAAACAGCATTGCTTGTGGCATCACTTCATGCAATTTCATTGCGTCGTGCCCTGCGCCACTGGATAGTTCAAACAATGGAATGTGCGCATCAGACAACGCCTGTGTCCAACGTGCTTTCCATAAAGGATCGCTGGGTGCGCAAGATGCGTGCATGGTTTCTTCGACGTGATAACTTAAACCGCGTTGCGTGCAAATAGTCTCGAGAGCTTGCAAAACGTCATTGACCAGTGCATCTCGTTGTGCGTCGTTGGGTGCGCGCATATCCAAACTGAAATGACATTGACCAGCCACCACATTGATCGATCCGTGCGGCACTTGCAATTGACCGATGGTGGCAACGCTATCGCCATCTTGCTGGGCGCGTTTTTCAAGATACAAAGCCAATTCGGCAAGACCACAGACCGCATCTCTTCTGCGATGCATAGGCGTTGTGCCTGCATGACTGGCCGTGCCCTTAATATGTCCAACAAAACGAACACTGCCATTGATGGAAGTGACTACGCCAAGTGGCAAATCTTTTTCATTGAGCACTGGGCCTTGTTCAATATGCACCTCAACAAAGCCAAGGTATTTTTTTGGGTCACGCTGAATGGCCGCAATCTCGGTAATGTCCAAGCCCGCGTTTTGCAGGGCCTCTCGCATCGAAATGCCGTCTGCGTCTAATTGATCGAGCCACTGCGAATTGAATTGCCCCACCAAAGCGCCCGAACCTAAAAATGTCGTCTTGTAACGTTGTCCTTCTTCTTCTGCAAACGCGACGACCTCGATAGCAAAAGGCAGACGTTTTTTTTGTTCGTGTAATTGTGCAACGCAAGCGATGGGGGCATAAATTCCGAGTCGCCCATCGTATTTACCGCCATTGCGCACTGTGTCGTAATGCGAACCTGTCATTAATGTTTGCGGATTTTTGATGCTCGCATCGGCCTTGTAAATGCCGACAACATTTGCAACCGCGTCTTGTGCCACTTCGTCAAATCCGTTTTGACGCATCAGACTTTCAATATCGCGCGCGCAGGCACGGTGTGCATCGGTAAGATAAGTCACTGTAAGTTGACCTTTTTCTTTAAATCCGGGGTCGCTGTGTTTGGATAAATCTTCTAGCCAATCCCAGACACGATTGCCCCAAGCGGGTTGATAACTCAACTTGTCATGCAATCGAATTTCGGCGATGCGGTGAATATTTCTCAGTGCCTCTTCAAACTCGTAGTCGACGGGATGGTGCAAGCGTCGTTCAAAGGTGTCGATGATGTTTTGTCTTGCCAGACCATTGCCTCTAGGGCCTTTGACCGCCAATATAAATGGGAATCCAAATTTTTGGTTGTATTGCGTATTGAGTTCCTGAATACGTGCGAACTCTTGCGCGGTGCAATGCGTTAATCCAGCTTTGCTTTGCTCATTGGTCGATTCGTGCGTCAAGTTTTGATTCACCATCGCCTTGCCCACTAATTCGGGGTGGGCTCGTATCAATGTCATTTGTGCATCATGGCCAGCGTTTTTAACAACTTCGATCATGCAAAACTTAAATTGCGCAATGGATGCAAAGGGGCGTTGCTTGAGTGCGCGTTCAATAATCCAATCGGAATGTTCGTACAAACCACTAAGCCGCTCAAATGCATCGTGTGGCGGCAGTTGATTGACGTCTTGCAGACTTAAACTCATAACGAATCCTTGAAGGGGTGCATTTTTTTCCAATGCCTTGCAATATCCACGCGTGTGCAAATCCATACATGACTGTGCTTTTCAACATGATCTAAAAATTTTTGCAAAGCCACGATGCGTCCAGGTCGTCCCAAAAGCCTACAATGCATGCCAATGCTCATCATCTTGGGAGATTCTGCGCCTTCGGCATACAGCGCGTCAAAACTGTCTCTTAGATAGATAAAAAAATCTTTAGCCTGTGAAAAACCTTGCGGCAAAGAAAAACGCATATCGTTAGTGTCCATCGTGTAGGGCACGATCAAATGCGGTACCACATCGCCATTGGTTTTTTTAACCTTCATCCAAAAAGGCAAATCATCTCCGTAATAATCACTGTCGTATTCAAGGCCGTGATCAACCACCATGCGACGTGTGTTGGGGCTGTCTCTTCCTGTATACCAACCCGCAGGTTTTTGTCCTGTTAATTGTTGAATGATGTCGATACCTTGCTTCAGGTGCAAAGTCTCGGTTGCTTCATCGATGGTTTGATAGTTGATCCATCGCCAACCATGACACGCAATCTCATGACCCAACTCAACAAAGGCTTGGGTGATTTCGGGGTAACGCTGTAGAGCCATGCTCACAGCAAACACAGTGAGTGGCAGTTGACGTTTTTCAAACTCTTTGAGGATTCGCCACACGCCAGCGCGTGAACCATATTCATAAATACTTTCCATACTCAAATGGCGATCTGCAAAAATGGCGGGATTGAACATTTCACTTAAAAATTGTTCGGATCCTGCGTCACCATGAAGCGTCGCGTTTTCAGCGCCTTCTTCGTAGTTGAGAACAAATTGCAATGCGATGCGCGCTTGATGCGGCCACTGTGCATGAGGAGGATTTTTCCCATAGCCTTTGAGGTCGCGAGGATAAGTATGCGTGGTGTCGTAAATCATGACGGATGCTTTCAATGAAAAGATTTTTTGGCAAGTGGTGTCGATTGTGTTTTGGAGTAAACCAAATTTTTTCAACGTTTAACAAATGCTGTTCCATCAACTGAAGCGCCAATTTTTCATTCTTGCTAGCCAAGGCGTCAACGATGGCGACGTGCTCGCTGGCCGAGTCGCGCGCTTGGTGATCGGTTTGGTACATCAAGGTGATCAATGCACAGAGTGAAATCAAATCATTGAGCATTTGTGCCAATATACTTGGTTATCCATCAATTGCGCAATCAATACATGAAAGTCACCCAATAATTCTGTTCGATCTGGCACATCTTGACGCTCAATCGCTTTGGCTTTAATCGTGACATGTTCTTGGAGTGAACGAATATGCGATGTGTTGCATATTTTGATAAAACCACGTGTCATCTCGGCTTCAAGCATTCGGCGCACGGCAAACACCTGTTGGGCTTCTTGCACCGAAGGCGACGCAACAAAAGCACCTCTGGCAGGTTCCAGATAGATGATCTTTTTTTGAGACAATTGAAAAAGCGCTTGTCGAACAATTGTGCGTGATACACCATAATGATCTGCCAATTTTTGTTCGGCTAATTTGGCACCTGGTTCAAGTCGTTGCTCGACAATGGCTCGCGTGAGTCCATCCACAATGGTTTTGGTAGCCGTGATATCGTAGGACATAAATTTAATGCATCAATGTGTGCGTTTAGACCAAAAATTGTATACACTTTTTGGTATCGACGCAAAAAACCAAAACTAGGGGATTTTTATGGGATTGAGTACGCACGTATTAGATACGATGAACGGTTGTCCTGCAGCTGGCATGCACGTCGAGTTATTCAAAACCGAAGGTGAACGCTCTCAAAGCGTCAAAAAATTTCAACTCAATGCCGACGGGAGAAACCCAGATGGAATGCTCTATGGCAACCAAGAACTGCTTATTGGTACCTATCGTTTGGTTTTTGGCGTCAAAGATTATTTCTTGAGTCGCGGTGTTCAATTGCCCGATCCCGCCTTTTTAGATCGCGTTTCTTTGGATTTTGGTGTTGCGCATGCGGATCAACACTACCACGTACCTTTGTTAGTGAGTCCATGGAGCTATTCAACCTACCGAGGATCTTGACGCTTATAGCCTTTTTGTATTCGTTTCGTTGGCGATCGCAAAATCCTCTTAACTTTACTTAAAATGTTCTCCTTCACATCCATTAATACGACTTATGACACAAGCCACCAACACTATTCGTTTTGTACTTGACGGACGTATCGTCGAAGCCAAAGGCGTCCGACGCACCACCACTGTTTTGGATTATTTGCGCGAAGGAATGCATCGCACGGGTACCAAAGAAGGGTGCGCGGAAGGCGATTGCGGCGCTTGTGTGGTGATGGTGGGGGAACTTGTTGCATCGGGCAAAAAAATTGAATACAAACCCATCAACAGTTGTATTCATTTGTTGCCAAGCTTAGATGGCAAGTCGATTAAAACAGTCGAGAGTCTAAAAAAATCAGATGACACCTTGCATCCAATTCAACAAGCCATGATCGATTACAACGGATCACAATGCGGATTTTGCACGCCTGGTATTGTGATGAGCTTGGTTAATTTGGTGCAAGTCAATACAATGCCTACTCGGCAAGAAATCTCTGATGCACTCAGTGGTAATTTATGTCGCTGTACAGGGTATCAACCGATTATTGAAGCCACTCACAAAGCGTGTCAAAGCCGTCACGCACTCAAATTAGATGACTCAAAAGACGTGCAATTGCTTGAGAAAATTAAGCGACCCATAACACCTACTTTGAGCTTGCACGGCGAAACGATTCTGCAACCCGTTGTTCGAACTCGTAAGGGCAATGAATTTGTTTCTCCTGCAACACTTGGCGAAGTGGTCGATTATTTGATGCAATTTCCGCACTCCACATTGCTCGCTGGCAGTACTGAAATTGGTTTGCAAGTGAATAAAAATTTTACACGGCCTGAACACATTGTTTTTATTGGTAATGTGCAAGAACTTCAACAAGTGAAAGAAACCGAGCAAGTATGGCGCATAGGAGCGGCTGTTTCTTTAGAGCGTGTGATGCATTTGATTCAAAACATGTATCCTGACTTTGCGCAAGTGTTAAGACGATTTGGCTCGCCTCCCATTCGCTCAACAGCCACGTTAGCAGGCAATATTGCCAATGGTTCTCCGATTGGTGACAGCATGCCTTGTTTGATGGCTTTGGGTGCTCAATTGATTTTGCGAAAAGCGTCCAAAACTCGCGAAGTGATGTTAGATCAATTTTACACAGGACAAAAGAAAAATATATTGCAAAAAGGTGAATTCATTGAAGCGGTGATCCTTCCAAAAATTTCAAAGTATCAAATTTTTAAAGCGCATAAAATCAGTAAACGATTTGAGCAAGATATTTCAGCCACCTGCGCGGCTATTTTTTATGAATTCAAAAATGGCCAACTAAAAAATGTACGCGTCGCCTACAACGGATTAGCACCATCGCCTTGTCGTGCTCCAAAAATTGAAGCAGTACTTGAAGGTCAATCACCATCACAAGTGACTGAAAAAGATTTGGATACAGCCATTGCATCAAGCTTTACAGCTCGTGACGGATTGCGCGCCACTTGGACATATCGCGCATTGGTTGCGCGCAATTTGATTCTTCAATTTATTCAAACGCCCCAACACGAGGAGGCCTCTTTATGAACGCGCCCAATACCATTCAAGAACTGTTGCCTGCTGGCGCTTTAGGAAAAGGCTTGGCGCATGAATCTGCTCACTTGCACGTCACCGGCGAGGCCATTTATACCGACGACATTCCTGAGGTGCAAGGCACTTTGTACGCGGCGATTGTTAAATCACCTGTTGCACATGGTGAACTCATCGGCGAAGGCATTGATCGCGCTGTGCTGATGCAGGCTTATGGAGTGGTTGCTGTTTTTACTGCCAAAGATATTCCTGGTGAAAACAATTGTGGTCCGATTGTTCATGACGATCCGTTCTTGGCAGAAAGGCAAGTTTTATTTTTGGGTCAACCTGTTGCTGTTGTGGTTGCGCGCGAAATGTTGTATGCTAGAGAAGCCGCGCATCAAGCCAAAGTGTTGGTTAAAGAATTACCAGCTATTCTTACGATTGATGAAGCCATGGCGCAAAACAGTTTTGTGATGCCCCCTAAAGGCATCGCTCGAGGCGATGCTGATTCTGCGATAGAGAGCGCGTCTCATCAACTCCAAGGTTCAACCACTTGTGGGCAACAAGAACAATTTTATTTAGAGGGTCAAATCACTTATGCGGTTCCGCGCGAAGATGGTCAACTTACCTTGTATGTGTCGACGCAGCATCCCGATGGCAATCAACGCGAAGCCGCATCGGCCCTTAATTTAAGCACCAAAGATGTGGAGGTGATTTGTCGTCGCATGGGTGGTGGCTTTGGTGGTAAGGAAGGCAACGCAAGTATTTTTAGTCAAAGTGCGGCGCTCGCGGCTTTTAAGTTGAAACGCCCCATCAAGTTGCGCGTCAATCGCGATGATGACATGATGATAACTGGCAAGCGACATGATTTTCGATTCGAATACAAGGTGGGTTTTGATGACAACGGTCGAATCTTAGGACTCGATACCACCCTGTATTCGCGTTGTGGTTACAGCACTGATTTTTCCGGGCCCGTTAACGATCGTGCTGTTTTACATATCGACAATTGCTATCACATTCCCAATCTCAAGGTGATGAGCCATCGTTGTAAAACGCATATGCAAAGTGCAACGGCATTTAGAGGCTTTGGTGGCCCTCAAGGGATGTTTGGTATCGAAACCGTGATTGAGCAAATCGCCAATACATTGGGCAAAGACCCTTTGGATGTTCGGCGCGTCAATTTATACAAAGATCCCGCGCATGGCGGATCAGTTGACACGATGACAACGCAATACGGTCAAATGATTGAAGATTGGATTGGCGATAAGGTGCTTGATCAACTCGAGCAAGAGTCTGGTTATCGTGCAAGAAGACAAAGCGTCCAAACATTCAATCAATCAAACAAACGTCGCAAACGCGGTTTGGCGATGGTCCCGCTTAAGTTTGGCATCAGTTTCACTGCAACCATGCTTAATCAAGGTGGTGCATTGATTCATATTTATCAAGACGGCTCGGTGAGTGTTAATCATGGCGGCACCGAAATGGGCCAAGGATTGAATACAAAAATGGCGCAAGTCGCTGCGGATGGATTGGGCATCAATATTTCACGCGTTCGTGTCACAGCAACCGATACACAAAAGGTGCCTAACGCTTCAGCAACGGCAGCCTCAAGCGGTGCAGATATCAATGGTGCCGCGATAAATAACGCTTGTGATCAAATGCGTGAGCGTTTATCGGTTGTGGCTGCGCGACTTTTAAACTGCAATCCCTCTGAAGTTCGTTTTTATGGAGATAAAGCACACGCGGGGCAGTCGAGTGTTGAGTGGACAAAACTCATTGTGCAAGCATGGTTGGATCGCGTGAGTTTGAGTGTGACGGGTTTTTATATGACGCCAGAAATCAAATATGATTCCATGACTTTGCAAGGTAAGGCGTTTTATTATTTTTGTTATGGTGCTGCCGTAACTGAAGTTGAAATCAATACCCTCACCGGTGAATGGTGGCTCAAAGCCGTTGATATTGTTCATGATGTTGGTAGAAGTATCAATCCGGCGGTTGATAAAGGGCAAATCGAAGGTGCTTATATACAAGGCATGGGATGGCTCACCATGGAAGAATGTATTTGGGACAAAAAAGGCCGCTTACTCACGCATGGTCCAAGCACATACAAAATTCCTGTTGCCGGCGATGTGCCTGAGCATTTTAAGGTGAGCTTGTTTGACGGCCAAAACATCAAGGCCACCCCCTACAACAGCAAAGCAGTGGGCGAACCTCCTTTGATGCTTGCTTTGTCTTCATACTTTGCTTTACGCGACGCCGTTTGTGCCAGTGCCGATCATAAAGTTGTTGTGCACATGGACGCGCCGGCCACACCCGAGCGTATATTGTTGGCTTGTGAAAAAGCCAAAAAACTTGCAGCCGAGCGTTGAATCAATATTGACCCTCGGCCAATGTGTGTAATTGAAACTGGCCATTTTTGTGCCATAACCAAGTTTCGGTGTAAGTGACTTTTTTGCGATATTGAGGCGCCGGAAAAGGTTGTGATGCGTGAATCGTTTTTTCGATTTCTTTCATGACCTCGGGCGCGTGGCGTGGTGCTCTTAACCATCGAATTGATTGAATCATGCCTTGTTGATTGATATCAAGATCTATTACTGCAATGGCTGGAAGAAGAGGAGGAAGATTTCCCTTGAAGATTCGCCGTTCATTGAGTTGATAGATGTGTTGGGCTACATCTTTGCGATATTGCGCATCATTTTGTGCTTTTGAAACGGGGCCAGTGTAAGTAGGTGATGGAATATCTGTCGTTGATGGAGGGTTAATTGGTAATGATTGTTGTGGTTGAGGCGTCGTTTGAGTTGGCGTTGATGAATCGACTTCAATGGGTGGCGATGGTGATGAGCAAGAAATCAAAACAGCTAAGCCCATGCTCATCGGAATGAATCGAGGGTTTTGAAGTTGGGAGAGGTTGAATTGCATATATCTTTTGAACGGATACTTTGCCTGCATGTTTTATTTGTTGTTAGGGATTCTCTGCAAAAGTCTCATCGTAAGTAATCCAAAGGCGTGACACAAGCGTTATAGGTAGATGAAACAAACCACCTTTGCCAGCACCGGATTTGAATTGGTCACCAAGCGTACGCGTAAGCGTGAGTTTTTGGAGGAGATGAACCTGGTTGTTCCGTGGGCTGACTTGGTTTCGCTC
>SHXN01000090.1 GCA_009693305.1 Limnohabitans sp.
CAGTGTGAGGGGATTTTTTTTCTCAGGCCTATTAAGAGTGATGGTAGCCACTTTGTCTTTCAATGACCACGCAAAATGCTTAGGTTTGAAATTTTGAAAGTCAAGTCCTGCAGGGCTAAAGCGATCAGAAGTTTTCATCGTTTTCCTTTTGAATTCAATTAATGATGTTAAAAAAATTATCCAACCATGGTTAATCCGCCACTGACACTGATCACTTGTCCAGTGACGTAGGCGGACTCGGGTGCAGCAAAAAATGCAACAGCGTTGGCGATATCCATGGGATCTGCAAATTTTTTCAATGGAATTGCATTTAGCAATGCTTCTTGAAATTTTTCTGGCGTTGTGCGCAATAAAGCGGTATCAGTGGGTCCAGGACAAACACAGTTGACATTGATTTTGTAGCGAGCCAATTCGCGAGCCAGCGATTTGCTAAATGCGATGACGCCACCTTTGGCTGCCGCATAAACGCTCTCGCCAGAACTGCCAACGCGGCCAGCATCACTGCTGACATTGACGATGGTGCCACCTTGGCCATTTTGTGTCATGGGATCTAAAAATGCACGAGTGACGCGAATAACACCCATGAGGTTGATGTCAATGAGTCGATCCCATAAATCGGGTGGATTTTTGATGAACGATTGATTGGTTGTCCATCCTGCATTGTTCACGATGATGTGTGGCAACATGTTTTGTTGCGCTAATGTAGTTTGGACTGAAGTGATTTGTTGTGAGTCACAAACATTCATGGCGATTCCTATCGCTTTGAAACCCATACCAACAATTTCGGTAGCTGTTTGCTTTGCTTTGGCCTCGTCTATATCGGTCACAACAACCATTGTACCTTGCTGAGCTAACGTCACTGAAATGGCACGACCAATGCCAGAGCCAGCGCCACTCACCAATGCTATTTTTCCAACTAATTTCATTTCACTTCCTTCTTGTTTCGATTTAAAAAAGCATTCATCAAAGCTGCAGTGCTAGGTGCGGCTTGAAGATTGTAGGTTTCTTCAATTTCAATTTCATAGCCCCTGTCTAGGGGTGCATGAGCAATACAATTTTTGATGGCTGCCAGTGTGATGGCAGGAATCGATAAAAACGGTTTGCAAAACGCTTGCGCGGTTGATAATGCTTCAGCGTCAGTGGTGACCTCATCAACCAAACCGATGAGCTTGGCTTGATCAGCACCCATCAAATCACCCGTCATGATGAGTCTTTTTGCAATTTGTCCCCCCACCAAAGCGGTCAATCGTTGCGTGCCGCCTGCGCCAGGTAATAAACCAATTTTGCATTCAGGCAAACCCAACTTGGCGTTGTGTGTTGCAATTCGGAAATCACAAGCCATTGCCAACTCAAGACCACCCCCTGTTGCAATGCCAGAAATAGCAGCCACTGTTGGTATGGGAAGGTTGGCAATTTGTAAAAACACAGCTTGCATTTTTTTTGCTATCTGCGCTAATTTACGCGGTTCATCGGATTTTTTTTGCGCTTCAGCCATAAATCCAATATCAGCACCCGCAGAAAAAAACTTTCCTTCGGCCGTGATGATCAAGGCTCGAATTTGTGGATCGTTTTGAATTTGTTTTGCATATGCAAATAATTGATCGATGGTTTGGGCATCAAATGCATTTGCGGGTGGGTGATTGAGCGTTAGCGTAACCACGCCTGTCTCATGTTTGACTACTGTAATCATTGATCTTCGATATCTGTGTTCAACTAGCAATGTATAACATTTTCAGAGGTTGTCAAGTAAGCGCGTTTAACCTAAACTGTGAGTAGAGAAATCAAAAATGATTCTTGATTAACCGTTTTTTTAACATGTTTTTTTTAACTGGGGTTGTTGTGAGTTTTATCCTTAATGAAGACCAATTAGCTGTTCAAGACTTGGTCCGATGTGTTGCGAGAGAAAAAGTGGCCTCTCGTGCCAGCGACATCGATAAAACGGCCCAATACCGACAAGACATGTTTGATTTGTTGCGCGAAATCGGCCTGTTCACACTGCCATTTCCCTTTGAGTATGGGGGCATGGGCAGATCATTAGCCGCCTGCATCGCCATTGAAGAATTGGTACGTGTTTGCTACAACACGGGCTATTTGTTGGCTGTTCAATGGACACCCTTTGGTGCCATCCTTTCAGGAGGCACGCCCGAGCAAAAAGATATGTATTTACCAGGCTTGGCCAATGGCACATTGCGTGGTGCGTTATCACTCACAGAATCACAAAGCGGCTCAGATGTCGCTGGCATCCTCACAACCGCAGAACAAAAAAATGGCGGATTTGTACTGAATGGTTCAAAAATTTGGTGCACGGGTGCATCCATTGCAGATTTCATTTTGATTGTGGCCAAAACGCATGGAACTCAAGAACGCGAAAAAGTTAATTTGTATTTTGTTGATCGGAATACAAAAGGGTTACAAATTGGACCCAAAGAAGACAAAATGGGCGCGCGCGGCATCCCTTCATACCCTTTGTTTTTGGATGAAGTATTTGTACCGAGCAATGCTCGATTGGGCGAAGAGGGCAAGGGCTTCAAAATTGTGATGGAAGCCATGAATACAGCCCGCCCCCTGCATGCTGCACGTGGCGTTGGATTGGCACAAGGGGCCATTGATCATGCAACGGAGTTTGTTCAACAACGACATGCATTTGGTCAAAAGGTCAGTGATTTTCAAGGCATCCGATGGATGCTCGCAGACATGCAAACACAAACTGAAGCCGCTCGCTCTTTGGTCTATCGCACGGCGAGTATGGTTGATCAGGGCATTCGAGGACAAGAGTTGGCACCTTTTGCGGCCATGTCAAAATCGTTTGGAACCGATACGGCGATGAAAGTGGCAACCGATGCGGTTCAGTTGTTTGGTGCTGCAGGCATCTCCAGCGATTACCCCATCAATCGCTACATGCGAGACGCCAAAGTTTTACAAATCATCGAAGGCACCAATCAGATTCAACGCAACACCGTTGCCAATGCTATCTTGGGCCGCCCACCGCGTTAATCAACCAGGAGAAATCAATTGGATACAGTAGGAATTGGCTTTTTTTTTGAAGATCTACCGCTCGGTAAAAAATTTAAAACCATCGGCCGAACCATCACCGAAACAGACATCATCAACTTTTGTAATTGCACTGGCAATACAGAAGTGCTGTTTACCAATTTAGAATTTTTGGCAAACGAATCTGATCTCAAAGGCAGACCCGTACTAGGTCCACTCAGTTATTGCATCGCCGAAGGTTTACTGGTTCAAGCAACCATGCAGTACACAGGTTTTGCATTTTTAAATATGGAACTCAACATTGAAACACCCGTGATGGCAGGCGACACGATTCATGTGGAAGTCGAAGTGATTGAATCGAGAAGAAGCAAAAGCCGCCCCAACAGAGGCTTAGTGAGAACACGCAACAAAATCGCCAAACAAGATGGTCAGGTCGCTATTGTGTATACGCCATTGAGAATGATCAAGTGCAAAGCGACTGCTTAGATGAGCAATACAACCTCTAACGCCAAACACCCAGGTCCACTTTCGGGCTTAAAGGTGATTGACCTGACTCAATACATACTTGGACCCGTGTGTACACAGATACTGGGGGACATGGGGGCCGATGTAATCAAGGTTGAAACACCAGAAGGTGATTTAAACCGTGATATCGAGCCACAGCGTTATCCACACATGTCGGCTCTTTTTCTGGGCATGAATCGAAACAAGCGATCGGTTGTTTTAGATTTACACAATCCACAAGCCAAAGCGGCTTTGTACAAGATGGTTAAAAGTGCCGATGTTTTTATTCACAGCACACGCAAAAAAGCAGCTCAAAAATTAGGGATTGATTACGCAACCTTGTCTGCCATCAATCCACGCCTCATTTATGCGGCAGGGCAAGGCTACACAACAGGCGGGCCTGATGAAGATAGACCCGCATATAACGATGTGATTCAAGGTGAAAGCGGCATCAGCGGAATTAATTATTTAGCGCACGGTGAACCCTATTATTTTCCAATGGCGTTTTGCGACAAATTTTGTGGCTATGTTTTGGCCTCATCGGTGAGCATGGCTTTGTATAGTCGAGAAAAAACTGGCGTGGGTCAACAAGTGGAGTTGCCGATGCTTGAAACCGTCATGTCATTTAATTTAATTGAGCATTTATGGACGGGACAATTTGATCAACCTAAAGAGAGCTTGGGCTATGGTCGCACGTTAATGAAAGAGAGGAAACCATTTGCAACGCAAGAAGGTTATATCTGTTTGATGGCGACCAGTGATTTGCAGTGGGGTCGATTATTTAAAGCGCTTGGTGCGCCCGAAATGGCCACCGATCCGCGCTATGAAAAATTGGTTCAATGCTCGATGCATTTTCCTCAGTTGTATGCGTGGATTGCCGAAAAACTACAAAGTAACACAACTCAGTATTGGTTAAAAGCGCTCAATGATGCTGATATTCCATGCGGTCAAATCAGAATGTTGCCTGATTTACCAACCGATGCTTATTTAAAACAAACCGGTTTTTTCCACACGTATGAGCACGAAAAAACGGGGCACATGATCACGCCATCGATACCCATTAAATATTCTGAAACACCAGGACAAATTCGAACACCACCACCTATTTTGAGCGAGCATACGCACGAGGTTTTAGCTGAATATGGTTTCGATGAGCAACAAATCAAATTGATTCAAAGGAGTTCATGATGCGATCCATTAAAAAAAATGTAACGATGAATCGACGCCAACTGATATCAAAGGCCAGTGTATTTTTAAGTTTGACGTCTTTGGGACACGCGGCTCACGCTCAATCAAAATATCCCGACCAACCCATTCGATTGATCATTCCATTCGCTCCAGGTGGTTCAACCGATATTTTGGGACGCAAAATGGCTATTCGCTTAACGGCTGTTTTGGGTCAATCAGTCATTGTTGATAACCGTGCGGGTGCTGCGGGCATGATCGGTTGTGCGGAAGTTGCTCGAGCAAAACCAGATGGCTATACATTGCTTTTGGGTACAACGGGAACGCATGCCATCAATCCATTTACCATGACGCAACCAACCTACGATGCAGTAAAAGATTTTGCACCTGTTGCATTGATTGGTACGCAACCCTTTTCGATCGCGGTTCATACCTCATTGCCCGCACAAAATCTCATGGAATTAACGGCCTTGGTAAAAGCCAATCCTGGTAAATATTCATATGCTTCAGCGGGCACGGGCGGAATTGCGCATTTAACAGCAGAATTATTCAAATCCTTAGCTGGCAAATTAGACATCGCTCATATTCCATACAAGGGGGGCGGCTCTGCATTACAAGACGTACTTGCAGGTCGTGTTCAAATTTTTTTTGATTCATTCAGTACCACCTATCCACAACACAAATCGGGGGCACTCAAAGTGCTTGCGATGACTGCAACTTCGCGTTCAAAAAGTGCACCTGATATTCCAACAGCGATCGAGTCGGGTTATCCAGATTTGATTTCAGCAACGGCAGGAATTTTGTTAGCACCTGTCGCAACACCCAAGGCTGTTGTCGACTTGCTTTCAAAGGCGGTTGATAAAGTCATGGCGAACCCGGCTTTTCTGGCCGAGTTAGAAGCCATTTCAGTCGATCCTGCTATCAATTACGGACCTGACAAAACAGCCCAATTCATTCGCGCAGAAATAGCGAAGTGGGGTCCTGTTGTTAAATCAACCAATACAAAAATGGAGTAATGCTTGACTACCCATCAAAATCAAGCAGATCGCAAAATTGCACTCATCACAGGTTCGAGCCGAGGGATTGGATTGGCTATCGCAAAAAAATTATTAGCCGATGGTTATCGGGTGATCTTAAACGGATCGAATAACACGCAACTACAACAAGTGCATGAACAAATGGCGCAACAGTACCCACTGGTTGATGCCATGTCTGCCAATGTTTCCGATGAGGACAGTGTTGCACAATTATTTCAACAAATAGAAAATATATATACCCGACTTGATGTGTTGGTCAACAATGCGGGTATCTCACCTCGTCTTAACGG
This sequence comes from Limnohabitans sp., assembly GCA_009693305.1. Classification (GTDB taxonomy): domain Bacteria; phylum Pseudomonadota; class Gammaproteobacteria; order Burkholderiales; family Burkholderiaceae_C; genus Limnohabitans. The sequence goes on from SHXN01000090.1 coordinate 6,008, forward strand.
CAACAAACCCACCGTTGAAACAACGCCAACCGATCATTGGGTACAAACTATTGCCATCAATTTAACCGGGGCATTTTTTGTAACACGTGCCGCCATTCCATTGCTCAAGCACAGCAAGTGCGGACGCGTGATTCAAATCGCATCTCAAGCAGGACAAATGAATACGGGTTTTGCCAGTGCCCATTACGCAACCAGCAAAGCTGGACTGATTGGTTTTTCAAGAATTTTAGCCGGTGAATTAGGGCCATTGGGTATCACCGTCAATTTTGTGTCACCTGGAAAAATTCAAACTGAAATGGCAGCCACTTATCGCAATGCAGCCGCTGTTGAACAAGCATACATTGATCGAACACCCATGCAACGCATTGGTTAAGTTGAAGATGTGGTGGGTGCTGTTGCATTTTTGGCTTCTCAAGTGGCGAGTTTCATCTCCGGTGCAGTGTTTGATATAACGGGTGGTTTTTTCATGCCCTGAAGGTTTTTGTAAATTAATAATCACAATAAGGGGAACTTATATCATTCATACAATAAAAAAAGGACCACTTTCGCACATCAAGGTAATTGAGATGGCGGGCCTTGGTCCATGTCCAATGTGTGCCATGTTGTTGGCAGAATTGGGCGCAAGCGTCATTCGAATCGATCGCAAAGCGCCTATTGATTTAGGCATTAAACGCCCACTTGAATATGATTTACTCAGACGCAGTCGTCCTGCCATTGGCTTGGATTTAAAAGATCCCAAAGCTGTTGCCATGGTGTTAGATTTAATATCATCCGCGGATGCAGTCATTGAAGGATTTCGACCAGGCGTGATGGAAAAAATGGGACTGGGTCCTGATGTTTGTTTTAAACGAAATCCCAAACTCGTATTTGGTCGAATCACAGGCTGGGGACAAACAGGTCCACTTTCACAAGACGCGGCACATGACCTCAACTACATCGCATTAACTGGCGTGCTTAATGCATTGGGCCAACGCAATGGGTCACCAGCCATACCGCTCAACCTTATCGGAGACTTTGGCGGGGGTGCTTTGTATTTGGCCATGGGCGTTCTTGCTGCATTCATACAGTCGCAAGTATCTGGCAAAGGCCAAGTGGTTGATGCAGCCATTGTGGATGGCGTATCTTCTTTGGCAACCATGTTTTATGGTTTCAAAGCGGCTGACATGTGGCGCCCAGAACGAGGTACCAATACGATTGATTCAGGCTCTTACTTTTGTAATGTATATCAATGCGCCGATGATTTATGGGTAACCGTTTCACCTGTAGAAGGACGTTTCAATCAAATCATGTTGGAAAAATTAGGATTGAACTTAACTGAATGTGGACCACAGATGGATCACACCTTGTGGCCCGCTATGAAAGAAAAGTTACAAGATATTTTTAAAACAAAAACACGCGCACAATGGTGTGAAATTTTTGAAGGAAGTGATTCTTGTTTTGCACCTGTGCTGAGTTTTGATGAGGTGGCCGATCATCCTCACATGAAAGAGCGTCAAACCATTATTGAGGTCAATGGTGTTGAACAACCCGCACCAGCGCCTCGATTTAGTCAAACGCCATTGGGACTACCAACGCCGCCACAACCCATCAATGCGCACAACACGTGGCATGCACTAGAAGAATGGATGAGCCCAGAACAATTAGCAAGTTATGCAAAGCAAGGTGTGATCGAAACAATTTAAAACATAAAAAATGGAGACGATATGCGTTATTTTAAATATTGTATTTTTCTGTGGATCTTAATTTCAAGCTCAGTGATGGCTCAAGCCACTTATCCCGTCAAACCGATTCGATTGATTGCACCTTTGCCTGCAGGAACGGCCACTGATATTGTTGCGCGAATCATTGCCAGTTCTTTGTCCACAGCGTTAGGCCAACCCGTTGTTGTTGAAAATAAAGCGGGTGCCGATCGCGCGATTGCAGGTGCTGAAGTATCCAAGGCTTCCCCCGATGGCTATACATTGCTTTATTGGACCAACAGTCCCATGTCTGCTGTACCTGCATTGCGAAAAAATCTACCCTATGACCCCACCAAAGATTTCACACCCATCACATTAGTGGGCCGGTATTCATCTTTTTTGTGGGTTAACGCAAAATTACCCGTTAACAATTTGGCTGAGTTGATTGCTTACACCAAAGCAAATCCTAGCAAACTTAATTACGCGACGGGCAACGCCGGTGGAATTGTGGCCATGGCTCAAACTTTGTCACCGTCTGGGCAATTGCAAATGACACATGTGCCCTACAAAGGAGAACCCGTAGCGTTAGTGGATTTGGTATCCAACTCCATACAAGTGATGTTTACCACACCCACCACTGCGTGGCCTTATTACAAGGAGGGTAAACTACGACCCATGGGCACGACCTTGCCACATCGAAGCCCAGGAGCGCCAGAAATTCCAACGTTGGCAGAAGCAGGATTACCCAAATTTTCAGTATCCCTTTGGGCTGGTATTTATGGAACACCCGGACTTCCTGTGGCTATTGTTGAACGATTGAACAAAGAAATTAGCACAATTTTGAATAAGCATGAGATCAAAGAAAAATTAGAATCACAACATTTTTTTCCTCAAGCATCATCAGCCAAGGAACTTCAAAACATCACAGCAGAGCAATTGATGATTTATTCAAAAGCACTCAAGGAAGCTGGGGTACAAGCAGAGTGATGGTGATTGATAACCCATTGAACTGATCAGCCTTTGGAATGAAAACCTGCCCATCTTTGTCAACTGATCCGATCAGAGGAAAACTGTGGGGAGAAAAAGGCTATTGGATCGATAGCCCCATCACACAATTGTTTGATGAACATGTGTCCGTACGACCCCATCAACTTTGTTTGATTGATAGTCGACGAGAGATTACCTATCTTTAATTGCAAGAGTTGAGTTATCGCCTGGCCGCGGGTTTGCAAAAGGTTGGATTTCAAACAGGCGACGTCATTGCAGTTCAATTGCCCAACTGGATTGAGTTTGTAGCGGTTCATTTGGCAGTGGTGCGCTTGCGCGGTATCATTGCATTGATTCCACCCATCTCACGTGGCCCCGAAGTGGCCAAGATGCTGCGTATATCAAAAGCCAATTACTGGGTTATTGCCAATGAATTCAAGGGATTTGACTATCGTGCGATGGCGCA
>SHXN01000091.1 GCA_009693305.1 Limnohabitans sp.
CAAGGCCACGCGTTGCTGCTCCCCCCCGCTTAAAACCTTGGGGTAATGGTGCAGTCGATCTAGCAAACCCACACGACGCATCATGTCTGTTGCGGTTTTTTTGGCATGCGAGTCGCTCGCCAACTCGAGTGGCAACATCACATTCTCTAAAGCGGTCAGCGATCCGAGCAATTGAAAGCTTTGAAAAACAAAAGCCAAGTGCTTGGCTCTGAATGCTGCACGATCATCTTCTTTCAAAGAAAATAAATCGGAATCGAAAATACGCACATTTCCTGAAGTGGGTTTGTCCAAACCTGCCATGATGGCCAAGAGCGTGCTTTTGCCCGACCCCGATGCCCCCACAATGGCAACGGTCTCGTGGGCGTTCATCGAAAAGTCAATATCGCAGAGAATATGCAGTTGACCCGTTGCGTCGACGACGGATTTATTAAGCTTTGAAACAACAATAAGGGAAGAATCAGACATGAGAAGGAATGAGATTGAAACGTCGATACTTTAACGCCCTTGGCGTGTCCTGTTTGTTGGCGGGGTTAAGTCGCATTGCTTTTGCATCCCAAAGTCCCACTATTTTGGTGATTGGAGACTCTTTGAGCGCAGAATACGGCATTACACGAGGCTCGGGCTGGGTCGCCTTGCTCGAACAAAAATTATCCATCGACAAACCGCAATGGCGCGTGATCAACGCCAGCATCAGCGGCGACACCACATCGGGTGGAAAATCACGCATTCAATCTTTGTTAACGCAACATCAACCTGCAATCGTAATTATTGAATTGGGTGCCAATGATGCACTCAGAGGGCTCAGTCTGGAATCCACTCAAAAAAATCTAACGCACATGATTGAGACAAGCACGAGTACGCGGGCAAAAGTTTTGATCTTGGGTATGCAAGTGCCTCCCAATTACGGTCCAGACTATTCAAAGGCATTTGCAAAATTATTCACCGATTTGGCCAAAAAACATCGTGTCGCCTGTATTCCCTTTTTGTTAAGCGGTATCGCAGATGCAAGTGACCCCACCACACTTTTTCAATCGGATCGCATTCACCCCTTGGCGGCAGCTCATCCGCGCATTTTGTCCAATGTCTGGACTGGCCTTCAAAAACTTTTATAAATTCATGCCCATCCAACTCATCACTGCACAACAATTTTTAGACGAATTGCCCCACTGTACCCAATCGCACGGTGGTGGACCTGGTCTGATTGACGTTCGTTCGGAAGACGAATTCGCACACGATCATTTACCAGGTGCGGTTAACTGGCCTTCGCTCAACAACGAAGAACGCATTCGTGTGGGCACTCTGTACAAACAGGTCAATGCATTTGAGGCCAGCAAAATTGGCGCAGCATTGGTCGCGCACAATATTTCTCAACACATTCAAAAACACGTATTGTTGTGCGATAAAAGTTGGCAACCGATTGTTTATTGCTGGCGTGGTGGCAAACGCAGTGGTTCATTGGCCTTGGTGTTGGGACAAATTGGTTTTAAAGTCAAATTAATTGAAGGCGGTTATAAAGCCTATAGAAGCGCTTTGCTGACTGAGTTGCCCCTTAAGGTATCTACTTTGTCTTTTAAGGTGATTTGCGGGCCTACAGGAAGCGGCAAAACACGTTTGCTCAATGCCTTATCCAATTGCAGCGCACAGGTGTTAGACTTAGAGGCACTGGCCAATCATCGAAGCTCGGTGTTGGGGCGAGTGCCAGGCACCGAACAACCGAGTCAAAAACATTTTGACACCTTGATCGGTCATGCCTTGCGAACCATGAACTCCCATCAAACCATTTTTGTAGAAGCAGAAAGCAAAAAAGTAGGCAATTTGGCCGTACCCGAAGCCTTGATTCAAAAAATGCGCTCAAGTCCTTGCATCAATCTTCGAATGAGCTATGACTCGCGTGTTAAACTATTACTGCAAGACTATTCATTTTTTGTTGACGACAGCGATTTGTTTGCTCAAAAACTCAATGCGCTCAAAGAAATTCGGGGTGGCGCAGTCATTGAAAATTGGCAACAAATGATTGCAAACGGTCAAATCAATGCGGTGGTGAGGGAGTTGCTTTTAAAGCATTACGATCCCACTTATCAAAAATCAGTCGAACGCAATTTTTTAGGTTACCCCAAAGCCGCCATTTATGAATTAAATACGGGGGATCAAAAAGAGATGGAACGTCTTACAAAAACCATGATTGAGCAAGAAAATCAACTCATTAAAGCTTGAGATTTTTTTCAATCGATTGTTGGATATCGTTGATTAAGTCGTCTGCGTCTTCTAAACCCATTGCAAAGCGCACCAAATGACCTTTTTGTAATTGCGGTTGCTCGAGCGCACGAATCAAATGAATTCGATAAGGCACAACCAAACTCTTTGGGCCACCCCAGCTATACCCCAATTTAAAAATTTTCAATCCATCACAAAATGCGTCCACTTGTTCAGAAATGAATCGAGGATCAATCATCACTGACACCAAGCCCGCCGCCCAACCTGTGGGTGAAGAACTGGGTTGGCATGTGAGGGCTTTCCAATGCGCGTGCCCTGGCGACTGCGGCAAAGCGGGATGCAAGACCTGTGCAATTTCGGCACGCGTTGACAACCATTGAGACAAGGCTCTTGCGCTCAGATCTTGGGCTTGATAGCGCATACGCATCGTCGAAAGTGATCTGAGCACCATCTCAGCGTCATTGGCTCCCACCATTTGCCCCATTCGCATATGACTGAGTTTGAGAATTTGTGCCAAATCATCGCGTTGCGTCATCACGCTACCCATGAGCACATCGCCACCACCACTGGGGTATTTGGTCAACGCATGAACCGTGATGTCAACGCCCCAATTTTTTTCGGAATCGGGCATCAGATCAAATGCATTAAACGCAATACCTGCACCCCATGTATTGTCCAAAGCTGTGAGAATATTTTTTTGTTTGCAACGTTTGATTAACTCAATCAGGTGTGGAAATTCAAGAGTAACGGATCCTGGTGCCTCAAGCCACACCAATTTTGTTTTCGAAGAAATGTGTTGACTTAAATCATCGGGACTGAGCGCATCGTAATATTGACAAGAGATACCAAAATTTTTTAACTCTCCAGACGCTAATACTTTACTGGGAGCATACACATGGTCAGGCAATAAAATTTCGTTGCCAGTTTTTAAAAAAGCAAAATTGACTTGTGCAATCGCCGCCAATCCACTGGGCACCAACACGCAATGCTTGCCGCCCTCTATTTCACATAATCGCTCTTCTAAAGTAAATGTGGTGGGTGTTCCATGCAAGCCATAGGTATAAGCCGACTTGTCCATCCATTGCCGCTCACGCATGGCTTGCACATGAGGAAAAATAACCGTCGATGCTTTGTGAACACCGATTTGCGGCGCCTCAAATTGTGCAGGCGCCTTGTAGGGGTGATGAATGATCCGTGTATTGGATTTCAATTTAGACGCGCCACTTCTCCATCAACTGGGGCAATGTCATGTTGTCATAGCCCTCAAACGGTTGATGAATCCATGGGTTGGTGGGTAAATATTCAACAGAAAAATCGGGTGTAAAACTCGATACGCCTTTGGTCCAAATCACCGCACTGAGCAATTCGGTAATGGACTTGTAATTGTTTTTTAACATGTCGATGACGGCATGCAAGGTGTGTCCTGAGTCTGCCAAGTCATCGACCAATAAAACTTTTCCTGCGATCTCGCCCTTTGGCGTGGTGATGTATCGCGCGATGTCTAAATGTCCATGAATGGTTCCGGTCTCTGCTCGATACGAACTCGTCGACATAATGGCTAAGGGTTTGTCAAAAATTCTTGCCAGAATATCGCCAGGTCGCATACCCCCGCGAGCCAAACACAAAATCGTATCGAACTCCCAATTGGATTGAAAAATTTTGAGCGCTAGTTTTTCAATGAGATTGTGGTATTCATCGTACGAAACGTACAAGTGTTTTCCGTCTTCTGTCAGCATGTCAACAACCTTTTTGTATGGAGAAATTTAGGAAACGAAGGGATGATGCATCATGATGGTATGGTCTCGATCGGGACTGGTTGAAACAATGTGAATCGGAACACCCGTGACTTCTTCGATACGTTTGAGATAGGCTTGTGCTTGCTTGGGCAATTTGTCGTATTGTGTGACGCCCACCGTGGTTTGCGTCCAACCTTCGAGAGTTTCGTAAATGGGTTTGCAACGGCTGATGTCATCTGCTCCCATGGGCAATATGTCAATCTGTTCACCATCAAGGTGATAGCCTGTGCACAATTGAAGCTCTTTTAGACCATCCAAAACATCCAATTTGGTAATACAGAGGCCACTCAATCCATTGACTTGCGCGCTTCGTTTGATCAGTGCCGCATCAAACCATCCACAGCGACGTGATCGCCCCGTAGTGACTCCTTTTTCGGCACCCAATGTAGACAGGTGATACCCAACGGTGCCTGGTTTTTCCCAATCCAATTCGGTTGGAAAAGGCCCTCCACCCACGCGAGTGCAATACGCTTTGGTGATACCCAAGATGTAATGCAACAAACCAGGGCCTACGCCAGAACCTGCAGCTGCATTGCCAGCAACGCAATTGCTTGATGTTACAAATGGATAGGTGCCATGATCGACGTCTAATAAAGTGCCTTGCGCGCCTTCAAATAACAAATTTGTGCCTTGTTGATGCGCGGCATTCAGTTCTTTGGATACGTCGGCAATCATTGGGAGAATTTGCTCTCCTAAACGAATCGTCTCTGCATAAATTTCATCAAAATCAAGCGCCGTTGAATTGAGATATGTTGTCAACACATGATTGTGAAGATGTAAATTTTCTTGTAATTTTTGTTTTAACCGTTGTGGATTTTTTAAATCTTGAACACGCAAGGCGCGTCTTGCAATTTTGTCTTCATAAGCTGGACCAATGCCTCGACCAGTGGTTCCGATTTTGTCATTACCTGCTTTTTCTTTGGCCAACTCACGTGCAATATCTAAACTTGCGTGATAGGGAAGAATCAAGGGACAAGCTTCAGAAATACGAAGACGCGAGCGCACTTCAACGCCTGCTTTTTCGAGGCCTGCAATTTCTTCTAATAATTTGCTCATCGACAAAACGACACCGTTACCGATATAACATTTGACCCCTGGGCGCATGATGCCACTGGGAATCAAGTGAAGTGCTGTTTTAACGCCGTTAATGACTAATGTATGACCTGCATTGTGACCGCCTTGAAAACGAACCACTCCTTGTGAAAATTCGGTGAGCCAATCAACCAACTTGCCTTTGCCCTCATCTCCCCATTGGGTTCCAACGACGACCACATTGCGACCAGGAGTAGTTTTCATATTCAAATTCAAATTCAATTTTTTAAAGAGGTTTAACAATCCAGCAATCTGCAATAAATAACATCTCGCGATCACAGTCAAATTCGTCGACTTCGCTTTCGTGACCAGGCAATACGCACACCACGGTTTCACCTTGCGCACGCAATCTGGCAATCGCACCAGTCAATGAAGCGTCTTCGCGCCAAGGCGCACGAATAGCGGCTTTGATCGGCAACTTGGGAACAATAGAGACGAGTTCTTTGAGATCTAAACTAAAGCCAACCGCTGGTCTTTTTCGACCAAAGAACACGCCGACTTCGTCGTAGCGACCTCCACGCACCAAGGCATCACTGACACCTTGCGCATAAATAGAAAATCGAGTACCACTGTAATAGGCATAGCCACTCATATCTGACAAATCAAAACTGAACGGCACTTGCAAATGAGACGTGAGCCAACGCAAATCTTCAATAGCTTTTTGGATCAGAGGCCATGACGAAAATTCTTTTTTAGCTGTGTTTAACACCTTTGAATCGCCATATAGATCGACCAATAATTGCAGCGCTTTTGAAACGGGTGCAGTTAATAGGAACGATAACGATTTGAGAGTGCTTGAATCTTTTTTGGCAATCGACTCGATTAACAATCCATGCTGTTGAATGGAAAGATCTTGATCGGCCAACAATGCATGGATAATTTGAGCCGAGCCCAAATCCACCTTGATATCTGTTTGCCCATTGGTCCCAAGTGCATCGATTGCCAATTGCAAAATTTCTAGATCAGCCTCAAGACCATCATGTCCATAAATTTCGGCACCAAATTGCAAGGGCTCGCGCGTTGCATAAGGCCGGTTGGGACGTGTATGCAATACAGGACCGCAATAACATAAGCGAGTGACAGCCTGTCGGTTAAGTAGATGCGCATCAATGCGCGCAACTTGAGATGTGGTGTCGGCACGCAAGCCCAAGGTTCGACCCGATAATTGATCGACCAATTTGAAGGTGCGCAGATCAAGCGTGCTTGCGGGCCCCGATAGCAAGGACTCGAGGTGTTCGAGCAACGGGGGCATTACCAATTCATAACCGTAACCGCGCGCCGTGTCGAGGCACAAACGTCGCAATTCTTCGATGTGTCTGGCCTCGGAGGGCAAAACATCGGCAATATGATCCGGCAGGACCCAAGCTGACATGGTGGAATTTTCTGTAGCTGTTAAAAATGCAATTCTACTGGGGTAAAACGGCTTTTTTGGCGATTCAACCGCCAAGTTACATCACCTAAGAAGAAAAAGTATAAAAAAACCCAGTACGACACAACACAATCCAAAAAATCGGATCTGTCCGTCTTCTAAATGCTTGACCTGCTCAAAAAGTCGACGCCAGGTTTGCGGTGAAGCAAAAGGCATCAGACCTTCGATGATGAGGAACAAGGCAAGAGCAATCCACAGGGTGTGGAAATCCATGATTGCTTCGTTTTATTTTTTGACAGGTGGCGCCGACGCACCGCCCCCACTGCCACTGCCACGCATGGCTTTGAAAAAATCACTGCTGGGATCAAGCACCATCACATCTGACTTTTTATTAAATGTCGATTTGTAGGCTTCAAGACTGCGATAAAACTGTGCAAACTGTGGGTCTTTGCCAAATGATTCTGCGTAAATGCGAGCGGCTTCAGCATCACCTTCACCTTTTATTTTTTGTGCATCTCGATAGGCATTCGCTAAAGTGACTTCACGCTGGCGATCGGCATCGGCTCTGATTTTTTCGCCTTCCGCAGCTCCCGTTGATCGCAATTCATTGGCCACACGCTTGCGTTCGGCCTCCATACGACGATATACAGATTCGGTGATGGCGTCGACATAATCAGCGCGTGTGATCCGAACGTCAATGACGTCAATACCCCATGGTTTTTCACCTCTAACCTTTTCAAGAACTTCGCTTTTAACATCGGCCATTAGGGCTTCACGCTTAAGTGAAATTAATTCTTTCACTGTTCGTTTGTTAATTTCTTCTTGAAATGCGTTGCGCACCACGCGACTGAGTTGTTGTGCGCCGGCTTTTTCATCAAGCCCTACATTTCGAATGTATTGCGATGGCTCAGTGATTCTCCAACGGACGTACCAATCAATGATCATGCGTTGTTTTTCAGCAGTCAACATGGGTTCACTATCAGCATTGTCTAAGGTTAACAATCGTTTGTCGATGAAATTAACATTTTGCAATGGAGGCGGCAACTTAAAATTGAGTCCAGGTTCGTTGATTACTTTTTTAATTTGACCAAACGAATACACAACACCAAATTGACGTTGGTCAACAACAAAAACCGTTGAACTCAAAAACAGCAACGCAATGAGAGCAGATGCAATATAAAAACCGAGTCTATTCATGATATTTTTTCCTTAACGTCCATCTCTGTCGCGTTGACGACCATCGCGGTTAGATCGGATGTCGCCACTAGGCGCTGTTGAAGAATTGGTTGTCGATGAATTGGAAGATGAGGAATCAGGCGTTGTTGCGACACCACCGCCCACCACTGGCGTATTAGCGGAGGTCATCTGCATAATTTTGTCTAGAGGCAAGTAAAGCAAGTTGGATCCTTGACGCGACTCCACCAACACCTTAGTGACATTGCTGTACATCTGTTGCATGGCATCGATGTACAAACGATCGCGCGTGACTTGCGGTGCTTTTTGATATTCGGTGAGTAAGGATTTAAATCTCTGTGCGTCACCTTGCGATTGCGCAACGATTTTGGATTTGTACGCGTCGGCTTCTTGCTTCAGACGAGAAGCCGCACCTACAGATCTAGGAATCACGTCATTGGCATAGGCTTCAGCTTCATTTTTGGCGCGCTCACGCTCTTGGCCCGCTTTGAGCACATCGTCAAATGCCGCCTGTACTTGCTCAGGCGGGCGAATACCGCCTTGTTGCATATTGATGCCCACCACCTCAATGCCCACTTTGTAGTGGTCCAAAATCACTTGCATGATTTTTCTCACACGCGTTGCAATTTGATCGCGCTCCTCAGATAAGGCCGCGTCCATGCGCATTTTTCCAATCACTTCACGAACGGCTGTTTCTGCCGCTTGCATCACCGCATCGGTTGGGTTTTTGCTTTCAAATAAATAAGCACGAGCATCGGTAAGTCGATATTGAACCGCAAATTTAATTTCAACAATGTTTTCGTCTTCGGTCAACATGGCCGATTCACGCAGTCCCGTGGCCTTAACCACCGAATCGCGACCAATATCAAGAGAACGAATTTGAGTGACAAAAACCAATTCATGTCTCTGAATGGGATAGGGCATACGCCAGTTAAAACCAGCGCCAACCGTGCTGTGATATCCACCAAACTGTGTAATGACAGCTTGTTGACCTTCTTGAACAATAAAAAAGCCCGTTGTCAACCAAATCAATACAGCAACGCCACCAATCACGCCTGCTCCGATACGCAAGCCTTTGAAGTCGGGTGGCAAACCGCCCCAGTTACCGCCCTTCTTACCGCCATCGGGCGGCTCTTTTCCGCTACCGCCGAACATTCGACGAATTTTTTTATTGAAATCTCTCCACAATTCGTCTAAATCTGGGGGGCCTCCCTGCGGACGTTGGGGTGGCGGGCCTTTATCTGACTCAGGCGGCTTGCCAGGTGGCTCGGATGGGCCTTGATTGGCTTGATCGCCACTGCGTCCCCATTTGCCATCGTTGAGGTTGAACATACCGCGAACTCGGTCTAGCCAAACACGGGGACTTAAAAATTTGAAATAAAGATTCATGTGAATGATGGATTCA
>SHXN01000092.1 GCA_009693305.1 Limnohabitans sp.
TAGTGCCCGCTGTTGTGAGGACGTGGTGCGATTTCACTCACAACCAAAGCGCCATCGGTTAAAACAAAAAACTCAACACACATCACGCCGATGTATTCCAATCCCTGCGCAATTTTTTTTGCGCTTTCAATGGCTTGTTGTTGAAAAATGGGGCTTAAGTTGTTTTCAAAAACTTCGGTAACCGCCAAAATTCCATTGCGATGAAGATTGCATTGAACAGGCAAATGAACCATTTGGCAATCGTGCGAGCGCGCCACAATCACCGAGCATTCAGAAGCAAGCGGCAACATTTTTTCTAAGATACAAACAACGGGCGTAGATGACGAGCCTTGTAGTGCGTGCCAAGCATTTTTTAATTCATCTGCGCTACTCACGCGCACTTGACCCTTGCCGTCATAACCCGTGCTTGTTGTTTTAAGAATGCCAGGCAAGAGCGCAGGGTTGATTTGTTGTAGATCGTTTGGGTGATGGATCACCTGATGCGGTGCAACGGGCAGACCGCATTGAACAAAATATTTTTTTTCTTCAGCACGATCTTGAGCGATCGCCACAGCATTGGCTTGTGGTGAAACACAAAGTGTTTGCATGAGTTGTTGCAAAGATGCGGCAGGCACATTTTCAAACTCGGTAGTGACGGAATCACAAATATCTGCCATTTTTTCGAGACCCAATGTGTCGGTGTAAGCGGCGGCGATATGGTGATGACTTACGCATCCCGCAGGACTTTGTGGGTCTGGATCTAAAACAGCAGTTTGATACCCCAAAGTTTGTGCAGCGTGCACAAACATACGACCGAGTTGACCGCCGCCCATCACGCCAAGCATTGAACCAGGGGGCAATGTTTTGAAACTAGGCGTCATGCCAAAGGCGGAAGCTTCATTTGGCGCGCCGCTTCGGTTTGTTTTTGGCGGTATTGATCCAAACTTTTTTGCAGAGCCTCATTGTCATGGGCCAACATGGCCACGGCAAACAAAGCGGCATTGGCCGCACCTGCAGAGCCAATGGCAAAGGTGGCAACTGGAATGCCCTTGGGCATTTGGACGATGCTGTGCAAAGAGTCCACGCCTTGTAAGTGCTTGCTCGCAACAGGAACGCCCAAAATGGGCACTGTTGTTTTTGCGGCCAACATGCCGGGCAAATGGGCGGCGCCGCCTGCGCCTGCAATAATGGAGCGCAAACCTCGGGCCTTGGCTTGTTGTGCGTAAGCAAACAAATCGTCGGGCATGCGGTGTGCAGAAACCACTTGGGATTCAAAGGCAATGCCAAACTCTTGCAAAATAAGGGCGGCGTGTTGCATGGTGTCCCAATCGGAATTGGAACCCATGACCACACCAATGATGGGATGTGTCATGAGTGTTGTGCAGTCAAACTGCGAGTAAGCTACAGATTTTAAGGTTCAACGGGCAAGCCATGATTGATGTGACGATAGAAAATTTTGAGGCCGAGGTGGTGAATGCATCCATGCAGAAGCCTGTTTTGGTTGATTTTTGGGCCCCTTGGTGCGGTCCTTGTAAATCATTGGGTCCTGTTTTGGAAAAACTGGAAACCGATTACGCAGGCCGATTCAAACTGGTCAAGATCAATTCTGACGACGAACAGCAATTGTCGCAGGCATTTAGCATTCGCAGTATTCCCACGTGCGTGCTCATGATGGGTGGCAAACCCGCCGACGGCTTTATGGGCGCATTGCCTGAGGGCAAGGTGCGTGAATTTTTAGACAAACACGTGCCTGCTGAAGACGAATTAATGGCGAATGAGGACGTAGAGCAGGCCGAGCAAGCCTTGCAAGAAGGCGACACCGATATCGCCTTGACCAAATTGCAAGAAGCATTGGCGATTAACCCAGCGAATGACGAAGCACGCTACGACTACATCAAACTGCTCATCTCGGTGGGTGAACTAGAGCATGCACAAGCGGCATTAGCGCCCGCATTGGCGCAAATTCCATTGCAATTGCGTTTTGCGGCGCTCAATCATTGGCTTCAAGCATTGCAGTTTGCCACCACCGATGAGCGTGGCGCATGGACTTTAGAAAAATTTAACGAATTAATAGCAACCAACAAAAGAGATTTTGATACGCGATTAGCCAAATCGCGATTACTCATGGCCGCCTCGGAGTGGACACAAGCATTGGATGAACTTTTAGAAATCATCATGCGCGACAAAACTTGGAATGAAGAAATTGCCCGCAAATGTTATGTGGCGATCTTAGAACTCATCACACCATCCAAAACCAAAGGCGATGCGCTCGTGCCCGGAAAAACCGCAGGCGGAATCGAACTCATGGGCAACACGGCCACACAACAAAACCCGCAACTCGAACTCATCTCCCGCTATCGCCGCAAATTAAGCATGGCCCTGAATTAAATTGTAAATTAGGGTCAGATAACAATTAATTTTTAAGCCTTCAAGCGATTCCAAGCCTCTAAATATTTTGCGCTGATTTGAGCTATCACTTCTGATAGCAATATAGGAGCAGGCGCAGATTTATTCCAGGGCTTGCCGTTAACTTGTGCGCTCTCTAGCCAATCGCGCAAATATTGTTTGTCAAAACTCGGTGGGTTGGCGCCTTCTCGATAAAGATCTGCGGGCCAATAGCGCGAAGAGTCGGGTGTTAATACTTCATCCATCAGCACCAATTGATTGTTATCGTCCAATCCAAATTCAAATTTGGTGTCAGCAATGATGATGCCTTTGGTGAGTGCAATATCGCGCGCTCTTTCATAAAGACGAATACTCAAATCACGAATTTGTGTGGCCAATGAAGCGCCAACAATTTGCTCAACTTGTGCGAAGGTGATGTTTTCATCGTGCTCGCCCATCGCCCCTTTGGCCGCTGGCGTAAAAATAGAGTGCGGTAATCGACTGGCATTGCGCAACCCACTGGGTAATGCGACACCACACACCGATTGAGTGTGTTGATACTCACTCCATCCACTGCCCGCTAAATAACCTCTAACGACGCCTTCTACTGGAATAGGCTTTAATCGTTTGACCAAGATGGCGCGCTGTTTAATCCACTGATGCTCATCGGCAAGCACGACAGACTCTGGCAATTGACGCGTTAAATGATTGAGGCACAGATCACCCAATTGATCGAACCAAAACAAAGCCATTTGTGTGAGCAATGCACCTTTTCCAGGAATGGGCTCGCTCATAATGACATCAAATGCACTGATTCGATCGCTGGCCACCATCAAGATGCGATCGTTGCCAACCGCATAGTTGTCTCTGACTTTGCCGCGTGCTAGAAGAGGAAGTGACTCAAGTGTAAATGTATGAAGCGCTGAACTCATGCGATCAATGCACAACCTGCGAGAGTTCGCCTTTGGCGTATTGCGTTGCCACGATTTGCAGTGGAACGCCTTTGATTTTGCCCGCTTGTCCTTCGCAACCAAACTCAATGTAGCGTTGTTTGCAAATGCTTTTTGCAGCTTCGCGCGCGGGCTTGAGCCACTCGCGTGGATCAAACTTGTCGGGATTTTCGTGCATGAATTTGCGAACAGCGGCGGTCATTGCAAGTCGAATATCGGTGTCGATATTGATTTTGCGAACGCCAAATTGAATTGCTTTTTGAATTTCTTCGACGGGCACGCCATAAGTCTCTTTCATTTGACCGCCGTATTGACGAATCACTGCAAGTAAATCTTGTGGAACACTGCTCGACCCATGCATCACTAAGTGAGTATTGGGAATGCGTCGATTGATTTCTTTGATGCGTTCAATGGCCAAAATATCAGCCGTGGGTTTGCGTGTAAATTTGTAAGCGCCGTGACTGGTGCCAATCGCAATAGCCAAGGCATCGAGTTGTGTGCGTTTAACAAAATCTGCTGCTTGTTCAGGGTCTGTTAATAATTGTTCGCGAGTCATGGTTGCATCGGTGCCGTGACCGTCTTCTTTGTCGCCGCGCATGGTTTCAAGAGAGCCCAAACAACCTAATTCACCTTCAACAGTGATTCCTAATTTGTGCGCCATATCAACCACTTTGCGTGTCACATCGATGTTGTAATCGTAACTGGCGATGGTTTTGCCGTCCGCTTCTAAACTGCCGTCCATCATTACAGAACTAAAGCCAAGGTTGATTGCGCCTTGGCAAGCGTCAGGGCTTTGCCCGTGATCTTGATGCATCACCAAAGGAATATGTGGATAAGACTCAATAGCGGCTTGTATCAAATGTTTGATGAATGACTCGCCTGCGTATTTGCGTGCACCTGCACTGGCTTGCAAAATAACGGGCGCGTTGACTTCATCAGCCGCAGACATGACGGCTTGCACTTGCTCCAAATTATTGACATTGAAAGCGGGTATGCCATAGCGGTTAGTTGCGGCATGGTCTAAGAGTTCGCGCATGGAGACGAGTGGCATGATGATTAATCCTGAAGTTAAAAACGAGCGTTACGAACGGCCTAAGCCTAAATTCAGAATTGTATTTTAAGGGTAGACGGCAGACATCTTCAGGCTAATGAGCAATCAATCAAAATTTTTTTAAACCTTTATGATGTGGGTATGAATACATTTTTATCAGCGTTTGATCGGCGCGGCGGCTTATTTTCAATTTTAGGGATGGTTGGGATCCTGGTTTGGGAAAGTACGCAAGGCGATTTGGCGACGGCACGATGGTTTGGCCAACTCAGGGGGTTCCCGCTGTCCAATCATTTTATTTTGAAAAATATTCTTCATACAGGCGCTCGAAATTTAGGTTGGCTTGTTTTGCTTGCATGGTTGGTCTTCAGTATTTGGCCAAGAGGTTTTTTAAAAGAATTGCCGACGACTCAAAGATGGCTTCTTTGGTTTTCGATTGTTGCTTCTTTAATTGTTGTTATTGTCATGAAGGGTTTAAGTACAACAAGTTGCCCTTGGGATGTTGACGTGTTTGGAGGCACTGTGCCTTATGTTTCGCATCTTGATTTTTGGAAAACAGATGGCGGTGGTCATTGCTTTCCTGCAGGACATGCATCAACGGGATTTGCATTTATGGGTGCTTATTTTTGGTTGAAACAAAGCAATTCACGCTTTGCGTCGAGATGTCTGTTCATCGCAGTAGCGACGGGTGTGTTGCTAGGCGTGTCACAACAAATAAGAGGCGCACACTTTACAAGCCATACGCTATGGACGGCTTGGATTTGTTGGGTAACGCCATGGTTGATGCATGGCGTGTATGTTTATGGGCTGAATAAAAAAAATTGATTATTCGGCGCAGCAAATTTTGAGCATGTTGGTGCCGCCTGGTGAGCCCATGGGCTCGCCGCAAGTAATGGCATAAATATCACCTTTGCTTACGATGTTTCTTTTCTTTAAATGTGCTTCGGCTTGTGTTAATGCAGTATCGCGGTCTACGCTGGTGGTCATGAGCAAGGGGCGAATGTTTCGATACAAAGCCATTTTGCGTTGCGTGCTGAGTTTATTGGTGAGGGCATAAATAGGAATGTGTATGAGATGCCGACTCATCCACAATGCGGTTGACCCTGAATCTGTGAGTGCAACCAAAGCTTTGGCGCCTAAATGATGCGCGGTGAACAACGCACCCATGGCAATGGCTTGGTCGATTTTTTGGAATGTTTTTCCCATGAAGTCTGCATCGAGCTCTGCTTTTTCTGCGGATTCGGCGGCCAAACAAATTTGAGCCATTTCAACAATAGTTTCGAGTGGGTATTTGCCTGCTGCGGTTTCTGCACTCAACATCACCGCATCGGTGCCATCTAGAACGGCATTGGCAACGTCGCTCACCTCTGCACGAGTGGGAACGGGATTGTTAATCATGCTTTCCATCATTTGGGTCGCGGTAATAACAACACGGTCCATTTCTCGCGCCATGGTGATCATTCGCTTTTGTAGAGCGGGCACAGTGGCATAACCAACTTCAACTGCTAAGTCACCGCGAGCTACCATGATGCCATCGCTGGCAAGAAGTATTTCTTTGAGATTAGGAATGGCTTCTGCGCGTTCGATTTTTGCAATTAATGCGGGCTTGTGTTTGTATGGCGCTGCGGCGACATTGGCCAATTGACGCGCCATTTCCATATCGATTGCGTTTTTTGGAAAACTAACTGCTAAGTAATCGGCTTGAAACGACATCGCTGTTTTGATGTCGTCCATGTCTTTAGCAGTAAGTGCGGGTGCAGTTAGGCCGCCACCTTTTTTGTTAATGCCTTTGTTATTGGAAAGATCGCCACCTAATTTGACTGTGGTGTGAACTTGTTCGCCTTTGACATGATCGACGGTTAGAACAATGAGGCCGTCGTTGAGTAACAACAAGTCGCCAGCTCTGACATCTTGCGGTAACTCTTTGTAATCGAGGCCTACGCCATGGATGTCGCCCAACTCTTGACGCGAAGCATCAAGGATGAATGATTGGCCTGCGATGAGATTAACTTTGCCTTCAGCAAACTTGCCGACTCTGATTTTTGGGCCTTGTAAATCGGCCATGATGGCAACTTCACGACCTGCGCAAGTTGCTGCTTCGCGGACCAAGGTGGCGCGATCAATGTGATCTTGTGCCGTGCCGTGGCTGAAGTTGAGGCGAACCACGTTGACGCCCGCTCGAATCATTTGCTCCAAAAGCTGAGGTTCGCTGGATGCGGGCCCTAAGGTTGCAACAATTTTTGTAGCACAACTTGCCATGTTTGATATCTCCCTCAATAGACTTGTATTGTCACACGGATAGATGACACTTCAAAGCTGAAGAATGGTGACGCAGTTACCAAAGTCATCGAGCAAAAACATGAGGTGTTTTACAAAAAAAAGTAAGCGTAAATGGCGATACAGATGCTTAATCAAAAATAAAGTCATGCTCATGAAAACCGAATTTGCACCTACCAACCTCATAGTTGACATTATTGTTCATCCAGCGTTTCAATGCTTGGCCAACCTTGGAGAAATCAGAAATTACAAGCGAAATACCGTCGTTATTCATGAAGGAGACAAAACGGGTGGCTTGTTCATTGTTTTAACGCGTCGGATGCGCGTGTTTGCCATGTCAGACGACAATCGCCCGCGAGAAATCACACTCAGCATTTGTGGTCCTGGTCAGTGCACGGGTGAAATGTCACTCGATGGCTCAAAACGCAGTGCCAGCATCATTACGCTGGTGCCCACTCAATGTGTATGTGTCGACGCAAGTGTCGTTCAAGAACAGTTATCTATCTCACCCGATTTGGCCATTGCATTCATGCAACAAGCTTTTGTTCGAGCCAGACATGCGACGCAGGTGACGCGACACGCGCTTTTTTCGGATACATATTCACGTTTAACCGCTTTGCTCAAGCGACAAAATGATCCTGCAACCAGTCAGGGCTTTGCCCAAGTACCAACGCTGACGCATGCGCAAATGGCCCAACAAATAGGCTGTAGTCGAGAAATGGTCAGTCGAATACTCAAAGATCTGGTTTTGGGCGGCTATGTGGTGCGCGAAAGCGACAAAACCTACCAAGTTCGATCGCAACTTCCCGCTAGGTGGTAATTGCCAGAACCGAATATCCTTACAAGGAGACCTATTTTCAAGTTTTGTAGCCTTTTTATACTCGGTTTCGTTACAATTGATGGATTCATCTTGGGCTTAACAGTTGTCGCAGTTGTTGAGACCATTCAAGCATCTTCAAATTTTTTTCAGTAGTTATGCAATCCACCGAAAGACCTATACCTCCGGGTGAGCCCATTCCGCATCGAAAAATTATTCGTGAGTGGTTGATTCCTTTGGCGCAAAGGGTAACCTTGAGCGCAATTATTTTGTTGTGTTTAGATTACGCGGTTTGGGCTGCATTGTTATTTGGCACTGTTTATTTTGATGTTTGGTGGGCCAAATTATTGTGTGGCCTTGTAGCAGGTTTTTGGATCGGTCGCTTGTTCATCATCGGACACGACGCGTGTCATCAAAGCCTCACACCTCAACGCAACCTTAACAAGTGGTTGGGGCGCATTGCTTTTTTGCCATCTCTTACGCCATACAGTTTGTGGGACATTGGACACAACGTGGTCCATCACGGTTACACCAACCTCAAGGGTTTTGATTTTGTTTGGGCACCCTTAACGCAAGAAGAGTTTTCTAAACTTTCCATTGCGGGTCGCTTGCTCGACCGCATCTATCGCAGTGGATGGGCGCCAGGCTTGTATTACATGATTGAAATTTGGTGGAAAAAAATGGTTTTTCCAAATGCCAAAGAAATGCCAACACGCCGCTCAATTTTCATTCAAGATAATTTATTGGTTTGTAGTTTTGCACTCATTTGGTTATCTGCAATGGTCGGTGGAGCCATTGCTTTTGATCAATCGATTGCGCTCGTGTTACTCATGGGTGTAGTTGTTCCATTTTTATTTTGGTGCGCCATGATTGGTTTTGTGGTGTACGTGCATCACACGCACGTCAAGGTTTCTTGGCACGACGATCGCGCTGAATGGTCCAAAGCTCAACCGTTTGTGTCAACCACGGTTCATCTCACGTTTCCTTTCGATATTGGCTCTTTATTGCATCACATCATGGAGCACACGGCGCATCATGTGGACATGAGCATTCCTTTGTACAAACTCAAGCAGGCACAAAACAAATTAGAAACTTTGTTACCGGGGCGAATCATTGTTCAACCGTTTTCTTGGCATTGGTATTTTCAAACGGCGCGGGACTGCAAGCTCTATGACTTCACTCGCAAATGTTGGACCGATTACAAAGGGCGAGCAACGAGTACACCCGTGTTGATTCCTGCATAGCCTTTCGGTTTTGTTACACGCAATAAAAACCCAGCAGACATTTAATCTACTGGTTTTTTATGAATAAAACTGTGATTAGAACTTGTAGCCTACACTGAAGGTGAAGCCGACAACTTTAACTCCGTTTTTACGGGAATAATTCATGTAGTCGGTGGTTAAGTAAGGGATTCTCTGCAAAAGTCTCATCGTAAGTCATCCAAAGGCGTGACACAAGCGTTATAGGTAGATGAAACAAACCACCTTTGCCAGCACCGGATTTGAATTGGTCACCAAGCGTACGCGTAAGCGTGAGTTTTTGGAGGAGATGAAC
>SHXN01000093.1 GCA_009693305.1 Limnohabitans sp.
GGGCCCGATGAATCAATGGATGTGACTAAAGCACCAGCACCCAACACGCCAGCGGCCCGCATCCCGCAAAGCGTGGCCACCGTAAACCCGCCGGTGTAGCAATAACAATTGAGGACTCTTTGAAAGCCAAGCCTTTTTGCGTAACTTGAAAAAAGATGTCGCGAGTCGCGCTAATCCAAATAAAACCCCGTTTTGTGACCTTGTGCGATATCAAGCGAGAGTTGCCATTCATGTTCTTGAATGGTGATTTCAGTCGTGCCCCTATCGCGATTGGGTTGACGCAACCAACCCTTCTTTGAAGGCAAACCTTCTAATGCGCGCACACCCGGATCCGATCTTTCATACAAACGTTGCAAACCCGTTACATTCAATAATGCGTCTGAAATGGTCGACTTCCATCGCTCAGCGCCGCTTGATAAAAACTGTGCAACCAAGGTATCTGCATATTGATCAACAATCAAACCTGGTAATCCATCGGCTTCACCATGAATTAAGCGAACGCCATTGCTTTGAATATCAAATCGCGATCGTGCATTGACTGCACGTTCAAGCATTGATTGAAAAAATACTCGTCAATGCGTTGGTCTTCGTCAAAACTCCAAATGCGCGCACGAATTTTAGATGTGGGACTGAACGACGCCCATCCCAAAAATATGCCAGCAGAACTTTCGACTCGCACCGTCTCGCCAGAATCCGCACTGCCCTTTGCAATTGCAGTATCAAATATCCAAGGATGCCATCTCGATGCAGATCGTTCTTTGCCCTCTTTGAGGCGAATGCTTTTCATAAATCGTATCAGTCTTTTTGTGAATCTTTGCGATGGGCTCGCGGATGCGCTGCATCATAAGTTTGTGCTAAATGCTGAAAATCAAGCCGCGTATAAACCTGCGTGGTGGTGATGCTCGCGTGTCCTAATAATTCTTGCACACCGCGCAAATCGCCACTCGATTGAAGCACATGACTGGCAAATGAATGACGCAACATGTGCGGATGAACAGGCGTCGACAACCCTGCAAGCAACCCACGCTTTCTTAAACGTTTACGAATGTATTGCGGCGTTAATCGTGAACCTTGTGCGCCAACAAACAAAGCCAGCGCGTCTTGCACCGAGGGCTTTAACAACACAACACGCAAATTCATCCAATGATGAACCGCTTGAATGGCTTGCTTTCCAACGGGCACGGTTCTGCGTTTGCTCCCCTTGCCCAGCACATGCGCCTCGGCCTCTTTTAAATCAAGCCAGCCTTTGGCTTGGGCGCTCGCAGCAATGTCCAAGCCCGTGAGTTCTGCAATTCGAAGCCCACTGCCATACAACAACTCAATGATGGCCACATCGCGCGCTTGCATCCAATCGGGTTCATCAATGTTCCGATAGTCGCTGAGTTGAACCGCATCATCGACAGCGAGCGCCTTGGGTAAAGGCTTGGCCGCTTTGGGCGCGTGCACACCGTTAAGTGGATGCGTCGTCATCAATCCTTCACGTCCCAGCCAATTATAAAAACCGTGCCATCCCGAAAGAATCAAACCAATGCCTCGCGCACTGCGCCCCGCACCGTGCATTTGTGCAATCCATCGACGCATGTGCGTAGGCTGCACATTCAACAAAGTGATCGACGCTTTTTCTGCAAACGTTTTTAATTTATTTAAATCTTCGGTATACAAGGCCAATGTTCGATCGGCCAATCGCTTTTCAAACTGCACATGCGCCAAATAACGCTCAATCAGTGCAGCATCTTCCATGGCTTAACGCAAACGCGACAAAGCCGCACTCGCCATTAGTCCAATTCGCTCAAGCAAATCGATTCCCATGGTGGCGTGATAGCGTTGTGGATCAGGTGACGCCAAAACCATCAAACCCATGGATTGCGTCGAAACAGGCGCATCGGGATCAGTGCTTAATGGTCTTAATGGAATGCATGCTATGGATTGAACTTCATTAGGGTGCGCCAGCCATTTGACACAATTAAAATTTGAATTAGCGCCGCAATAAGGCGTTGCTAACGAATCTGCCCATTGTTGATCTTCTTCGGTAACGCCCAACACATAAGGCTCCATCTCATACGCCGTGGCCACATTCCAAATTTTGAGCGCCACTTGTGGAACTAAAAATTGACGTTCAATCGATTGCGACAACTCCATCGGCAAATTGGAAGGATATTGCGATAGCAATAAATTTTGCGCCCATTGATACATGCGCTGTGATAGGACATCATTTTCATTGCCGTGACGAATCATGTCCATGATGCGCATCTCTAAGGCGCGAATTTTTTCTCGCAACATTTCAGCTTGGCGCTCTTGCAAACTCACCGCGCGATTGCCATGCGGACTCGTCATTCTAATCGTCGATAAAACTTCGGCATGTCGCACAAAAAAATCGGGCGTATTCACCAAAAAATTGGCAATGTCGTCTTCCGTGATGGGGTTCATTGGAGTTGTTGTCATAGAGGAATTTCGATTTCACCTTTAAAAACGGTTGTAGCCGGGCCGCTCATCCAAACAGGAGATGTACCGCCTTGCCATTCAATTGTCAACAAGCTACCGCGAGTTTGCACTTGCACCACGGGATCGAGCCAATTTTGCGCGACGCCTGCCACCACTGCGGCGCATGCACCCGTGCCGCAAGCCAATGTTTCGCTCGCACCGCGTTCAAACACACGCAGTTTAATGCGTTGACGAGAAATAATTTGCATAAAGCCCGCATTGACGCGTTGCGCAAATGCAGGGTGACTTTCAATTTGTGGACCCTGTGTTGCAACAGGTGCATGATCAACGTCATCGACTCGCATAACCGCGTGTGGGTTGCCCATTGAAACAGCGCATACCTCCACTGATATGTGTTGCGCCAATAAAAGCTTCCACACACTGGGTTGACTATCGTGAATTAATTGCGCGTGGCTTGCATCAACGGGCACGTCACGCCAATTCAAAAAAGGCGGACCCATATCAACTTTGACATTTCCATCGTCTAATTCATACAATTGAATCACGCCTTTTTTGACCTGAACGCGAATCGATTTTTTTTGTGTTAAGCCTTGCTCACGCACAAAACGCACAAAACATCGCGCACCGTTGCCGCAATGCTCCACTTCTGAACCATCTGCATTGTGAATCACATAAGAAAAATCAATATCCGCCTGCGCGGCTGCTCGCACCGACAAAATTTGATCCGCACCCACACCGAAATGTCGATCCGCTAAAAATTGATACTGCTTGGGACTTAAATGAAAAAGACCACGGGTTTCGTCTAAAACCACAAAGTCGTTGCCTGCCCCTTGCATTTTTGTAAATGGAATACGCATTATGCGATTATCGGTCCTGTCGCCATGGATTCTGCAAAAAAAAATCACTTGCAGTTAAGCTTTGGTTTTTTCAACCCTTTTTGGATACAAAGCCATGAGAATTCCTGCTTGGACCCCCGAACAACATCCCCAGCCCAACGATTTGACCCGCGCCATTCTTGAGCGACGTGGCGGCACCTACCTCAACCTCGATTTGGCTCTGCTGTGGAGTGAGCCCGTCGCCAGAGGTTGGAACGTCTATCTCAAAAATGTTCGAACAGGATTGTCCGCCTCTCGCAAACTCTGCGAATTGGGCATTTGCACGGTGGCCTTGCTCACAGGCGCGCATTATGAATACCATCACCATGCCCCCGACTTTTTAAAAGCGGGAGGAACCCAAGCCGAATTGGACGCACTCAATCGAATCGTCAAAGGCAACGCCAGAGAAACCATCACTGACGCATCACTGGGTGAAATAGAAAAATTAGTGATTCAATATGCGGCGCAAATGACATTGGATGTACAAGTACAAGACAAGGTATTTGGCGCATTAAAAAATCATTTCAGTACAACGGAGATTGTGGAGTTGACCACGGCCATCGCAACCTACAACATGGTTGCACGGTTTTTAGTAGCCTTGCAAATCACACCCGAGTATTGATTATTTTTAATCGGCCTTGATGTTGTTGTCGCGAACCACTTTGGCCCATGTGTCAATTTGAACCTCGATAAAGCCACGCGCTTTGTCAACCGTTCCACCCGCAATATCAATGCCTTGCGCATGTAATTTGTTGGCGATATCTGGATTGCGAAGCGCTTTGTTGAGTTCTTCATTCATGCTCTTAACGATGTCTGGTGGTGTTTTGGCAGAAGCCAACACCGCCCACTATGCAGGCGCTTCAAAGCCAGCAAATCCCGCTTCAGCCACTGTTGACACATCGCGCAACTAGCCGTTCTTTTGCTCGACGTCATGGCCAAGGGACGCAGTCTTTTGCTATCAATATGTGGCTTGGTGACAAACACTGAAGCAATTGACAAAGGCACATGACCTGCAACCACATCATTCATCAAAGGACCGCCGCCTTTAAATGGAATGTGATCGAATTTCGATGTTGTTGTTTTTACCCAGCAAATCCATGGCCAAATGACCCAGGCTTCCGTTGCCAATCGTTCCATAGCTCACATTTTTTTAGCCTTGGCAGCGG
This sequence comes from Limnohabitans sp., assembly GCA_009693305.1. GTDB lineage: Bacteria > Pseudomonadota > Gammaproteobacteria > Burkholderiales > Burkholderiaceae_C > Limnohabitans. The sequence continues at coordinate 4,484 of SHXN01000093.1, forward strand.
CCACCACATCGGCAAAGGTTTTGTATTCAGAAGATGCGTTGGTAGCGAGCACTATGGGCGAAGTTCCGATCAACACCAAGGGTAACAAATCTTTTTTGGTGTCATACGGCATATTGGGCATCAAACTTTGATTGACGCCATGTGTGTCAAACACCACAGCAAATGTATAACCATCGGCAGGTGCGGTCAACACGGCCGAAGTTCCGATCACGCCCGAGGCGCCTCCTTTGTTTTCAGCAATAACCGTTTGCCCCAATTGTTGGGACAAAGGAATGGCCAAAATACGTGCCACTTGATCCACAGAAGCCCCAGGTGGGGAAACAGCAATCAATCGAATGGGTTGTTTAGCCGGCCAAGCTTGCGACTAAGAAAGCACAGGCAACAAGGCCATGATCAATACGAATAAAAAAACGCAGAAATAAATTGTACATAAAGGTTTACTTTCATTGAAATATGGAATAAACGCTAATTCTATTTCAATTGATAATAACACCATGGTCAGATCTACACAATTTATTCATCCTCAGCGTGAACCCGCCCCTCTATTCAAAGCCGCAACGGTTTTGCTATTGCATGACGGGCCAACAGGTTTAGAAGTATTGATGACTCGCAGATCCACAACAGCGAGTTTTGCGCCTGGCGCTTATGTCTTTCCTGGGGGCGGCATCGACGAAACAGATGCCCAATCGCATGCATTAGCCAAACGCAGAAGCACTCAAACTGATAAGGCTCTCACCCAAGCCATTGCAGCGATACGCGAAAGTTTTGAAGAAGTGGGTATTTTGTTGGCCACGCACGCAGATGGACGACCCGCAGACGCCAACGACATTGCTCAAATGAATCGTCATACTTCTTTATTTGATCAATGCAAGTCTATGAAATTACAACTGCGCGCCGATCAAGTTTTTGTTTGGGCGCATTGGCAAACCGATCGTGACATGCCCAAGCGTTTTGATGTTCCATTTCTAGCCGCACGAGTCCCCAACAATCAAACACCCATCGCCGATGAAAAAGAACAATTCGCGCCCGAATGGATCAAACCCGCAGATGCATTAAAACGTTACCATAACAGTGATTTTTTTATGGTATTTCCAATCATTCGAACGTTGGAACGCATGAAAGCCTATGCAACCGTTGACGATGTAATAAATGCATGTGCGAGCGAACATCCACTATTTACGAGTTGCCCCAGAGCCAGTATCAACACCAAAGGCATGCCCATTCGACACATGGAAAGCGATTTGGCGTTTGGAGAATTGTCTTTGGTTTGTCCTGATGGACAAATCCTTCATGACTTAACTTGGAAACACGAAAAACCCGTTGCGCTTCTCAAAAATTTGCAACGATTAACCGCGCCCAATCCAAGCATGATGACGGGTCCTGGCACCAACACCTATATCATCGGCACACCTGCAAGCGGTTATATCGTGATCGATCCAGGCCCACATGACCCGCAACATGTCCAACGACTGTTTGATGCAACGCAAGGAAATATTCGCTACATCATCTGCACGCACTCACATGCGGATCATTCGCCGGGTGCCATTCCTCTCAAAGAATTATTCAAAAGCAATGCCCCCCCCCTACTCGGCCTGTCCTCTGCTCCCACCGCCAACGTCAATAGTTTTTTTGTGCCTGATCGCGCATTAGCGAATGATGAAACTGTTGCCGTATCAGACGGCACCACAACACATACCCTGCGTGTTATTTATACACCAGGACACGCGGCCAATCACGTATGCTTGATCATGCAAGAGGATGGCGTTTTGATCAGTGGCGATCATGTGCTTAATGGAAGCACAACCGTCGTCAATCCGCCCGATGGACACATGGGCGACTACATGCGTTCACTCGATCAACTCATTGCTGCTTGCAAAAAATATCACGTCCAATTTATCTTGCCAGCGCACGGACACGTGATGGGCAATTGGGGTGATGGTGCTTTTAACGCGATCGAACACATTCAAAAATTAAAAGAGCATCGTTTAAAGCGAGAAGCAAAAATCAAACGCATCATGGATGCAATGCCGAACGCAAGCATGGAAGAGTGGCTCAAACACGCCTATGACGACGTACATCCCAACGTCATGGGTTATGCGATGCGCTCGCTGATGGCGCATGTAGAACATATACAAGGGAAATAAAAAGTGAAGCCCACCGATACGCCGGATTTTGTGCACGAAGTTGCCTTCATGTGACCGTCATTCCTCTGGGCCGTGGGTCACCCACACGGCTCGGTGCTACCTACCCGCCAACACAACCTGCGGATCACAGGCGAATGTTTTGCAACATTCCGAAGGCCTACTTGGTATTGCTACGCGCAGAGATTGCCCGTTTCACCCGACAAAGTTGCCCTTGTCGACTCGTCTCTGTTGCTCTAATCCTCACCTCACGGTGGAGAGGTGTTACCTCCTGCGCTGTCCTTTGCAGTCCGGACGTTCCTCCAGTGCGGTATTTCTACCCCATGTTTTGCAACACAGTCCTTGCGGATTGCACCAGTGACGGCCTGGTGGACTTCACCACTTCATTATGCCTTTAGGTTTGTAAGTGTCTGAATTGGGCTGAAATCGAAACATGGTTATTTAAAAAACATCGTGCGCCAATTATCCAAATACTTGTATAATTAACACATCGAAGATATTGTTTTTTTGGGCAACTCCTTAGATGACCCGAGGGAATTTCCCGCTTCTGTTCATGGAAAGGCCGGCTATCAGTTAGATAGAGTTCAAAACGGACTTGAACCCCATGATTCCAAACCGATGCCAACAATTGGCAAAGGCGTTTGGGAAATACGCCTTAAAGATGAAGCAGGACAATTCCGAGTAATCTATGTAGCAAAACCAAAAGATGCTATTTATGTTTTGCACTGTTTCCAAAAGAAAACACAAAAGACAACTACACAAGACTTATCTATCTCTACCAAAAGATTGCGCGAACTATTACAAGGACTCAAGTCATGAAATCTACACATTTCTTAAGCGTTTGGGATGCCATCACTGACACGCCGCAAGAGACCGCGAGTATGAAAGCCCGATCGAAACTCATGATGGAATTAAGCGAAATTATCAATACCCGCAAACTGCGACAAAAGAATGCGGCAGAATTATTTGGCGTTACCCAGCCCCGTGTATCAGATTTGATTCGTGGAAAAATTCATTTATTTTCTTTGGGTATGCTGATGGATATGGCCGCAGCTGCGGGCATGTCACCCGAAGTCACCGTATCAAAGCCTCGCTATAAACGCGCTGCTACCCGAGACAACCATAACTCTTCAGTGAGCACAATAGCTGCTTAATGATTACCGCTCGCAGGTTTTTTGCCTGATAACCACAGGCCACTAGCCCCCATGATTCAACTCAGCGAACTCAAAATTCCATTAGATGCATCTTACGATGCATCAGATATCTACGCACCCTCGCATTTATACACCCCTGCACTACAAGCATTGATTCAAAAAACGCTCAATATTTCTGCATCCGATATTCAATCGTGGCATGTTTTCAAACGCAGTTTTGATGCACGCAGAAAACCCATTCAAGTGGTTTACATCGTTGACGTCACACTCCAAAGTTCGGCACTCGAACAACAATTATTAATTAACTTCAAAGAAAATTCGCACATTCAAGCCACGCCAGATATGCAGTGGCATGCACTTATCCATGCGCCTGCCGATTGGTCTCCGCCGCAAGGCATGCGACCCGTGGTGGTGGGATTTGGACCTTGCGGGATTTTTGCTGCATTGGCTTTGACACAAATGGGGCTCAAACCGATTGTGATTGAGCGCGGCAAATCGGTGCGACAACGCACCAAAGATACATGGGGTTTGTGGCGCAAACATCAGCTCAATCCACAAAGCAACGTGCAATTTGGCGAAGGCGGTGCTGGCACTTTTTCTGATGGCAAGTTGTACAGCCAAATCAAAGATCCTCGCCACCTCGGTCGCAAAGTCATGCATGAGTTTGTGAGTGCAGGCGCGCCCCAAGAAATTTTGTACGAAGCCCATCCGCATATTGGCACGTTCAAACTCGTCAAAGTTGTGGAAAATTTACGAGCGCAAATTGAAGCACTGGGCGGCGAAATTCGATTTGAACAACAAGTCACCGATTTGTTGATCGACACCCATTCACAAAACCAACGTCAATTGTGCGGCCTTGTGGTCACAGATTTAAAAACAGGCACACGACACACAGTTTTATCTCGTCATGTCGTTATGGCATTGGGTCACAGTGCGCGCGACACATTCAGTGTGCTACATCAACACGGCGTTGCCATGCAAGCCAAACCTTTTTCTATCGGTTTTCGTATTGAACACCCGCAAAGCGTGATTGATCGTGCGCGATGGGGCCAACATGCGGGCAATCCCATATTAGGAGCAGCCGATTACAAATTGGTTCATCACGCAACTAGCGGAAGATCGGTCTACAGTTTTTGTATGTGCCCAGGCGGCACTGTGGTTGCCGCCACGTCGGAGCTCAAGCGCGTTGTCACCAACGGCATGAGTCAGTATTCACGAAACGAGCG
>SHXN01000094.1 GCA_009693305.1 Limnohabitans sp.
CTCAGCTAGACCGTAGTTATGCCATAAAAAAGGCCGCATATCCTGAAAAAAAGGTGACATCGCCATGCTATATGATTGATAAATTGAAATCAGCTGCTCAATTAAAAATTCAGTAATTCGAAATTGTATTGTTAATTTTTTATGCGTCTGTAATTGATCGATGTATTCGGCAAAAAAAATGCCCTGATGTGGAGTGAATGCAATGGGGGCACGCCGCATGAGCTGACCCTCTTCAACTACCGCAATGCCTGCCACACAAATACCTGTGGACGTTAGAACTTGATAGCAAGTAAATGGAAAACCTAAGGCTTTTAAAAAATGCGAATTTGAAAAAATATGCCCCTGCCGAGAATGAGCCACAAGAGCGTCCCATATCTGCCAATCGTTGCAGACCTTGAGTTGATAGGCATCTTGCTTATCTGAATGACCTTCGGCAACAATCATGCTGCAACCATGTCTTTCTCTTTTAAATACTGGAGGTTATGCCAAACCTTGTGAAATGCTTGTGCAATTAAATCAATGTCAGCATCTGACAAATCATGCAAGCACATGGCAAAACCCATGTAACTGCGATCGTGGTATTGTTCAGCAACAGGGCAAATCCCTTTAGCGTAACTCACTTGGCGATGACAGATGTCCGAGCTCCAAGGAAAGCCTCGCGAGCCATAGGCAATCTTCTTTTGAAACATGGGTAGCAGATGCACATTTTGGTAGCCATTGGCCAATCCAGTAACCCCTTCAGCTTGTAATGCTTGAACGATTCGTTCTCGTGGCACTTGCAGATATTCAATATTCAATAGGATTGGATACATATAGTAGGCGTGTGTTGCCGCAGTCATGACATAAGGCAAAGTCAAACTATCTAAATTAGCAAGTTTTTGATTTAATCGATCTGCACCTTGTTGGCGTCTCTTCACAAAAGATTCTAATTTTTTTAATTGAGTCATACCCATGGCACACTCAATTTCACCTAAGCGAAAGTTGTAACCAACCATGTTGCTCAAATCACTCACACCCATACCTTCCACAACAGCTTCAGCGTGGTTACGGATCAATTGCAAACGCTGAGCAATCTTGTCGTCATTGGTAACTAATATGCCACCTTCGCCAGTATGTATATGTTTGTGGTAGTTCAAGCTGAAACCACCTACATCAGCCAACGTACCTGCGTATTGACCTTGATACATCGCACCAGGCGATTGTGCAGTATCGGAGATAACTTTTAAACCATGTTTTTTTGCAATGGCCATCAATGCTTGCATGTCTGCCGATTGACCAAAAATATCAACGGCCATGATGGCCTTGGTGTATGGCGTGATGTTGGCCTCAACAGACTTTGGATCCAAACAAAATGTTTTGGTATCGATGTCTGTAAAAACAGGGATGGCATTCCAATGCAAAATAGCAGTTGCACTGGCGCACATGGTCCAAGGAGGAACAATCACTTCGTCGCCAGGCTCGATGCCAACTGCGCCTACTGCTGCAATCAAGCCACTGGTCCACGAATTAACTGTGATGGCATGCTTAACACCAAAATATTCAGCGCACTGCGCTTCAAATGCTTTCACTTTGGGCCCACCCAAAAAATCTGCGTGATGCGCACCAATGAATTGTGACAACACACCGCTTTCTATCACTTCTTTAGCGGCCTCAATTTCTTCTATGCCAATAGAGTTATAGGTTTTAAATTTTCGGTTGATGATCGGTTGACCACCCAATAGCGCGAGCTCTTGTTTCATCAAATAACCTCTGTGGTTTGCTTATGTGAATGCGCTTGCGTTGCTAATTGCTTAATGCGCTCACACACGAGTTGTGCTTGCAATGCATTACTTCCATCACTAAGCAATGGTTTGCCGTAAGTCAATGCGTCCCAAATGTTGGCTACGGCATTTGTCAGGGCATCCGACTGCAACTGATGAATGGTTTCAGCTTCATTTAAAAATTGATAGCCAGCCAAGTGACTGCTAGGTTGCGCTTTTCTAAATCGCCATTTAGCACCACCATCTTCAATTGAAATGACGCCTTTTTCTGTGACGATTTGCAATTCAAAAATAACATAGTCTCTGGCATCTGCCACATTGATGTGTACGGGAACGCCGTGCTGATTTCTTAAAACACAATCAACCGATGGATCATCTGACCAATGGTCATAAACGGCTTTACCAACCGATTGAATTTGTAATGAACCTATTAGGCATTGCAATAAATCAATCATATGACTGCCGTTATTAAGAATGCCTTTGTTGTAAATGCCTGTGACGCTTCTAACCATACCCCAGTTCCCATTGTTTAACTCTTCACTTAATGCTGTCACTTGCGATGACCAACGCCGGCTGTAATTGACTGCCAATTGGATTGTTGCTTCTTGACATGCCTTGATACATTTAAGTGATGTTTCATAAGCAGGTGTAACAGGTTTTTCACAAAAAATTAATTTGGGATGAAGCGAAATAGCGATCTGGATGTCTTTCTCGTGTTGTTGTGTCGGCGAGCAAATGCTGATCACATCAAATGCAAACCCATTTACTAATAACGATTGCATTGACTCGTAGCCACGCGCAACTTCCCAGCATTTTTGAAATGCCACACGTTTTTGGGCGTCGGGTTCAATGCAAGTGGATAATTCAAAACCACCATGATTGATATATGCCTTTGCATGTCCCAAAGGCAAATTTTCATTTGGCTGTGCGTCATCGTATCCACCGGCAATATTGCCGCAACCGATAATTAAAACGTTTAAACGGATATTTTTCATTTGAAAAAATCCCAACTCAAGGCAGTTCCTTTAGTCACGTCTCTGCTTACCTTTTGATTCAATACTTTGCTCAAATATTTAGGGGCTAATCCAAGGCCGGGTCGAATAGCCCGAACATTTTGCTTGGTTAATTTTTGTCCAGCCTTCACATCTTCAACCACATAGAGAGAGCGACGAAAGACAATAGATTTCTCCTCGGCCATTGTTGGTCCATAACTGACATGCCCTAAAGCCTGCCAAGCTCTTTCAGTTTCTAACACTAACTGAGACATCTCAGCTGGCTCCATTGAAAATGTACTATCAACGCCACCATCTGCACGGTTGAGTGTGAAATGCTTTTCAATTACCGTCGCCCCTAAAGCAACGCTGGCAACGGACACCCCAACACCCATGGTGTGGTCTGACAAACCTACCTCACAATTAAACATATCACGCATATGCGAAATAGTTAATATGTTGGTGTTGTCCGCTGTGGCTGGATATGTGCTGGTGCATTTGAGCAAAATTAAATCTTTACACCCAGCAGTTCGTGCAGCACGAACTGTTTCATCCAGTTCTGCAATAGTGGCCATACCTGTAGAAATGATGAGTGGCTTTCCAGTTGCAGCAACCCTTTGAATCAATGGGATATCTGTATTTTCAAATGATGCAATTTTGTAGCAAGGTACATCAAGGCTTTCTAAAAAATCAACTGCCGAATCATCAAAGGGTGTGCTAAATGCAATGATACCCAGTTCTTTAGCTTTTCTAAAAATAGCTTCATGCCACTCCCATGGGGTATAGGCTTGTTCGTACAATTTATAAAGTGAAGTTCCAGTCCATAAACTTTTAGGATCACTGATGTGAAATTCACGCTCATCCAAATCTAATGTCATTGTGTCGGGCTTATAGGTTTGAATTTTTAATGCATGAGCGCCAGTTTTGGCTGCGGCTTCAACAATTTCTAGAGCGCGCTCTATTGACTGGTTGTGGTTTCCTGACATTTCGGCGATGATGAATGGTGAATGCGATTTACCAATCATCTGCTTATCTATGCGAACTTGATCATTAAAACTCATGACTGGCCTTTTCAATGTTCACAATATATTTATGTCCTAGATATTCAAAAAAGGCTGGGTATCTGTCTTTATCAGCAACTCTTAACAGGTTAAACTGATCTATCAAACTTTTATTAATGTTCAACCTGCTACCTTTTGGAGTTCTTTTAGGAAAGTAATTACTTTTAACATTTTCTTGAATTCTTGGAGAGATTTCTTGTGCGGCGCACATTCCCTTAGTAATCAAACCTAATTCAGCTTTGAATAGTTTGTCATTTATTTCATCTAATAACTCATGGCCTTTAAGTTTTATTTTTGTTTTCAACCAAATTGCGCCTCGATCTACTTTTGATTCAACCTCCAATAATGAAACAGTCAATGTATTTTTTCCTTCTAATACACTCCAAATATGGGGCGACCACCCTCTTCCTATTGGTACATCACTGGCATGAAGCACTAAGGCATGCTTAAACTTTTTGATAACATCCTCTGAGAGGATTTCGCCACAGGCGACTAGATACAACATATATCCACCGAGCAGGTCGTTCGCTGAATGGACAATATTTACATTTATCCTACTAGCGCCCCAATCATTCAAATAACTCATGATAGGGTGATTCTTGTCTGAATTTAATATTTCAACTCTCATTTTATTTTGCATCTCTTGAGTAACACAACAAGTCCCGTTTCCATTTGTCAAACTTAGCGCAATTCTTGATTTTTTTTCAAGCTCAGGTTGCGAGAAAATAAATAGTTCAATACTTTCTTTGATTTCCTTTAAATTAGTATTTTGAATACTGCCTAAATACAAACAGGCCCCCAGCCTGCCTAATTCACTAGATATGGGAACTTGATTGGCTGCAGTTGCAATGACAATTGATGGCAGTCCTAGGCAACATCTCTCCCAGTTACTAGATCCTCCTGCCCCGATTGCCAAATCAGCCTCTGCCATCAATTCGGCCATATGCGCGGTTTCAACATGGCAATTGAAATAGTGTTGGTTGCACAGCCGCTTGATGTCTGACTTGTGAGTGTGCTGCAAGCCAATCACCACATCGACTTGAACATCCAAGTTCAAGTCGATTAAAACCTCTAAGGCAGTGCCTGTTAAATTCACTGCATCTACTCCGCCAAAAAACACCAAGATTTTGCGTACATCACCTGCACTTTGTCTTACAAATTGACGCATTTCTTTGAATTCAGGCCTCAGCAATGCATAACTTGGGCCTAACAACTGGCGGCAATGTGTTTGCACTTTTTCGATATACCGATGTTGCTGGTCATGGTAAAAATTTTGATCAAGTAAGACATCACAATCATGTACACGGTCTGCTAAGTCATCTATCACCATAATGTATTTGGTAATACTACGCATTTGCTTTTCAAAACGATGGTCCAAGGCATAGTGGTCAACGATGATCCAATCCCAAGTAACTGAGCCCAAAAGCTCTAAGGTCTGATTCGCATCGTTTATTTGGCTGGTTTTTAACCATTTGGCATGGGCTAGTTCATCCATTGTTTCAGCACCGTTGAGACTTGGCAGGCTACGGTATGTCATACCACGCTCAACCAACATATGCTGAAAATGTGATGGCAAGTCTCTCGAAACAAAGCTAATCTCACTGCGTTGCTGGCTCAATTCGTCAGCCAAAGTTAAGCACCGCATAAAGTGACCAGTGCCGATTTCATGGTTAGAGTCTGTTCTAAAAGCTATGCGCAGATGATCCATGGTGTTTATTCAGCAAACAGGGTTGTGGCTAAACGCTCAGCACGATCCCAATCTGCTGGCGTGTCAATGTCAACCACACGCCAGTTGGGTATCTCATAACCTACGCCACCGCTGTGGACGCGGTTGTTGGTTAGCCAGGCTTGTTTTGTTCCCCAGTAGAACTGGCCGGCGTCGTAAAATGCAGCTTCTAAGTCTTGTGTTCGGGTCAGCTCAAACTCGGGGTAAAAAGGATGCATCATGCCATTGTTGTGGTGCTTGAGAGCCCTTTGAATGGCTGCTGGAAATTCAGTCACTGGAAAACAATAATCAGCACGGCTTTGCACTAGCTTGGCTAGCGCTCCCTGCAAGTCTTTCACATCAATGAAGGGCACACTTGGATAAATGCAGCAGACATTTGAAAATTTCAACGCTAAAGCTTCACAAACCTTAATTGCATGGACCACGACAGGGACAGTGGCTGTAAAGTCGTTGGCCAACTCGGCGGGCCTGACAAATGGCGTGTCAGCCCCCCATGTGTTAGCAATAATTTGAATTTCTGCATCGTCAGTAGACACCAGCACGTGCTCAAACAAACCCGAAGCTTTAGCGGCTTGGATGGCATAGGCAATCATGGGTTTCCCACAAAACTCTTTGATATTTTTACGTGGAATGCGTTTGCTGCCACCGCGTGCGGGGATGATGGCAATGTTCACAATCTTGCTCCCACAGTTTGCTTCACCACTTTGGAATGACAAAAGGATTGAATTAAATCAACCACATGCTGTTGCTGTTCTGTATTCATGCTTGCATATATAGGAATACTGATGCTTTTCTTGAAATATTTTTCAGCATTCGGGCAGTAACCTTTTTTGAAACCTAGACGCGCATAGTAGGGCTGTCGATAGACTGGGATATAGTGCAAATTTACTTTCAAGCCCGCTTGCGTGAGAGTTTGATATAGCGATTGTTGGCTGATACTAGAAGTCATGGTCACTTGAATAGGATACAAGTGAAAGCTGGACTGAGTATCTGGATGTTGCCAAGGAATTTTGATGTCAACCAATGAAAAGGCTTGGTCGTAAAACATTGCGATATTTTTTCGAATATCAACAAACTCATCAAGTCGCTTGAGTTGGCTCAACCCAAGTGCCGCTTGTATTTCTGTCATACGGTAGTTGAAACCCAAATCAATTTGTTGGTAATTCCAAATTTCATCGGATGGTCTTGTCTCCATTTCAGCAGGTGCACTGCTGATGCCGTGGCTTCTCAATAGTTTCATTTTTTGGGCTAATACATCGCTGTTTGTGACAGCCATTCCACCTTCACCAGTTGTGATGATCTTGACTGGATGAAAACTAAACACTGTTATATCTGAATAACGACCATTACCTATGGGCTCACCTAGATACTTGGCACCAATGGCATGCGACGCGTCTTCAATGATCTTAAAACCGTACTTAATAGAAAGTGCATGTACGGCAGCCATATCACAGGGTTGTCCACACATATGCACTGGCACTACAACCTTGGGTAACTTACCCTGCAGTTTGGCTTCTATCAATTTTTTCTCAAGTGCTAGAGCACTAATATTAAAAGTATGCGGATCAATGTCTACAAAATCAACCTTGGCACCACAAAATAGACCACAGTTGGCAGAAGCCACGAAAGTGATGGGGCTGGTCCACAACCAATCGCCGGGACCCAAACCGAGGGACATGCAAGCGATGTGAAGTGCAGCAGTCCCATTACTGACGGCAATACCATGCCATGCATGGCAATAATTTGCCACTGCCTGCTCAAATGCAGGCACCACCGGGCCCTGGGTTAAAAAATCCGAGCGCAGCACACTCACCACCGCTTCAATATCTGCTTCAGAGATGGATTGCTTACTGTAAGGAATGATGTTTGCTTGATTCATGTTGTGCACAAATAACGCCGTCAAATTGACGACACTGTTCATTTAAAGCAAATTACAGACCAGCCTCATTCAATATGGCATGAGTTCTGCTTTACTCATTCATCTTTTCTAATGAGCGTCGAGTTTTCGACGGAGTTGCCATGCTTCAATTTGTTGATATTTGCGATCAAAGTATTCTCATTACTGGGGGCACAGGCTCCTTTGGCAAAGCTTTTGTTAAGGCCGTACTAGAACATTGCCAAAAAATTAATCGTTTAGTAGTATTTAGCCGTGACGAATTAAAACAATATGAAATGCAGCAAGAGTTCCCTCAAGACAAATATCCTGCCCTGCGTTTTTTCATTGGCGATGTGCGTGACCCCGGTCGTTTAGCTCGCGCCATGGAAGGCATAGACACGGTAGTGCACGCGGCCGCTTTAAAACAAGTTCCTGCCGCTGAGTACAACCCCTTCGAATTCATTAAAACCAATGTGATGGGGGCACAAAATGTGATTGAGGCTTGTCTAGATAAAGGAGTACGTCGCGTTGTAGCCCTCTCAACCGATAAGGCTGCCGCCCCGATTAATTTGTACGGCGCCACCAAACTTTGTAGTGATAAATTATTCATAGCCGCCAATAATTTCGTTGGAGACCGCGAACTGCGTTTTTCTGTGGTCCGTTATGGCAATGTGATGGGCTCACGCGGATCAGTGATTCCGTTTTTCTTGAGCAAGGCCCAAACAGGCATTCTGCCAATTACCGATTCGGCAATGACGCGTTTCAACATTCCACTGGAAGAAGGGGTGGAAATGGTATTTTGGGCTTTAGAGCATGCATTAGGCGGAGAGATTTTAGTACCAAAGATTCCATCTTATCGCATTAGCGATGTTGCTGAAGCGATTGGCCCCAATTGCAAACAAGAAATTGTAGGCATTCGCCCAGGCGAAAAACTTCACGAAGAGATGATCACGAGTAGCGACAGCCCCAACACTGTTGACTTGGGTGGATATTACGCTATTTTGGGCGCAGGCCAACAACGAAACATGATTGAGTATTTGAAAACATTAAAAGCCCAGCAAGTGCCCACCGGCTTTGCCTATGAATCGGGCAGTAACCCTGATTTTTTAAGTGTGGAACAGATCAGAACGCTGATCAAGACACATATGAATCCTGAGTTTGAACCCGTTTAAGGCATAAATAATGAACTATAAAACTGAACAAGAAAAATTCTGGGCTACCGACTTTGGTAATGATTACCCAAGCCGTAATAATGACGAAAAACTAATTTCTTCTAATATTGCATTATTTGCAAAAATTTTTCAAAGTTGTCCAAATGTTAGTTCTGTAGCCGAACTTGGCTGTAATATTGGCTTAAATTTAATTGCTCTTAATAGACTTAATAAGAATATTAAATTAAGAGGGTAC
>SHXN01000095.1 GCA_009693305.1 Limnohabitans sp.
CAACAAATGATGAAGAAAGTGGCTCAAAACCTCAAAAAACAAGCAAATAAGGGCGTGAATTTCAGAATGTGCAATTTACCTCAGTAAAAAAGATCAACCAGGTAATGCAAACTGATTTATCGACCAATATTTCAGCAGCCTGTTAGGCAGTGTGATGGCAATAGCGATTGACTAATCATGCAAACTATTGAACACATCTAAAACCAATGTAAGCCACTCGCGTGTCTGGTGGCTTGCTTGCAATATCCGATTGCATTTGACGTGATGCGTCGTACCACCATGAACCACCTCGGGTGATACGCTCACCACCGATCGGTGTATCGACCCACTCCCATACATTGCCACCCATATGATAGAGTCCGTTGACGCCTGCACTACCCAATAAAATGGATACATGTCCTGTACCCTGAGTCAAACTACCCTGCGGCGCAGTTCCATTGAAATTTTAACACCCTTGCAAACAATGACTTTGCTTGGCGCTATCACCATTGGGATATAAATAATCTTGGCCTGTTTTAAATCCAGCAGGTGGATTTTGTCGTTGCTCATGGTAGGCTGCGGCAACCCATTCGACGTCGGTGGGTAATCTTTTTTTTAAAAACCGACAAACAGATTGCGCCTCTTCAAATGTGAGGTGTACAGCAGGCTCATCGTCTTTGGCAGTTAAGCCAAATGGTTTGTGCCATGACCAATCTTTTTTTTGCGTCCAACCTGCCTCATAAATAAATCCACCGCCTTCTTTTTCTGCACGGCTGATAAAACCAGTGGCTTTGGAAAATTGACCGACTTGTTCCACCGACATTTCATGGATATCCCAAAGCAAGCCATGAACCCGAGTTTGCTGACCTATTTGCTGCGCATGACTCATTAAAATTGAACAGGCAAAAATAAAAAATAAAATGATTTTCATGGTCTTGATCAAAAGTCTGAAGTGATGAGTTTAACTTTGAGCCCATGGGGCTGAAAAGTCCTTGTTTCCTATTTTTGGATTCAAACCTACAATGTCAACGGGCAAGGAAAAAAATAACCACAGGAGACGTCCTTGAATCTACCCTCACACCAGATGGTCATGACCCTCTTAATGACGCCTGACATGGCCAATTTCTCAGGCAATGTGCATGGAGGCACCCTACTCAAACTTCTTGACGAAGTGGCCTACGCATGTGCAAGTCGATACGCAGGCACTTATGTCGTGACCATGAGTGTCGATCAGGTCATTTTTAAAGAACCCGTGCATATCGGCGAGATTGTTAACTTGATGGCGTCCATCAACCGAACGGGCAGAACCTCTATGGAGGTGGGCGTCAAAGTGGTTGCAGAAAATATACAAACCCAACAATTGCGACACGTCAACAGTTGTTACTTGACGATGGTGGCGATGGACGCAGATAAAAAACCCATTGCTGTCAAACCCTTTATTCCAAAAACACCCGATGAAATTCGAAGGCACGACGAAGCAGAAAAACGCATTGAATTGCGCAAGACTTTCAAAAATAATACCCAAAGGGGGTTCTGAGATGACAGGTTCCACACTCAAACACGACATGAGTGGCGATATTTGGGGTGGATTTGCAGCCATGCTCGTTGCACTGCCTTCTGCGATCGCGTTCGGCGTCACCATCTTTGCGCCTCTAGGAAACGAATTTGGCGCCAAGGGCGCACTGGCAGGCATGCTAGGCGTCACCGCTTTGGGATTGATTGCCCCTATTTTGGTGGAACTCAATGATTGATTTCAGCGCCTTGTGCGGCTGCGGCTGCGGTCTTATCGGCAATTGCCATCGAATACACACGGCAAAAAATTTCGCCCGAAATGATTGTGCTTTGTTTACTTTTGATTGCATTCGTCTCAAGCGTTGGGCGAATTTTATTTGGCGTCCTAAAGATTGGACGACTGATGCGATACATGCCCTATACCGTGGTGAGCGGTTACTTGAGTGGTGTTGGGCTCATTGTGATATTGAGTCAAATACCCAAATGGCTTGCAACACCCAAAGGTACCAACTGGTGGCAAAGTTTAAACAGCCCTGATTTGTGGCAACTCCCTAGTCTTTTGATTGGACTTTCAACAGGCTTGGCCATGATTTATGGGCCCAAGTTAACGCATAAAATTCCTGCAGACATCATTGGACTGACGGGTGGAATCGTCACTTATTGGTTATTGGCGTTGAGCCAATGGCCAGTTCTTTTAAATATCGAAAATAATCCATTTGTCATTGGTCATCTATCTGCCGATATCAATGGCATGGTCGATTCCATTCAAGGAACTTGGCAAAGTTTGCTCGCCAACTCACTTCAACGATGGGATCAAATCTTAGTACCCGCCATCACTTTGGCGGTTCTGTTATCGATTGATACGCTCAAAACATGTCTTGTGCTTGATGCGCTAACACGATCGCGCCGTGATTCCAATAAAGAACTGATTGGACAAAGACCTGGCAATCTCACATCCACTCTCTTAGGTGGCGCACCCGGTGCTGGAACCATGGGTGCTACCTTAGCTAACAAAGCCAGTGGTGGTGAAACTTTTTTATCGGTTGTATTTCAGGGTATTTAGGCTTTGTTAGCCGTTGTTTTCTTA
Source organism: Limnohabitans sp. (assembly GCA_009693305.1). Taxonomy (GTDB): domain Bacteria; phylum Pseudomonadota; class Gammaproteobacteria; order Burkholderiales; family Burkholderiaceae_C; genus Limnohabitans. The sequence continues at coordinate 2,579 of SHXN01000095.1, forward strand.
ACGCCACTGATTGCATGGATACTAACGGTCTCGTTAGCGGCACTACTGTTGGTGATTGGTTATCGCATGATGGATGTGCATAGTTTTAAATTGCTGAAATCAAAAGATATGTGCTTAGATTTTTGTGTGATTATTTCAGTTGTTATTGTCGCCAACACAATCAGTTTAATTGCGGCGTCAGGATTGGGCGTGTTGCTCGCCGTTTTATTGTTTATTTCTGAACAAGTGCACTCCAGCAATATCAAGCAAAAAAGCCTTGGTGATCAGCGATTTTCAAAACATTTGCGTACGGCTCAAGAAATTGATATTCTAAAAAAAGAAAGTCAGCACAACGTGATTGTTGAACTGCAAGGGAGTTTATTTTTTGGCACCACAGATCAATTATTTTTAACCCTAGAATAAGACTTAAAAACAGCAAAGTATTTAATTTTAGATTTCAAACGTGTGCAATCCTTGGATTTCACGGCAGGCCGTATGCTCGAGTGATTTGAACAAACATTGCGTGATAGAAATGCAAAATTAGTGTTGAGTCGACTACCGAAAAAAACGATGACGGGCAAAGACATTAAAAACTACATCAATCATGTGGGCATTCTAAATTCCGAAGTAACTCATTTATTTGACGATCTGTTAGACGCCTTGGAATGGGTGGAAAATGAAACCATTAACAATAGTCGTCTCAAAATTGAGCATGCTGAAGACTTGAGTTTAAATCAGTTTGAATTATTTAAAAATCTTCAACCCAATGAAATTCAAATAATCGAAACAATTATTTAGCATCACTATTATAAAAAAGGCGAAGCAATTTTTAAAACGGGAACAACGGGTCAGCAACTCATTATGATTGCCAATGGATTGGTTCGCATCAGTCTTCATACGCCTGAAAATCATACATTGCACTTAACAACCCTGGGACAAGGGCAATACTTTGGCGAGATCTCTTTTGTCGACTTGCAAAATCACACGGCCGATGCTATTGCGACAGAAGACACACAGTTGATTTGCATCCATCGATCCGATTTTGATGACTTAAGTGAAAATCAAGCGCTCACAATGCAAAAAGTATTTGCTAATATTTCTCTTTCATTGCTGCATCGGCTACGCCATACAACGGATGAGTTGCGCCATTTGATGGATGACTAAAGATCAAATCAGCCCAGAAGAAATATTGATGGTTAACGCAATCAGTGTGGTATTAAAAAAGAAAGCAAAGATGAGCACCAACCAGCGCCCTACGTATTGATCCAATGCACGGCGATGCACATTTTTCTCACGCATAATCAACATGATGTGAGTGGCTAAAAGCAAATAAAGTATGGTCCTAAAATTCTAAGCTACAATCCAACGAACGGCTGAATTTTGGACCATGTCAGAGGGCAGGGAAATGCCAGCCACAAGCCCCACGACCAAGCACGATCATCAATCGTGGACGGGAGTGAATCGTTTGAATCAAAAGTTGATATATATTTTTCAATGCTCGCCAATGCGATTCCAAGAGCGCCCAGATACGTGAAGCAGTTGATCGGCCTCATTGGGACCTTCAGATCCTGCTTCATAAAACGCCAATGGTGCAAGATCTTGACTCCAAGCTTTTTGCAAGGGCTCAACAATTTTCCAACCTGCCATCACACTGTCGGAGCGCTGAAAAAGAGTTGCGTCGCCAATCATACAGTCGTAAATCAAGGTTTCATAACCTGTGCTGGGTGCATTTTGAAAATAGTCTTTGTAATGGAAATCCATTTTGACTTGGCCGATATCAATTTTGGGGCCTGGAATCTTGGCACCAAATGAAAGTGTGGCGCCCTCGTCGGGTTGCAACTTCAAAATTAAAGTATTGGGCTTTAATGAATCGGTGGCTGTGTTTTTAAAGAATGACAAAGGCGGCCGTTTGAATTGAATGACGATTTCACTTTTTCTTTGCGCCATGGCTTTGCCTGTTCGCAGATAAAAAGGAACGCCCGCCCAACGCCAATTGTCTACTCCTAGTTTCATAGCGACGTATGTTTCTGTTTGACTCTTAGCAGCAACCCTATTTTCTTGGCGATAGCCTGCGTGTTTTTTTTCATCCAGCTCACCTGGTGAATATTGTGCACGCACGGTATCGATCAACGGTTCTACCGCATGTACCGAATGCAAAACCTTTGTCTTTTCGTTGCGAACAGCATCGGCGTCGAATGAGGCAGGAGGCTCCATCGCCGTGAGCGCCAACAGTTGAAACACATGATTAGGCACCATATCGCGCAATGCGCCTGTGGTTTCATAAAACGCGGCGCGACTCTCCACACCGACGGTTTCAGCGACCGTGATTTGTACATGATCGATGTGATCACGATTCCATAAGGGTTCGAAAATTCCATTGGCAAAACGCATCAACATGATGTTTTGCACCGTCTCTTTGCCCAAGAAATGATCCATGCGGTAAATTTGTGACTCTGACAAACACATACGCAGTTGATCGTTGAGCGCTTGTGCTGACGCTAAATCATGACCAAATGGTTTTTCGACGACCACTCGTCGCCAATATTGTGGCGTCTCTTGAACCAAACACGCACTTCCGAGTTGATCGACAATGCCGCCAAAAAAACGAGCGCCCACCGCCAAGTAAAACATCACGTTGTCGTTCACCTTGTGACTCACTTTGAGTTGGGTCAGGTGATTTTTTAACTCCATATAAGATTTCTCTGCTGAGAAATCCAAGGACATGTACACCATGCTTTTAATTAATCGCGATAGATTACCCTCTTCTAGTGCTTGAGCATAGTGCTTGTCTGCAGCAAAAGCTCTGATGGCTTGCTCCACATGCGATTGAAACTGTTGATCGGTCATCTCTAGTCGATCCACGCCAACCAATGCGAATTGAGCCGGCAATAGTCCCGTGCGTGCGAGGTTGTACAGAGCAGGCATCAAGAGACGTTTGGTGAGGTCACCTCCGGCACCAAAAATAACCATGGTGCAACTCGGTGCAGGATCTCCTGGGGCTGTGCTGGGGTGTTGGATGTCTTGTGCCATAAAGTACTGCTTGCCGATCATGGGTTAAAAAAAGGATTCGCACGTAATTTACCACTAACGCTTGTCCTGTGTGGCATTTAGCCAATGCCAATTGGGCAAGGAATTGAGCTTTTGTTGTTGATACTCATCAACCGAATGTGGCGATTGCCTTTTGGTATCAACCCATTGACCCAATAAAAATCCCTTGGGATCGATGTAATCATGTGGCACGTTGGTGGTTTGATGTTCTTTGACGTAATCGAGCAAACTCAAATAGCCACGTATCCAATCGATGTATTCGCCTCTGACGGGTTTTGGAAAATTGGCCTCTTGAACAGGCGTGGTCAATAGGGCATTCACAAATTCGAGCAACAACAAATGATGTTCGCCGCGATGCCAATGCGGTTGCTGATTTTTTTTGAGATACCAACTTTGCTCGCTTTCCAGATGGCACCCGATAAGACCCACAGACCCTTGAATAATGGCCATCGGATCTCCATTGGCATAGGTGGCGATGGTTTTGAATTCACCACCCGTGTAACAACAACCGTCATAAAAATACATTTGTTTTTCTTGACCTTGCCAACTAATGGCCATGGTGGTCCCGTAGGAATGGGTCACATCGGCCTGTGGGCGTTTGATGTATTGCACTACGCGCGTGTATTGCAAAATGTCGAAGTAATACGCGTCTGCCCAATAAGCCCCCATGCAAATGCCTAAATACTTGCCCCCCTGACTCAAAAATTTTTTGATGGCGTCGATGTTTTCTTTTAATAAATGTTCAAACGAGTCCGCATCGCCTTCGCCGCCTGGAAAAACTACCATTTGTACATCATCAAAAAAACCGTCTTGCACCTGATGACGCGTAAATATTTTAATGTTGTATTGTGGGGAGAGTGCGCGAATAATTCCATTGACAGACTCAATGGAGCATTTGGGGTGATGCAAAAAAATGGCGATGTTTTTTTTCACTGACTCAGAGTCTAACAAGGTATCGCCATTATCCAGTCTTATAAACTCGCTTAAAATAGATACTATTGATTTATAGATCCACTCTTACAGGCTCATCCAGTGAAATTCAAAATGTCAGAAAAATCGCTGTTTGCGATTTTGTTGCGCTCACCTTGGTGGGTGAGCTTTGTTGTGGTTGCCGTCATTGCCATGTCTGCGTTTCAATTTTTGCCGCAGGCCTACAAGGTTGTTGGCATGTTATTTAGCTTTCCCTTAGTGGTGATTGGTTGTATGGCCGCGTGGAAACAAAGAAATGTCCCTAGCAAACAACAAAGCGAACAAATTTTACAAAAATTGTCCTCTATGCATTGGAAAGATTTTTCAGCCTTGCTTGAAAAAATTTACACCCTACAAGAATACCAGGTCAAAAGAATCGATTTGGAATATGCAGATTTTTCTATAGAAAAAAAAGGTGTGATTACCTTGGTATTTGCAAAACGCTGGAAGGCCGCCACGATTGGCGTTGATTATCTCAATGGCTTAATCAAAGCGCGTGATCAATTGAATGCGTCGAATGCCCTTTGTATCAACTTGTCGGCTCAAAGTTCAAGTACGCTGGCTCATGCAAAAGAAAATAGCGTGAGTTGGGTTACACCCGAGAAACTGATTGCAATGGTTCGCCAACATCCATAGCCCCAATTATTTGTAGATTTTGCTGCTCTTAAGATGCAAGAGAAGGATTTTCCATCAGTTATTTTCTCGAAATTAGATAAGTAATTTCTACTGGGCTGGGGTACCTCACCCTTAGCAGTCCATCGCAGATCACCCTATCGAAAGGATTTCCTCTTGAGTTCCGTTTCTTTCACCATCAATGGCAAAGCCGCCAAGGTTGAAGTAGAGCCTAAAACCCCCTTGCTTTGGGTGATACGAGAGTATCTGAATCTCACTTGAACCAAGTTTGGTTGCGGTATTTCCTCATGTGGCGCTTGCACTGTCCATATCAATGGTCAAGCGGCTCGCTCGTGCTCTATTCCTGCAACCAGCGTTGCAGGAAAATCTGTGACCACCATTGAAGGGCTCTCTCCTGATGGCAATCACCCATTATTATAACGCGCGTGGATTTCTGAACAAGTTCCACAGTGCAGCTATTGTCAGTCGGGCCAAATTATGCAAGCTGCCACCTTGCTTGCTAAAAATAAAAAAACCACACATCAATAAATTGTTCAACACATGGATGGCAATATTTGTCGATGTGGCACCTATAGTCGAATTGTCAAAGCCATTCAACGTGCAGCGAATGAGGTGTAAATGATGAATACAACTCAAACTCGAAATAACTCAAAAGTGCAAATCAACCGCAGACATTTTTTAGCGGGTGCGGGTGGCCTCACCTTTGCGATTGGTTTAACTGATGGATTGATTACAGGTGCATTTGCACAATCAAACGATGGCAAAGCGAGTCTGTCTGCATGGGTCACCATTGGATTCGATGACACCATTACCATAATGGCGCCAACCGGTGAAATGGTACAAGGATCTTTAACTTCCTTACCTTTGATTCTTGCAGAAAAACTCGACGCCGATTGATCGCGTGTAAAACCAGAATATGCGCCCACCATCCCGCAAATATTTGGAAATCCAAACCCTATATTAAATGGCGGTCAATCAACTCTTGCAAGCGTAGCGGTTGCAGGCTACTTTACAAAAATGCGAATTGCAGGCGCACAAGCGCGACGAATATTGATGGATGCTGTGGTACAAAAATGGAATGTGCCTCTCAGTGAACTCAGCACTGAACCCAGCACAGTGGTTCATGCCAGCAGCGGTCGGAAAATTCGATACGGTGAAATAGCCCGCTTTGCAACCATGCCTGCTGAAGCGCCCAAGATAAGCCCAGAGGACCTCAAACCTACCAATCGATTCCGATTGATAGGAAACAAAAGCATCGGGCGTATTGATGTCGCATCTAAGGTCAATGGAAGTGCCAAATATGGAATCGATGTACAAGTGGCTGGAATGGTGTTTGCATCGGTTCTGGAATCTCCCATGGAAGGGGCAAAACCCGATTTTGTTTATAGCGCCGATGCCTTAGCAGGCTGCTGAAATATTGGTCGATAAATCAGTTTGCATTACCTGGTTGATCTTTTTTACTGAGGTAAATTGCACATTCTGAAATTCACGCCCTTATTTGCTTGTTTTTTGAAGTTTTGAGCCACTTTCTTCATCATTTGTTGGC
>SHXN01000096.1 GCA_009693305.1 Limnohabitans sp.
ATATTTGGTATCCACCGTTCTATGCCTTGCGACCACCGCTGGATATAGCATAGAGTACCCTACAAAATCGGTTCGCATTATCGTGCCCGCAGGTCCTGGCACTGCGCTCGACATTGGTGCCCGTGTGCTGGCTGAAAAACTAAGCAAGTCAATGGGACAATCTTTCGTGGTAGAAAACAGGCCTGGAGGGGCAACCACTATCGGTATGGCTGCTGTGGCCTCAGCCCCAGCAGATGGACACACGCTATTAGTGAACGGTTCTAGTCTCACGACAATTCCCTCTCTAATGAAAAATCTTAATTTCAGCGTGCAGCGCGACCTGGTTCCAGTGTCGCTATTCGCTGAGTTGCCGCTTGTGCTAGTTACAAATCCATCTAGCGGATTTAAAACTGTGAAAGATCTTGTCGCTGAAGCCAAGGCTAAGCCTGGTGCCATCACTTTTGGATCAGCTGGTGTCGGTACAGTTGGTTATCTAGCCGCTGAGAAATTCCGCCTAGCTGCGGGATTCCAGGCTTTGCATATCCCATTCAAAAGTACAACCGATGCATTGACAGAAGTCATGGCTGGGCGCATTCATTACTTAGTCACATCAACCTCTACGGCAATCGGACCGGTTCGTGATGGCCGATTGACCGCTCTTGCAATGGGCTTCAAGCGTTTGTCGGCAATGCCAAGCGTTCCTACTTTTAATGAAGCCGGCGTGCAAAACGCAGAAACCAACGCGTGGGTTGGTCTATTTGCTCCTAGCAAGACACCGCGTGAAATAGTCGCACGATTGCATCACGAAATTAATATGCTGATGTCTAACGCTCAAACCACTGAACAAGTTGTGAAAGCGGGCCTCGAACCCTTCCAATTGAGCCTAGAAGAAGTTGAAAATACGGTAAAGCGTGAGTTTGTCGACAATGAAAAATTAATTGGTAAGCTAGGTATCAAACCGGAATAAAAATGTGAATATTGATTCTTCTCAAATATTAGCGCAACAGATTGCAAGCATTCAATATTCCGATCTGCCGAAGTCGGCCATTGACGCAACGCGTTGTAATCTTTTAGACACAATAGGCGTTGCACTTGCTGGAGCAACTGCACCAGGTTGCAAGGAGGTTGTTGGCTTCGTCCTTGATAGTTATTCGGGAGATCAGGCCACGGTGTGGGGGACAGGTCGAAAAACAACCGCGGCCGAAGCTGCGCTGGCCAATGGCACCTTGGCACATGCCCTTGATTTTGATGACACCCACGATGCAGCAATTCTTCATGCAGGTGTCAGTATCGTGCCTGCAACGCTTGCTGTCGCAGAATATATCGGCGGGGTTAGTGGAAAAGAATTGATAACCGCATTGAGCTTGGGTTTAGATATCACATGTAGGATGGGTATAGCAGCCCAAGTTCCCCCAGTTTCGATCGGATGGGTTTACACAACCCTATTCGGTTTGTTTGGAGCTACGGCCGCTGCTGCAAAGATAGTAGGTTTGAATGCAGAGCAAACCGGCAATGCATTAGGTGTGGCTTATGCGCAGGCGGCCGGCAATTGCCAATGCATTCCCGATGGATCACTGACCAAACGCATGCAACCTGGATTTGCAGCTAGGGCAGCCGTCCTGTCTGTGCTACTGGTTCAGCGAGGTATCACAGGAAGTGTGAACAGTTTCGAGGGGCAACACGGGCTTGCTCGTGTTTACTTGCATGATCAATGGAACAAAGAGTTGCTATTGGACGGATTAGGTAAAAAATGGCATCACGAAGATCTTGCTTACAAGCCTTATCCTACTTGCCGGCACACGCACAACCCAATTGATGTGGCCTTACAACTCACACGTCATCATGATATTGAACCAGGCCAAGTAGAAAGCATATCGGTTGGACTTAACGAAGAGGGGTACACCAATCTTTGCACGCCCATCGATGTCAAACTTCGGCCAAAAACCGTGGTACATGCACAATTCAGTATCCCGTTTTGTATTGCCACCGCAATATGCAGAAGAGATGTTTTCATCGATGATATGTCAGAGCAAGCTATCCATTCTCCAGATGTTTTGAATTTGGCATCGAAAGTCAAACCATATGTGGATGTGGAACTTCAACGCATACATGGTAGAGGTGTGACGCCTGCAAAGATGACCATTCAATTGCGTAATGGCGCAACTTATAAAGGCAGCAGCATGGTCGCTCGGGGTGGCGTGGAAAGTCCAATGAATTTTGCTGCCTTAGTACCCAAATTTCGACGTTGCCTCAATCACGCAAGAGCCTCCGATTCTCAAAGAGTCGACACACTTGTTGAAATGCTTCTTAACCTTGAGAACTTGAGCGATGTGCGCAAACTCATGTTGGCATTTGCATAGGGCCTCTATTGCTTAAACATTACAGGTCATATTAAATGAGAAATTTAAATTTAACTCAGATAAGTGAATTTAAAAAACAAAGTTTCTTTAATTTCTTTTTAATTGGTTTTTAACTCTGATCAATTTCTAACAGGGGAAGTATGAATAGTCTGAAATTTAAATATAGTAAAAGACACAGACAATGGTCACAGGTTGTAGCAAGTATTGCAGTGTGTGTCCTGGCGGCATTAGCAATTCATGGTGCAGGACTGCTTTCAATTGGGACACTCAGTTCCCCTGAAGAGGGCTTTGTTCCGTTGATTGAAGCTGGCATGCTTGCTGTTGGTGGAATAGTTTTACTAATTAGAGCGCTCACTCAGACAACAGAACCTCGCATTTATTGGCCAAGGGGCGATTCAAGACGCATGGTGGTGCATCTCGCGGTTGGACTTTTTGGATATGCGTTATTGTTGCCGCCTTTGGGATTCACAGTGGCAACTTTCTTATTCCTGGTGGTAGCTATCTCCGCCTGGCGCAAATACGCATGGTGGATAGTTGCACTATACGCATTATCAATAGCTATCACATTGCATCTAATATTTAGCGTTGCACTTAGCATGTCTCTGCCAGTAGGTTGGTGGGCCAATTATCAATTAGGGCTTTAACCATGGACACCTTGCATAACTTGCTTGGTGGCTTCGCAGTTGCGTTGCAACCAGAAATGTTGATGTATTGCTTCATCGGATCTCTAATTGGGACTCTGGTCGGAGTCTTGCCTGGTCTCGGTCCAGCTGCAGCGATGGCGATCTTGATACCATTTGCCACTGGCCTATCTCCTACTGCAGCCATCATAATGCTAGCCGCAATCTACTATGGCGCAATGTACGGCGGTTCAACAACTTCTATTCTGCTTAATATTCCCGGTGAATCTGCATCTGTTGTCACATGTATCGATGGTTACGAAATGGCAAGGCAAGGCAAGGCTGGCATAGCTCTGGGCATTGCTGCGATTTCATCATTCGTAGCTGGAACACTCGGTCTGTTTGGACTTATCTTCATGGCACCTATACTAGTTGACGTAGCACTCAAGTTCGGGCCGCCAGAATATTTTGCTTTGCTTTTGCTTGGTCTAACAGTCGCTGTCAGTCTTGCTGGTGAATCGTTGGTCAAGGGATTGGTAGCTGCTATCGTGGGACTTTTGATCGCTGCAATAGGTATAGATCCTCAGTCCGGTATTGCGCGCTATACGTTCGGCACCGTAAACATGATGGGTGGCTTCGACGTCATTGTGGTGGTCATCGGACTTTTCGCGGTGGCAGAGGTGTTTGTCAACGCCGAATCACCCGCGTTCCAAATTCTCCAGACAAAAATAGGTAAGCTGTGGCCAAGCTTCGATGACTTTCGTCGCTCGTCTGGAGCAATCGGCCGCGGATCCTTCGTCGGCTTCATATTGGGTCTCATTCCTGGCGTTTCCCCTGCTGTGGTTACCTTCGTCAGCTACGACATTGAGAAGCGCATATCGAAGGAGTCTGAGATGTTTGGTAAGGGCGCAATTGAGGGTGTGGCGGCGCCAGAGGGAGCCAACAATGCCTGTACCAGCGCTGGAATGGTGCCACTTTTCACATTGGGATTGCCAACTAGCGCTTCTTTAGCAGTGTTGCTTAGTGCACTAATGATTCACGGACTTCAACCGGGACCCATGCTGTTCACACAACAAAAAGAACTCGTGTGGGGCGTAATCGCGAGCATGTACGTTGGAAACGTCATGCTACTGATACTAAATTTGCCACTGATTCCGCTGTGGGTCAAATTACTCAAGGTGCCGTATCCGATACTAGGACCACTGATCCTAGTAATTTGTGTCATTGCTGCATATGGCGTGCGTAGCAATACTTTTGACATCTGGGTCATGCTCGGCTTCGGTGTTATTGGCTACTTGATGCGCAAACTCAATTTTCCAACGATACCGCTCATCCTTGCGTTAATCTTAGGTGACAAGCTTGAAAACGCGTTGCGCCAATCGTTAACCATTTCCGACGGCAGCTTTATCATCTTCTTAACTCACCCGATCTCCGCCGGATTCCTTGCGATCGCTACGGTTGCTACCCTATGGTCACTTTATATTCGTTATCGGAAATAAAAAAGTAGTGCCCATCACCTATAAAAGAGAAAAGAAAAAAGAGATGTTAGTCCTCGGCTTCGCTTGACTTCATGAACAACTAAGTAGGGCTATAAAATTTTGTGATAGATCATCGTTTATTTTGAAAAGAAAAAGGAAATTTTATGAAATATACAATTGCCGTTATCAAAGGTGACGGAATAGGTCCAGAGGTTTGCACGGCTGCCATAACCGTACTGCAGGCTGTACCCGGACTCGCAAGTAAGCTTGATTTTTGTGAGTACCCCGCCGGAGCCGAACACTATCGCCTAACAGGCGATGCATGTCCAAAGGCTACATTTGATGCTTGTAAGGCGGCTCATGCCATCTTGCATGGTGCAGCTGGTCTGCCTGGTGTCACATATCCGGACGGCACTGAAGCCGGGCTCGATTTTGGATTAAAGCTACGATTCGAATTAGACTTGTATGCCAATCTTCGCCCTATCAAACTTCATCCAGGCATCGTGTCACCACTTCGGCATTTTTCCCCAGGCCAAATTGACTATCTTGTCTTGCGCGAAAACACTGAAGGCATGTATGCATCCCGCTCCGGCGGAACGATATTGCGTGACGAAATTGCTACTGACACGATGCTAATAACACGCAAAGGTATTGAAAGGATCACGCGTAGGGCCTTTGAACTTGCGCGAATGCGCAATGGAGCCTTGCGAGACGGTAAACGCCGTGTAACGTTGTGCGACAAAGCTAACGTATTGCGCAGTTACGCATTTTTCCGCAAAGTGTTCAACGAAGTTGCAGCGTCCTATCCTGACATTGAAACAGACTATGCTTACGTAGATGCCATGACAGTCTACCTAGTGGAGCGTCCCGATTTCTACGATGTCATCGTAGCTGAAAACCTCTTCGGCGATATCATTTCCGATCTCGCTGCTGGCACCGTTGGCGGGATGGGAATGTCCCCTTCAGGAGAAACAGGTGACGACCACGGTTTCTTCCAAGCGTCCCACGGGTCGGCTCCAACCATCGCTGGTAAAAACATTGCCAATCCACACGGAACCATCTTGTCGGCGGCCATGATGTTGCGATGGATCGGCGAACGCCACGTGGATCAGTCATTGACAGATGCTGCTCAAATTGTAGAAGCGGCTGTTTCGCAGGCTCTAGGTTCTGGCACCGGTCTGACTCAAGATCTAGGTGGGTCAGCAAGTACTTCGGACGCAGTGCGATTAGTATGTCAATTGGTGAAAAGTTAAACGATGAATGCTAGGTAATTGGGCTCTATGCCATCCACCGTTTATACGATCAGCGCTCAAGCAATTCGGTTATTTTCGCAGACCAAGTCGCTTGGCGATTTCAAGCCTTGTGTTGTATTCAACCTCAAGAAAATTGCGTGTGTCTTCTGGTGAAAGGAAGTCAGCGACGGACTGACGCATCTTGAGTTTCTCAATCACCTCAGGATTTCGGAGTACTTCCTTGAGACCATCGGACCAAATTTGAACCACTTGAGCTGGCAGTTTGGGTGGTCCTTCAAATGCTCCCCAAGTGCCTAGATCATATCCAGGAAAGCCTAACTCCAAACCAGTAGGAATGTCCGCAACCGCAGGGCTACGAACTCTTGCGCTGATCGCGAGAATGCGTACCTTGCCCGCTTGCGCTAGCGCGAGAGTATCTGATAGCGGTTGCGAGGTGAAATGGACGTGACCACCAGCGAGAGCCGCCATGGCAGGCGTGCTGCCATCAAAGATCACACGAGGAACCTTAACAGGATCGACTCCAATTGATGAAAAAAACTTAGCCAGCGCAAATGTCGCAGGCGACCCTGCGCCACCTACACCGGCTTTAGCTGCGCCTGGTTCCTTCTTGATGTCTGCAATCGCTTGACTGAGCGTCTTCCATGGCGAATCCGCCGGAACAGCAAATGCGAGCGATGAGCTAGTAACCTTAGCTATTGGGGTGACATCGGTCCATTTAAACGGTGCGCTTGCCTGAATGGCGGTTACTGCTGGCGTATTAAGGCCATCAAAAAGAATCGTGTAGCCGTCGGGCTCTGCAGAAATCACGGCCATAGTACCGATCACACCGGAACCACCTGGTCGATTAATGACATTGATGGGCACGCCCCATTTCTGGCTGAGGTACGGCACTAATATTCGCACCCATGTATCCCCGGCCCCACCGGGAGCGAATGGATACACGACGTCGATGGCCTTTGTAGGGTAGCGACTGGCAGGTTGGGAGAGAGCCGTCATGGCTAGTGTCAGTGCCGCAACAAGCGTGAGCATTCGTTTTAATAGATTCATTTTCAGTCTCCTTTTAGTTATAAATGAGGTTGTCGAGCACGGCCCAAATAGAAATTCATCTTTGAATTGACTCGTTAATTGGTATTGCAAATGAAAGGCCAAAAGTCGCATTAATTTTTTTACTAATTAAATATGAATCCTCTGTATTGATCGTGCGCAATCTCATCACAAATCTTGCGATAACGTGCCAATCCTCCAGCATAAGGCATAAATACTCTGGGCTTACCAGGAATATTGGCGCCCAAATACCAAGAATGTTTAACCGTTGGCAACAAGGTAGCATGAGCCGCCTCATTCACTTTGATTAACCATTCATTACTTGCATTTGTATCTGCTTCAATGCGTTTAAAACCTTCTTTACGCATATGATCAATGCATGTTGTGATCCATTCAACATGCTGCTCAATAGCGACAGGAACATTACAAAGAACAGAGGGACTACCAGGACCTGTGATTGTGAAGAAATTAGGAAAACCAGGAACTTGTAGTCCAAGATAATTCAAAGGACCATCATGCCAAATGTCTTTCAAAGTTACGCCATTAAGTCCTTGGATATCCATTTTTAAAAAAGTACCGGTCATGGCATCAAAACCAGTAGCGAATACAAGAATATCGAGGTCGTAATGGGTTCGACTCGTCTTTAAGCCAGATGCTGAGGCAGTCTCAATGGGCTCTGATCGTAAATCAACCAAATCAACATTATCTCGGTTATAGGTTTCAAAATAATAGTTATCAATAGGTGGCCGTTTTGCAGCAAAAGGATGATCAATATCGCTGAGAATTGCCGCTTTAACGGGATCTTTAACCGATTGCCGAATCTTTTTAATGATGAACTCAGCAGCAGTATCGTTTGCAGATTTATCCAGCAAAATATCTCCAAATGATGCACGGAACTGAAGCCCACCCTTCTTCCAAGCCTCTTCATAAATAGCTTCACGCTCTTGATTATTCACATCATGCACTGAGCGATCCAAAATCCTAAAGCTATGTCCATTGGTGGTTGAGTGCATGATTTCACGTATCGAATCTGAATTTTCTTTGAGGTATTTTTTAAATTCAGTTGTCAAAGGTGCATTTCTTGCGGGCAGGCTGTAGTTGGCAGTTCTTTGAAAAACAGTCAGGTGTGCAGATTGCTCAGCAATAACGGGAATTGCTTGTATACCAGTGGAACCAGTTCCAATGACCCCAACATGTTTGCCCTTGAAATCCACACCTTCATGGGGCCATTGAGCTGTGTGGTAAGACTTGCCCTTGAATTGATCCAGGCCACGAATCTGAGGGGTGTTAGTTGATGATAAACAACCAACTCCAGCAATTAAAAATTGGCAAATAAATAGCTGACCAGAATCTGTCTGAACATGCCAACGATTGCTTGCTTCGTCGTAACGAGCAGCAGTTACTTTTGTATTGAGTTCAATATCAGGCTTGAGGTTGAATTTGTCCGCAACATAATTCAAATAGCTCAGTATTTCAGGTTGCTGAGGGTAGCGTTCAGTCCACTCCCAATCTTGTAAAAGCTCTTTTGAAAAATAATATGAATAGGTATGACTCTCTGAATCACATCGTGCGCCAGGATATCGATTCCAATACCAGGTACCACCAATCCCAGCGCCGGCCTCAAGTACTTTTACCGACATTTTAAGTTTGTCACGCAAACATAACAACTGATACATACCAGAAAATCCAGCACCAATCACCAGTGCGTCAAATTCTTGCGGCACAGTATTATTTTGTGTTTTTATGACGGGGTTCATGTGAGAAACATACCTTTAGGTGACCTGAGTTAAATGTTGATTCAACTTTAATCAGAATTTTGAATTGACTGCCGTGTGAACGCAAATTGCGTTACGTCAAGTTAACCAAAACGACACAAGTTTGCAAGAGCATTCACCCTGTCATCATGCCACCGCAGTCAGTGTCACAGCAGGCTAAATAGCCAAAGTTTGATTCGCCAGTTCTTGGAGTTTGGATGGGAAGAAAGTTGTGGAGATCCAAATGTGC
>SHXN01000097.1 GCA_009693305.1 Limnohabitans sp.
GCATTGTGGTGGGCGCTGGATGGAACGGTGCTCGCGCGTTCACGGCGACATCGGGTCCTGGCATCTCACTGATGACCGAATTTATAGGACTCGCCTATTTTGCAGAAATTCCTGTCACCATCATTGATGTGCAACGCGGCGGTCCATCGACGGGCATGCCTACACGCACACAACAATCGGACATTTTGTGTTGCGCCTATGCTTCGCATGGCGACACCAAACATATTTTGTTGTTGCCCGAAGATCCTTACGAGTGTTTTGAACATTCAATCACTGCACTCAATTTAGCCGATCGTTTGCAAACACCCGTTTTTGTGATGACTGATTTAGACATTGGCATGAATCAACGATTGTGTAAACCATTTGAATGGGATGAGAATCGCGTTTACGATCACGGCAAAGTCATGACCGCCGAAGAATTGGAAGCTGGCAAAGATTTCGGTCGCTACAAAGACGTGGATGGAGACGGTATTCCTTGGCGAACACTGCCTGGCACGCATCCCAAAAAAGGAAGCTATTTCACACGCGGCACCACACGAGACCCCTATGCGCGCTATTCAGAGCGCGGCGTTGATTACATGTACAACATGGATCGATTGCAAAAGAAATTTAAAACGGCGGCTCAAATAGTGCCCGCACCTGTTGTCACCCAATCATCCAGGCCCACCAAAATTGGCGTGATTTATTACGGATCTACCAGTCCATCGATGCACGAAGCATTTGAATTACTCGAAAAAGAAAACATCCATCTCAATGGATTACGACTTAAAGCATTTCCATTTGCCGATGCTGTTGAAGAATTTATTAGTCAACACGACTTGGTTTTTGTGGTGGAACAAAACAGAGACGCGCAAATGCGTACTTTGTTAATCAATGAACTCGAAATAGATCCTGCGCATTTAATCAAAGTATTGCATTACGACGGGACGCCGATTACGGCGCGATTTATTCATTCCGCTATTCGCGATCAACTTCAAAACAAACAGTCTTCTAAAAAGACCAACAAAAAATCCAAGGAGCTGGCATGACCTACATCGTTAAACCTCGCATGCACCATCCCACCTTAAAAACCAATAAGGTTGGATACACACGCCGCGACTATGAAGGCAGAGTTTCGACTCTGTGCGCAGGTTGCGGACACGACTCCATCTCAGCGGCCATCATTCAAGCTTGCTGGGAACTCAATATTGAACCGCATCGTGTCGCCAAACTTTCTGGCATTGGTTGCAGTTCCAAAACGCCCGATTATTTTTTAGGTGCGTCGCATGGATTCAATACCGTTCATGGTCGCATGCCTTCTGTTTTAACGGGCGCCAATTTGGCCAATCGTGAATTACTTTATCTTGGCGTTTCTGGCGACGGAGACTCTGCATCTATTGGATTAGGACAATTTGCCAACGCCATGCGTCGTGGCGTCAAGATGGCCTACATCGTTGAAAACAATGGTGTGTATGGTTTAACCAAGGGACAGTTTTCTGCAACAGCCGATCGCGGATCCAAAAGCAAAAAAGGTGTGACCAACACTGATGCGCCGATTGATTTGGTTGGACTTGCATTGCAACTGGGCGCAACCTATGTGGCACGTGCTTTTTCTGGCGATAAAGAACAACTCGTACCTTTAATCAAAGGTGCGATCGGTCATGGTGGTGCTGCATTCATTGATGTGATCAGCCCTTGTGTTGCATTCAATAACCATGGCGGTAGTACAAAAAGTTATGACTACGTTCGTCAACACAACGAATCGGTCAGTCGAATCGATTTCATGCCGCAACGCTCAGAAATCACTGCAGAATATGCCGCTGGCGAAGTGATTGAAGTTGAACAACACGATGGTACTTTTTTGCGGCTGCGAAAAATGGATAAAACATACGATCCCAGCAAACGCTATCAAGCACTCAGTTACATGAACGACCACCATGAAAGAGGCGAAATCGTTACAGGCTTGCTTTATCTCGATCCTTTGGCGTTGGACTTGCATGCATCGCTCAACACCAGCCATTTACCTCTTCACTCACTGAGTGAAAAAGAATTGTGCCCTGGATCAAAAGAACTTTCAAAGATCAATGACTCATTGAGATAATTGAATCAGGAGATTGAAATGACAGATCGTCTCGTATCCAAATCAATGTCGGCCATCAAGGTGGTGAATCTCATGCTGGACGCCAGTGTTTGGGAAGCCGCTTGTGTGATGACCAAAGCCAACTGCGGAAGCGTTTTAATATTTGATACATCGGGTCAACTCAGAGGCATCGTGACAGAACGCGATCTCATGGCAAGAGTGTTGGCTAAAGCGCTTGATCCCAAAAGCACCACCGTTGCACAAATCATGACGCCCAATCCGCAATGCATTGGGCCCGATACCACTGTTTCGGAAGCTATCTTAATCATGATCGAGCGTGGCTTTAGACATTTGCCTATCAAAGCGATTAACGGGAAAATCATTGGTGTATTTTCTGCCAGCGACGCATTACCCAAAGAAATTGATGCGGCCATGACCATGGCTCAATTTCACCAGCAGGTCAATGACTCTGTGGGTTAACTCAATCGCTCAATCTTCTGTATCGCTTTTGCCCAATGTTTTTCTAGCGGCTTGCAGACCAATACCGCCACCGATTCCGACCAAGGCTATTGCACCCATACTCGTTAAGCCATATCCCTGCGCAAACAAATCCCAACCAATGAGTCGTCCCAGGCCATAAGACAGTAGACAACCCACTACAAATCCGAGTGCGTCTGCAATGCCTTCTTTAAATAAATCAAACATTGAATTTAGTCGACTTGCGCACCCGAATCTTTCACAATTTTGGACCAACGCACCAAGTCTTCTTTTAGCAATGCAGCCAACTGATCTGGCGTAGTTGTGAATGGCTCAACACCCAATCCCAATAACTGAGTTTTGATTTCAGGATTTTCAATTAGCTTCACAATTTGCGTATGCAATTTATTGATGATGTCTTTGGGTGTGCCTGCAGGCACAAACAATCCGTACCATGCATTGGCAAAAAGCCCTGGAATTGTTTCAGCCATGGTTGGTAAATCAGGTGCAAGTTGTGTGCGCTTTTCAGTGCATGTACCTAACGCTTTTAATTGACCTGATTTTACAAACGGCATCAAACCAGGAAAACATTCCGAATGTGAATTGCGCTTGACCCGAAATCGTATCGGTTGCAGCGCCAGCAGCGCCACGGTATGGCACATGCACAATATCAATACCTGCTGCCGTCTTGAGCATCTCACCCAACATATGATTGACGGTTCCATTGCCCGAAGAAGCAAAATTTAATTTACCCGGTTGCGCTTTGGCCAAAGCAATCAGCTCTTGAAGATTTTTAACAGGCAATTGGTTATTAGCGGCAAGCATATAAGGTGCAACACCCACTACCATCACAGGATCAAAATCTTTGACAGGATCGAATGGCACTTTGCGATACAAAAATGGATTGATGGTTTGTACACTTTGCGCGTTCAACAACAAGGTGTATCCATCTTTGGGTTGACGCGCCACATAAGCAGTGCCAACATTGCCACCCGCGCCCTGCCGGTTTTCTGCAACAACTGGTACACCCAATGCAACCGCTAATTTTTGCGCCAGCGCACGCCCAATCACGTCGTTGGCGTCGCCTGGTGCTTGCGGTACAACAATGGTGATGAGTCTATTGGGGTAAGGGTCTGCAGCGTTTGCAAAATGGGGGAGGATCAATGGTGAAGCCAATGAAGCCGCACCTGCAATGATGTGTCGTCTTGTCGGCATTTTTAACTCCTGTTATTAATAAAAAGATTCGGCTTGCAATGAAAGCAATGGAAATGCACTGCGTGCTGATGCTGGATTGACTATCGGCGCTTGTTGCAAATAAGAAGTGTTCAATTGATCCAAGTTGTTCACACCGAGCAAGCTCAAACAAATGCGAACTTCATGCTCTAACAACTCGAGCATGCGCACCAAGCCCACTTGCCCATCAGCGGCCAATCCCAAACATTGCATACGTCCAACGCCCACCATGTCAGCACCCAAGGCAATGGCTTTCACTATATCTGAACCGCGATTAAACCCACCGTCCACAATGATTTTTGCGCGTCCTTGAACGGCTTGAACAACTTCCGGCAATATGTCTGCAGTGCACAATCCATGATCGAGTTGACGCCCACCGTGATTGGATACATAAACCATATCAATGCCGTGCTCAACAGCAAGAGTGGCATCTTCAGCGGTACAAATGCCTTTGAGGATTAACGGTATTTTGTATTTGGCACGAATGCGAGCCACATCTTTCCAATTGAAGCTGGCTTGATATTCGCGACCAGGCACCACTGTTCATCTTAAATTTCGTTTGGCGATATCGCGCTCACGCCTGCTGTAAACAGCAGAGTCCACGGTGATACAAAAAGCGGCATTGCCACACGCAATGGCACGATCAATCATCTCGTCAATCCAAGCCGAATCACCATGCACATACAGTTGAAAAATTCGAAGCGCATCGGGTGAAGCTTGAGCTACCACCTCCATACCTGGTTGACAAACAGAGCTGAGCATATGTGCGATGCTAAATTCGTTTGCTGATTTCACCGAAGCCACTGCGGCGTCAGCGACGAATAATTCAAGACTACCAACTGGCGCCAGTAGCAAGGGCAATTTGATTTTGCGATTTAAAAATGATGTACTCGGGTCACAGTGACTCACATCTTGCAACACACGTGGTCGAAAAGCCCATGCGTCTAATGCTTGACGATTGCGTTTGAGCGTTGTTTCGGTTTCAGTTGCGCCAACAATGTAATCCCAATTGTCATGATTGAGTTTTTGTCGTGCTTTTTTAACCAACTCATGCAATGTCATGAATTCTTTGGGTACAGCGTGGGGTGCGAGATTTTTTTGATTCATAGAAGTCTTGTCGTACCAAAAGTGTAACCCCATTAGAATGCCCCCATCTTTCTATATTGGACTTCACCATGAATCGCGACATCATTGAACTACTGGCGCCAACGGGCTCCCTCAGAGCGGGCATCAACATGGCCAATTTTCTATTGGTGACGAGTCGCGACCAACAAGGTGAGCCCCAAGGCGTAGCCCCCGACATGGCCAACGCCGTTGCACAAGCTTTGGGTATTCCCATGGTATTGGTTCCCTATGATTCACCGGGCGAATTGGCCGATGCCGCGGATGCTGGCGTGTGGGATATCGGCCTAATTGGCAACGAACCCGCCCGCGCAGAAAAAATCAATTTCAGCGCCGCCTATTGCGAAATACAGGCCGCCTATTTGGTGCCACCAAGCTCCAAATTCCAACACGCATCCGAAGTCGATCAGCCCGGTGTTCGCATTGCCGTGATGGCGCGTAGTGCTTATGACTTATGGTTGGTAAGAAATATCAAACACGCGCAACTTGTCCATGGTAATAGCTTTGATTCCACGTTTGAAATTTTTGCTTCCCAAGGACTCGAAGCCATGGCCAGTTTGCGCCCCAGTTTACTCAAAGATATCACCAAAATGCCAGGCTCAAAAATTTTGAATGGACAATTCACCGCCGTTCAACAATCGGTAGGAACCCAAAAAAACAAACCTCAGGCCGCTGCCTTTTTACGCCAATTTGTAGAGGATGCAAAGTCTTCAGGACTGGTTGCTCAACTGATTGAAAAACACAAGGTGCAAGGCCTGTCTGTTGCACCGCTTGCAACAAGTTAATTAGCAATCTTCAATCAACCGTCATCCCAGAATCACGAACCACAGTACCCCACTTCGCAATTTCTTCTCTCGTCATTGCAAGCAATTCTGTTGGACCCGCTTTCAGCGCACTCGCACCTTGTGCAGTCAAAAATGCTTCCATATCGGGTTGCGTTTGAAGCGTTGCAACGGCTTTGCGCATTTGTTCAATCATCTCTTTGGGCACACCCTTGGGTGCGTAAATTGCGACCCACAACTCACCCACCAATCCTAGAACGGTATCGTTGGCCAACACAACATCGGGCAATGCAGGTGCGCGATGCAATGAGGTTACCGCTAATGGTTTGAGTTGACCGCTTTTGATAAATTGCAAACATGCGGGAACCGTACTTACTAAATAACTCACGTTACCGCTAATCACATCGGTGATGGCAGGCGCAACACCTTTGTAAGGCACATGGGTTAAATTAATTTTTTGAGATTTTTTCAACATCTCCATTAAAAGATGAGAGAACGTGCCATTACCCGCAGAGCCATAACTGTATTTGTCTGGCTCGCGACGCGCGAGCGTGATTAAGTCTGCAAGATTGTTCACGGGCAACTTTGGACTTACCACAATGGCGTGCTGAACCAAAGCAATCGCTGCAACGGGCTCAAAATCATTGATGGGGTCAAATCCCGTGTTTTTATAAAGGGCTGGATTGATGGCCTGCGTACTATTGACCGTGACGAGCCACATACTGCCGTCTTTGGCACCCGACTTGGCCACATAGGCGGAGCCGACGTTACCGCCCGCACCCGTTCGATTTTCAACAACGACATTGGATCCAATGAGTGCGGGTAAACGCGCAGCAACAGCGCGCGCCATCACATCGTTGGAGCCGCCAGCGTTTTGAGGGACCAAAAAAGTGAGGGTTTTGGGCAACGTCGGTTGGGCCCGGGCAGGAAGCCTGAGGCACAAAGGTGACAGTGCCAAAGCAGTGGTGAGGTGGCGTCTACTTAAATCATTGGTTTTCATGGTTTTTGTCTCCTTTTGCGTAAATTACATGCATGACAAGTTAGCATTGACAGTTGGAAAATTTCTGCTTGTAATGAACCTTTATATTTAATCTCACATGACAGCATCTTCTCATCCTTTTCAAAACTTGGTTGTGATCGAACTTGGACACAGCGTGGCCGCGCCTTTTGCGGGACAAATATTTGCTGATTTGGGCGCCACGGTCATCAAGGTTGAAAAAGAACAAGGCGACGACGCGCGCAAATGGGGGCCTCCGTTTTGGGGGGGCGCATCTTCAATGTTTCAATCGCTCAATCGAAACAAACAATCGGTTGTTTGTGATTTGCGAAAACCCGAACACAAAGAAGCGCTGTTGAAACTCATTGATGAGCGCGCCGATGTGCTCATTCAAAATTTAAGACCCGGTCAAACAGAAGATTTAGGTCTCGACTCAGCCACATTGCTCAAAAGAAAACCCTCTCTTGTGTATTGCAACATCGGTGCTTTTGGCAACCCAGGCCCACTACAAGATAAACCCGGTTATGACCCTTTGATGCAAGCATTTGGCGGCATCATGAGCACCACGGGTGAACCGGGGCGACCTTCTGTTCGTGTCGGCTCATCGATTGTGGATATGGGCACCGGCATGTGGGGCGTTATCGGAATATTAACGACGCTCATGCAAAGACAAACCACAGGCAAAGGTGGCGTCGTTGATGTATCACTATTTGAAACCGCCACATCTTGGGTGTCATTGCTGGCTTCACAATTTTTAGCCAATGGACATATCTCAGGCAAGCAAGGCTCAGGCGCATCGGGCATCGTGCCCTACAAAGCCTATGCTACTTCAGACGGTGAATTGGTGATTGCCGCTGGCAGTGATTCTTTGTTTAAAAGTTTAGCCAGGGCCGTCGGACATCCTCAGTGGTGTGACGACGCGCGGTTTGTTTCGAATCCCAAGCGTGTCGAACACCAAACCGAGTTGTATCGCATGCTCGATGACATCATCCAAACGCGACCTACAAAAGAATGGGTCACAGTTTTAGAAAATGCGGGTATTCCTTGCTCGCCCGTTCAATCGATTGCCGATATGGTTGCGCATGAACAAACGCAATCATTGCAATTGATACAAGACGTTCCCCATTCAGAGATGAGATTTTTTGGTTTGCCCTTGCGTATTAATGGAGAACGCTCAGATATTCGAACTGCTCCTCCAGCATTAGGACAACACAACGATTTATTATTTTTAAAAAATGGAGACACTTGAATCATGAGCCTTCCCATCTACGAAACCTTGCTCACCGAATTAGTCGAACCGCATCTTCTCAAAATCACTTTGAATCGTCCGCAAGTGGGCAATGCGCTCAACACTCAAATGGGCCATGATTTTTTAGAACTATGGACACGATTGACCGAAGATACACAAGATATTCGTTGCATTATTCTCACGGGTGCAGGCGACAAAATATTTTGTGCAGGCGGCGATCTCAAAGAGCGCAAAGGCATGACCAAAGAACAATGGCTCAAACAACATCAATTGTTTGAACGCATGTATTGGACCCTAACCGATATGCCCATTCCAGTGATTGCAGCCATCAATGGTCACGCTTATGCAGGTGGTTTTGAAACCATGTTGTCTTGCGATTTTGTGTATGCGTCTAGTGCGGCTCGATTTGCCCTTACCGAGGTCACCTTAGGCATCATGCCAGGTGCTGGCGGCACACAAAATTTACCCCGCGCCATTGGCCAGCGACGCGCCAAAGAAATGTTGATGACGGGTCGACCGATTGACGCAGCCAAGGCCCTAAACTGGGGTCTGTTAAACGAAGTGTGCGAGCCCGATCAGGTGTTGAACAAAGCCTTGGATACCGCACGAA
>SHXN01000098.1 GCA_009693305.1 Limnohabitans sp.
ATTCATCTCTTCCAAAAACTCACGCTTGCGCGTGCGCTTGGTGACCAATTCAAATCCAGTGCTGGCAAAGGTGGTTTGTTTCATCTACCTATAACAATTGAGTTACGCCTGTGGATGACTTATCATGCGACTTTTTTTGCAGAGAATCCTTAGTTTTCGCGTAACCACTCGGCGGCTTTCACCGCAAAATAGGTGAGCACGCCGTCTGCACCCGCGCGTTTGAACGCCAGCAAACTCTCCATCATGACGGCATCGTGGTCGAGCCAACCATTGATGGCCGCTGCTTGTAGCATGGCATATTCGCCCGACACTTGATACGCAAATGTGGGCACTCTGAACTCATCTTTGACGCGTCTGACAATATCCAAATAGGGCATGCCTGGTTTAACCATGACCATGTCTGCTCCTTCTGCGATGTCCATGCCCACTTCTTTGAGGGCCTCGTCGGAATTGCTCGGATCCATTTGATAAACCTTTTTGTTGCTCTTGCCTAAATTTCCGGCAGAACCAACGGCGTCTCTGAATGGCCCATAAAAAGCACTCGCAAATTTGGCGCTGTAGGCCATGATTCGGGTATGAATATGATTTTCGGCCTCGAGTGCCTGACGAATAGCGCCAATGCGCCCGTCCATCATGTCGCTGGGCGCAACGATATCTACACCCGCTCGGGCTTGTGTGAGTGCTTGCTGTACCAATACTTCAATCGTTTCATCATTCAAGACATAACCCGTGTCATCGAGCAAACCATCTTGTCCGTGACTCGTGAATGGATCAAGCGCCACATCGGTCATCACGCCCAAATCTGGAAAATGACTTTTGAGCGATTGAACAACCGTGGGAACCAAGCCCTTGCCGTTGGTGGCTTCTTTTCCGTCGGGCGTTTTAAGGTGTGAAGAAATCACAGGAAACAAAGCCATCACTGGAATGCCTAATCGCACGCAATTTTCGGCAACAGGTAACAACAAATCCAAACTCAAACGCTCAACACCGGGCATCGAGGCAACGGCCTCTCGGCGCCCCGAACCTTCGAGTACAAAAACAGGATAAACCAGGTCGTTGACGGTGACGGCATTCTCGCGAACCAATCGACGAGTGAAATCATCTCTTCTCAGTCGGCGAGGGCGGGATGTGGGATAGGGGATTTGTGGTTTCATTGATAAATTGTGCAACAGACGGACTGTTTTTTGTGTCAACTCAGCATCACAAAACAACAAATGTGTAAAAAAAGCTGACAGGTGAATAGGACAAACCACTAAACTGCAATGATGTTGTGGATTAAAGCCTTTCATATTGTATTTGTCGCCAGTTGGTTTGCTGGACTTTTTTATTTGCCGCGCATCTTTGTTAATCTAGCGATGGTGCCCCCTGGCTCAGAAGCCGAGCGCGAAAGACTGCTCTTGATGGCGCGCAAACTGATGCGCTTCACCACCCTGTTGATGATCCCCGCGCTGGGTCTGGGTTTATGGATTTGGCTCGGGTTTGGCGTGGGTCAAAACCAAGGCTGGATGTACGCCAAACTGGCCATCGTTGTGGTCACCATGGGATACCACCATGTGTGTGGCGTTAATTTAAAAAAATTTGAAAACGGGCAGGTGATGCCGTCGCATGTTTTTTATCGATGGTTCAATGAGTTGCCAGTTTTGCTTATGGTCGCCGCGGTTATTTTGGTCGTTGTCAAACCGTTTTGAGAATAGCCGTGAGAAAAACTTCTGCCTTGCCGCTTGCTTGGGTTAGTTTGGCATTGATTGTTTATTCCAGCCTCTATCCATTTGACAATTGGCGCAATCAAGGCCTTTTTCCTTGGGAATTTTTAACAGCACCTTGGCTCAAATACTGGACTTGGTTTGATGTGGTTACCAATGTGGCAGGTTACGCACCACTGGGTTTTTGGCTCACCTTGGGCGCTATTCGATCGGGATTTCGTGGCCCAATTGTCGTGCTCAATATTTTTTTAATGATGTTGCTGTCGCTCACGATGGAAGGTTTGCAAACTTATTTGCCCATGCGCGTTCCATCTCTCACTGATTTTTTACTCAATACCTTGGGCGGGTTACTCGGCGCAGGATTGGCGGCGGCGGGCGAAAAAAAGGGATGGTTGTCGCATTGGAGCACGTTTCGATCGCAATGGTTTAGCGAAGAGGCTAGCGTCCCTTTGGCGCTTATTCTGATTTGGCCTTTTGCTTTACTTTTTCCTGTATCGGTTCCGTTTGGTTTGGGGCAAATTCAAGAGCGACTAGAAACAGCTCTTGGAGAATGGTTGCGTGAGACGCCCTTTTTGGAATGGCTGCCTTTTCGAGACGTAGAACTCGAACCCATGGTACCGTTGGTCGAGATGATGTGCATTGCATTGGGCATCATCACTCCATGTTTGTTATTGATGGCCGTTACAAAAAGCTGGCGCAGACGATTGATTTCTAATTTGGTGTTGATTGTGGCGGGTGTTTTTGTTTCTGCATTGACATCGGGTCTTACCTTTGGGCCGACTCACGCTTGGGCATGGGTTGATCAAAGCACATGGGTCGCTATTTATATTGGGTTTATTTTTTCTATGCTTTTTATTTTTGCGCCTTCAAGAACTTGTTGGACTTTTTTATTTTTATTTTTGATGTTGCAATTGTTCATGCTCAATCAAGCACCCAAAAGCGTTTATTTGGGTCAAACTTTACAAAACTGGGAGCAAGGACGATTCATTCGATTCAATGGATTGGCGCAATGGCTGGGTTGGTTGTGGCCGTATGCAGTTCTTGTGATAACGCTTGTTAAATTAGCAACTCATTCCAAACAATAATCGGTGTGCACTTAAAATCCAATCATGAACACACCGCCATATTACAAACACCATATTTTTTTCTGCCTCAATCATCGAGAGAACGGACAGGCTTCGTGCGCCAATCACAATGCACAAGCCGCGTTTGATCATTGCAAGGCCAAAGTCAAAAGCGCAGGGTTGGCGGGACCGGGTGGCTTGCGTGTCAACAAGGCGGGTTGCTTAGATCGTTGTGCGGGCGGGCCAGTTGCCGTTGTTTATCCGCAAGAGGTTTGGTATAGCTTTGTTGACTTGGCAGACATCGATGAAATTTTTTCGTCTCATTTGCAAAATGGACAAGTCGTGGAGCGATTGGTTTTGCCGCCTGATGTGGGTCGTTAAACATGAATGCAACCACTGAGCAACGATTGCTTCATGGCCCTATGTGTCTTATCGAGGTTTTGTTAGACAAGCCATCAAAAACTCAAAAAGGATTTGCATTCATTGCGCACCCGAATCCTCTTTTTGGCGGGTCCATGGAAAACAAAGTGGTGCAAATATTGGCGTGCGCATTTGTTCAATCGGGTTGGAGCGCTGTGCGATTTAATTTTCGTGGCGTGGGTCAAAGTGATGGCGTTCATGACAATGGTGTGGGTGAAGTTGAAGACATGCTTCATCTCATCGAACAGTTGTCGCCCGACCGCCCCATTGCTATTGCGGGATTTTCTTTTGGCGCTTTCGTTGCCTCTCAAGTCCACAAACATCTCGAATCAACCGAGCGCATACAACGCACCGTGCTGGTTGGCATTGCCACTGTGCGATTTGATGTGGCAAGCATCGCCACGCATTCGCATGCAAACACCTTGGTGATTCATGGCGAAGAAGACGACACGGTTCCCCTCAGTAGTGTTCTAGATTGGGCAAGGCCTCAATCCTTGCCCGTTTTGGTTTTTCCAGGATGCGGTCACTTTTTTCATGGACAATTGCCATTGCTTAAATCAAGAGTGATTCAACATCTAACGACATGATTTTTTTTCTAAAACTTATTTTTAAACCATTCATCGCAGTCATTTTTTTTATGGGCGTTTTTGGTTTTGCATTTGCGCAAATGCCGCAGCCTCCCGAAATTGCAGCACGATCTTTTTTAATCACCGACGTCACCGCCAATCAAGTCTTGGCACAAAAAGACGCCAATACGCCTGTTGAGCCTGCGTCACTCACCAAATTAATGACCGCTTATTTGGTGTTTCAAGCCCTTGAATCCCAAAAAATCAATCTCACGCAAACATTTCCTGTCAGTATGCGTGCTTGGAAGATGCCGGGTTCGCGCATGTTCATCGATCCCAAGATGCAAGTGCCCGTCGAAGACCTCATCAAAGGAATGATTGTTCAATCAGGTAACGACGCAACCATCGCGTTAGCCGAGGGCGTTGTCGGTTCAGTCGAAAAATTTGTTCAGCTCATGAATATGCAAGCCAAGGCCTTGGGCATGCAACAAACCAGTTACAAAAATCCAGAAGGTCTAACAGAGGCTGGTCACACCACCACCGCGCATGATTTGTCAATCTTGGCTACTCGTTTGATGCAAGACTTTCCCATGCATTTGCATTTTTATTCGATTAAAAAATACAGATATTTAGGAACGCCTGCGGCCAATGACACCAATCGCAACCTGTTGTTATTTCGCGACCCCACAGTCGATGGGCTCAAAACAGGTCATACCGACGCCGCAGGCTATTGCTTAATTGCAACAGCCAAGCGTGACTTCCCCAATTTAGCGGGTCGCCGATTGTTGGCCATTGTTTTGGGTGCCAGTAGCGAGGTTTCCAGAGCCAATGAAGCTCAAAAACTGATCAATTGGGGTTTCACCGCCTTTGACGCGTTGCAATTATTTGCGGCGGCTCAACCCGTCATCACGCCCGCTGTTTGGAAAGGAAAGGAAAACACGGTTGGCGTTGGTCGAACACAAGCCATTATTATTGCTGTGCCTCAAGGGCAAGCCGACCGCATCAAAACCAAGGTGGAGCGCCCCGACCCCTATGTTGCCCCGATTGCTTTAGGTCAAAACATTGCGACACTGAAGGTTTTTATCGATAACCAGAACTTATTAAGCGTTCCCTTGGTTAGCCTGAGTCCTGTAGAAGAAGCGGGCATTTTGGCGCGCGCATGGGATGCGGTTCGGCTATGGATTAAGTAAGTGTTCGCAAACCTTTACTTGTAGTCTCGCCATTAACTTGATATACTCGAAGGCTTTTCGGAATTTGCCTAAGGGTATCACGTTTTCGTTTTTCACGTTCTAGGTAGGGGGGAATTTTTCAATGCCAACCATTAACCAATTGGTGCGCCACGGACGGACGGTCGAAAAGATCAAGTCCAAGAGCCCCGCCATGCAAAACTCGCCCCAGCGGCGCGGTGTTTGCACGCGCGTCTACACCACTACACCTAAAAAGCCAAACTCCGCTTTGCGTAAGGTTGCCAAAGTGCGCCTCACCAACGGGTTTGAAGTTATTTCGTACATCGGCGGCGAAGGCCACAACCTGCAAGAGCACTCCGTAGTACTCGTGCGTGGTGGTCGTGTCAAAGACTTGCCTGGTGTTCGCTACCACATTGTGCGTGGAGCTCTCGATTTGCAAGGGGTCAAAGACCGCAAGCAATCACGCTCCAAGTACGGTGCAAAACGGCCCAAGAAAGCCTAATTTCTTATCCGATGTTTTCACAGCCTTGGCCGGTTGTGTAAAACGAAGTGGCCCTAAGCGCATATACCAACAAGGTGAGCGTGGGTCGAGTAAGTGGGAGTCTATTTGGCTCTCGCGGTGTCTGAAAAGACGCCAACTGAAGCAATAGAGGAAATTCAAATGCCACGTCGTCGCGAAGTCCCCAAACGTGAAATTCTACCTGACCCAAAGTTCGGCAATGTCGAGCTCTCCAAATTCATGAACGTGATCATGGAAGGCGGAAAAAAAGCAGTTGCAGAGCGCATCATTTACGGCGCTCTAGAGAAAATCCAACAAAAATCTGGCAAAGACCCGCTCGAGTTGTTCAACCTTGCGGTCAACAACGTCAAGCCCATGGTCGAGGTTAAATCTCGCCGTGTCGGTGGTGCCAACTACCAAGTGCCTGTTGAGGTGCGTCCTGTGCGTCGCTTGGCCTTGTCTATGCGTTGGCTCAAAGAAGCCGCACGCAAGCGTGGCGAAAAATCCATGGCTTTGCGCTTGGCCAACGAGCTCCTCGAAGCCTCTGAAGGCCGCGGCGGCGCCATGAAAAAGCGTGACGAGGTTCACCGTATGGCTGAAGCCAACAAAGCCTTCTCTCACTTCCGTTTCTAAGAACCCGATCTGGTTGCGCAGATCGTGTCGGGCCATATCCCGCTCGTCACTGGTGCGCAATTGGGTCACCAACACAATAGGTAATCATCATGGCTCGCAAGACCCCCATCGAGCGCTATCGAAATATTGGTATTTCAGCTCATATTGACGCTGGTAAAACCACAACTACAGAGCGCATTCTTTTTTATACCGGCGTGAATCACAAAATTGGTGAAGTGCACGACGGCGCTGCCACCATGGATTGGATGGAGCAAGAGCAAGAGCGCGGTATCACCATCACCTCTGCTGCAACCACTTGTTTTTGGAAAGGCATGGATTTGTCTTTTCCCGAGCACCGCATCAACATCATTGACACCCCTGGACACGTCGACTTCACCATTGAAGTTGAGCGCTCTATGCGCGTACTTGACGGTGCTTGCATGGTTTACTGTGCGGTCGGTGGCGTTCAGCCCCAATCCGAAACCGTATGGCGTCAGGCCAACAAATACAAAGTACCACGTTTGGCCTTTATCAACAAAATGGACCGCACAGGCGCCAACTTTTTCAAGGTCTACGACCAAATGAAATTGCGCCTCAAGGCCAATCCCATTCCAATCGTCATTCCTATTGGCGCTGAAGAAAACTTCAGAGGTGTTGTCGATTTATGCAAAATGAAGGCCATCATTTGGGATGAAGCTTCACAGGGTATGAAGTTCACATTTGAAGAGATTCCTGCCGAGTTGCTCGAAGAATCCAAAAAATGGCGTGAAAACATGGTCGAGGCTGCAGCCGAAGCGTCCGAAGATCTCATGAATAAATATTTGGAACAGGGCGACCTCACCGAAGAAGAAATAACTTTGGGTTTGCGCACACGTACCATTGCTTCCGAAATTCAACCCATGATGTGCGGCACTGCGTTTAAAAACAAAGGCGTGCAACGCATGCTTGATGCGGTCATCGAACTCATGCCCTCGCCCGTGGATATTCCTCCCGTGGGTGGCACCGATGACGATGAAAAAGAAGTTCATCGCAATGCCGACGACAAAGAAAAATTCTCTTCATTGGCATTCAAGCTCATGACCGATCCGTTTGTCGGCCAGCTCACCTTTGTGCGTGTTTACTCTGGCGTTCTCAAAAAAGGCGACACGGTTTACAACCCCATCAAAGGCAAAAAAGAACGCA
Organism: Limnohabitans sp.; assembly: GCA_009693305.1. GTDB lineage: Bacteria > Pseudomonadota > Gammaproteobacteria > Burkholderiales > Burkholderiaceae_C > Limnohabitans. Next base: position 7,234 of record SHXN01000098.1, read on the forward strand.
TTGGACGTATCGTTCAAATGCACGCCAATAATCGCTTAGAAGTTGACGAAATTTGTGCTGGCGATATTGCTGCGTGCGTTGGATTGAAAGACGTTACAACGGGCGAAACACTTTGCGACCCTGACAATATCATCATGCTCGAGCGCATGATTTTCCCAGAGCCTGTGATTGCACAGGCTGTTGAGCCCAAAACAAAAGTTGACCAAGAAAAAATGGGTATTGCACTGCAGCGTTTGGCAGCAGAAGACCCATCGTTCCGCGTCAAAACAGACGAAGAGTCAGGTCAAACCATCATCGCCGGTATGGGCGAGTTGCACTTAGAAATTATTGTGGACCGCATGCGTCGTGAATTTGGCGTTGAAGCCAATGTGGGCAAGCCACAAGTGGCTTATCGCGAAACCATTCGCAAAACAGTCGAAGACAGCGAAGGCAAGTTCGTTCGTCAGTCAGGCGGTAAAGGTCAATACGGTCACGTTGTTTTCAAAATCGAACCCAACGAAGCAGGCAAAGGTTTTGAGTTTGTTGACGCGATCAAAGGCGGTGTTGTCCCGCGTGAATACATTCCTGCTGTAGAAAAAGGCGTCATTGAGGCGCTAACCACAGGAGTATTGGCAGGCTACCCCGTCGTTGACGTCAAAGTCACATTGCACTTTGGCTCCTACCACGATGTTGACTCATCGGAGCAGGCTTTCAAAATGGCCGCTATTTTTGGTTTCAAAGAGGGTTGCAAAAAAGCAAGCCCAGTTATTTTGGAACCCATGATGGCCGTTGAAGTGGAAACACCTGAAGACTATGCGGGTAACGTGATGGGCGATTTGTCTTCACGTCGCGGCATGGTTCAAGGCATGGAAGACATGGTCGGTGGCGGCAAAGCCATCAAGGCCGAAGTTCCTTTATCCGAGATGTTTGGTTACTCCACCACTTTGCGCTCGATGTCGCAAGGTCGTGCAACCTACACCATGGAATTCAAACACTACTCTGAAGCACCTCGCAACGTGGCCGAAGCCATTGTTGCTGCGCGCTCCAAGTAATTTTTCTTGTCTGCGACGATGCGCCGTCTTATTATCCGTGCGAGACGATCAAGCAGTGTCGTGCAGACGTAAAACCTGTACACGGATACGTTCTTTGGAGAATTGAAAATGGCAAAAGGCAAGTTTGAGAGAACCAAACCCCACGTCAACGTGGGCACAATTGGACACGTAGACCACGGCAAGACGACGCTCACAGCAGCGATCACCACAATTTTGTCGGCCAAGTTTGGCGGCGAAGCCAAGGCTTACGACC
>SHXN01000099.1 GCA_009693305.1 Limnohabitans sp.
AATATTTATTGGTGAAGCAACACGATCGCGTGGGGCGGATGGCCGACACATTTGAGTACAGCAACGTGGCTTTTCTAAAAGATTGTTTTGATCCCGAACTGATTGCTGAAATTCAGCATCACGCACCAAGTCAAATTGAAATTTTAGATTTAGATGGCGATGGTGAAGAAGAAGTGGTGATCAAACATGTTTATATTGAGAGACGCATGACGACTTTGAATATTTATTTGCAAACACATCTGATCACAGAAACGCCCAGCGTATTTAAAAATTTTGAGAATGCAATACAAGAATATGGAAACGCGATCAAAGACATGGTGGCAGCCAATATTTTTCCAGGAGATATGTCGTGGAAAAATTTTGGCGTCACGCGTCATGGTCGAGTTGTGCTTTATGACTACGACGAAATAGAATACATCACCGACTGTAACTTTAGACGCGTGCCACAAGCGCACAATGAAGAGGATGAAATGTCGGGAGAGGTTTGGTATTCGGTCGGGCCACGAGATGTGTTCCCGGAAACCTTTGGCCCATTTTTGTTAGGTAATGATTCGGTGCGTGATGTTTTTATGTGTCATCATGCCGATTTGTTGGATGCACAATTTTGGCAATCCAACAAAGAAAAAATTATGTCGGGATATGTGCATGATGTGTATCCCTACGATGTTAAAAAAAGATTGATCAATCACCGTTTAGAGCAAGGAGTAAGTCATGTCTGATCCCGTTGTAATTGTGAGTGCTGTCAGAACCCCATTGGGTAGTTTTCAAGGTGATTTTTCTTCACTCGCAGCGCATGACTTGGGCGCAGTTGCAGTGCGTGCTGCAGTTGAGCGAGCGGGCATCGATCCGCAATTGATTACTGAAGTGTTATTGGGTAATTGTTTGATGGCTGGCCAAGGACAAGCGCCTGCGCGTCAAGCGGCACTCAAAGGTGGGTTGCCGATAAGCGCTGGTGCAGTGACGCTTTCAAAAATGTGTGGTTCAGGTATGCGTGCTGCAATGTTTGCCCACGATATGTTGATCGCTGGTTCGCACGAAGTGGTGATGGCCGGTGGCATGGAGAGTATGACCAATGCGCCTTATTTGATGCTTAAAGGTAGAGGCGGTTACCGCATGGGACACGATCGCATCTTTGATCACATGATGCTTGATGGTTTGGAGGATGCGTATCAACCCGGAAGAAGTATGGGAACATTTGGTGAAGATTGCGCTGCTAAATACAGTTTCACACGTGAACAACAAGATGAATTTGCGATTGCCAGTGTACAACGCGCCAAGCATGCGGCGCAAACAGGCGCATTTGCATCAGAGATTGCGCCCGTGACTGTGAAAGATCGCGCTGGCGAACGTATGGTGTCTATTGATGAAGGACCCAACAAAGTCAAGCTTGATAAGGTCACATCACTCAAACTTGCGTTTAAAAAAGACGGAACCATCACTGCAGCATCGAGCTCATCGATTAATGATGGTGCAGCAACTTTGATTTTGATGCGTCAAAGCAAAGCCAAAGCACTGGGTTGCAAAGTGTTGGCCACAGTAGTGGCGCATGCAACGCACGCGCAAGAGCCTCAATGGTTTTCAACTGCGCCAGTAGGTGCAACGCAAAAAGTGTTGAACAAAGCCCATTGGAAAGCTCAAGATGTGCAACTGTGGGAGATCAACGAAGCCTTTGCAGTTGTTCCCATGGCTTTGATGAAAGAAATGAACGTGTCGCACGACAAAGTTAATGTGAATGGTGGCGCGTGTGCATTAGGCCATCCGATTGGCGCGTCGGGTGCGCGCATCATGGTCACTTTGATTCATGCGCTCAAAACAAGAGGTCTACAAAAAGGCATTGCCACTTTATGTATCGGCGGTGGCGAGGCCACTGCCGTTGCATTACAAGTTGAGTAACCGCATGAAATTTGAAGCCATTCTTTTTGATTTCGACTGTGTACTGATCGATAGTGAGCCTATCACCAATGGTGTACTGCGTGAGATGTTGGTAGAAGAGGGTTGGCCCATTTCAAAAGATGAATGCGAAGCGATATTCATTGGCCATACCGTACGTGAATTACGCGATTTGATTAAAGGAAAAACAGGCAAGCCTTGGCGTGATGAATGGTTGCAACAGTTTTACAAAAGACGCAACGATGCATTGGATCAACATTTGCAAATCATGCCTGGTGCTTTGCAAGCGGTTGATGCTGCGCAGCAATACACGGGCAATCAAATTGCTTGTACATCGGGCGCGGATCGATTCAAGATTGAATTGCAATTCCAAAAAGTAGGTTTGTATGAGCCTTTTAAAGATCGAATATTCAGTGGCCATGAAATGCCCAAATCCAAGCCTGCACCCGATGTGTATCTTGCGGACATGAGTCATTTGAATGCAAAGCCCAATCAATGCTTGGTGATTGAAGACACAGCTCCGGGTGCAACTGCTGGAATTGCCACTGGCGCTACCGTTTGGGGCTATTGCCCATTTGGAGATGAACGTGCTTTTAAAAATTTAGCCATCCATCGTGTTTTTAAAAGCATGCACGATTTACCAATTTTGTTGCAACAGCAGGCGGCAAACTCAATAAGCAAAGGTTTGATATGACGGTGTTACAAACGAAATTGAAAAGCAGGTCGGCAGACTTTTTAGCTAATGCCAGCGCCATGCGCACCTTGGTCGATGACTTAAAAACTCATATTGAAAAAATCTCTCTAGGTGGCGGCGATTCGGCGCGTGCAAAACATGTGGCGCGAGGAAAGTTGTTGCCCCGTGAACGTGTTCATTTGTTATTAGACCCAGGTTCCCCTTTTTTAGAAATCGCACCTTTGGCCGCACTTCATATGTACAACGATGATGCGCCCAGTGCGGGCATCATTGCGGGTATCGGTCGAATCAGTGGCATCGATTGCATGGTGGTTTGTAATGATTCAACCGTTAAGGGCGGAACCTATTACCCCATGACGGTTAAAAAGCATTTGCGTGCGCAAGAAATTGCGCAACACAATCATTTGCCTTGTGTGTATTTGGTCGATTCGGGCGGGGCCAACTTGCCCAATCAAGACGATGTATTTCCTGATCGTGAACACTTTGGTCGAATCTTTTTTAACCAAGCCAATATGAGTGCCATGGGTATTTCACAAATTGCCGTGGTCATGGGCAGTTGCACAGCAGGCGGCGCCTACGTTCCTGCCATGAGTGATGAAACCATCATTGTGCAAAATCAAGGAACTATTTTTTTGGGTGGCCCACCTTTAGTCAAAGCGGCGATTGGTGAAATTGTTTCTGCAGAAGAATTGGGCGGAGGCGACGTTCATACAAGACTATCGGGTGTGGCCGATCATTTGGCGATGGATGATGCGCATGCTTTGTCATTGGCGCGGCAATGCATCTCTCATTTAAATAGACAGATTGAATCATCGGTTGTTTGCAAGCCAGCATTGCCACCACGCTATGACGCACAAGAATTGTATGGCGTGATTCCAACAGATCCTCGTAAACCTTTTGATGTGCGTGAAATCATCGCTCGTATTGTTGATGATTCAGTATTGGATGAATTCAAAGCGCGTTTTGGTGCCACCTTGGTATGTGGATTTGCGCATATCGACGGCATGCCCGTGGGTATCGTGGCCAACAATGGAATTTTGTTTAGCGAATCTGCAGTCAAAGGCGCGCACTTTATTGAGTTGTGTTGTCAGCGAAAAATACCCTTGGTTTTTTTACAAAATATCACTGGTTTTATGGTTGGTAAAAAATACGAGAACGAAGGTATTGCAAGACATGGCGCGAAGATGGTGACCGCTGTTTCTTGTGCGCAGGTGGCTAAGTTCACCATCATCATTGGTGGTAGTTATGGCGCGGGTAACTATGGTATGTGCGGACGCGCATTTAATCCTCGATTTTTATGGATGTGGCCCAATGCACGTATTTGTGTGATGGGTGGAGAGCAAGCCGCCAGTGTGTTGGCAACCGTTCGACGCGATGCCATTCAAGCCAAGGGCGATTCTTGGAGTGCTGACGAAGAAAAGCAATTCAAGCAACCGCTGCTGGATCAATTTGCCCATCAGTCCCATCCCTATTACGCCAGTGCAAGAATATGGGACGATGGCGTGATTGATCCGGCCGATACGCGTCGCGTACTTGCCTTGGGATTGAGTGCCAGTTTGAACGCCCCCATTAACGACACCCGCTTTGGTGTTTTTAGGATGTAAATCATGCAACATATTTATCACTTACCTGAACACACCACATTGCAAGATCAGATTTCAAAATTCATTGAACGCGAAGTAGAGCCTTTTGGCATGCAATGGGAGAAGCAAGGTTATGTACCTCGCGACGTTTTAAAAAAAATGGGACAAGCAGGTTTGTTTGGTTTGATGTATGAAGAAGAATATGGCGGTGCGCAAGCCGATGCATTGACTAACTTGGTTTTCGCAGAAGCATTGTCACAATCAACTTTTGCAGGTTTTGTGATTACTGTATTGGTGCACACTGATATGGCGAGTCCGCATTTGCATCATGCAGGCAATGCACAACAAAAAGCCAAGTACATGCCAGGCATTATTGCGGGCGACACTATCACCGCTGTGGGTATTACTGAACCTAGAGCGGGTTCGGACGTTGCAGGCATTCGTACAACGGCTAAGTGCGATGGCGATGGATGGGTTCTGAACGGCAGCAAAATATTTATTACCAATGGTGTGCACGCCAATTTGTATTTCATTGCCGCCAAAACAGGTCCCGGTCGGCATCAAATGTCGATGTTCATCGTTGAAAAAGGAACGCCTGATTTTAGTGTGGGTCGATCATTAGACAAAACAGGTTGGCTAAGTTCTGATACGGCCGAATTGGTTTTAGACAATGTAAGGTTGAGTGCCGATGCTTTGCTGGGTGAGCAAGACAAAGGTTTTTATTCGGTGATGAAAAATTTTCAAACCGAACGCATTGCATTGGGTGCCATGGCCGTGGGGCATTGCATGAAGGCATTGCAACTCACCTTGGACTACGTGAGACAACGACAAGCATTTGGGAAAAGCTTGTGGGATCAACAAACCATTCGTCAGCGTTTGTCCATGCTTGACGCGAAAACTCGGGCTGCACGTCAATTCACGTATCACTGCGCATGGTCAGTAACGCAAGGGCATGACATTGTTCAAGAAGTGTCGATGCTCAAAGCGCTGACGGGTGAATTGGTCAATGAAGTGGTGTCTACATGTCAACAATTCCATGGCGGCATGGGCTACATGAGAGAAGCACCGATTGAACGACTTTGGCGTGATGCGCGTGTATTGTCCATTGGTGGCGGTGCCACCGAAGTCATGTTAGAAGAAGTTGCCAAGCGTTATTAAAAAAGTCTATCCATGAAAACACAAACCATCGAAATTCGTCACAGCAATCCCTATTGCACGCAAGTGTGGCTCAATCGTCCCGATGTGCGTAATGCATTCAATGATCAAGTGATTGCTGAACTCACGCAAGCGTTTCAACAGATTGCGCAAGATCCGCAAGTGCGCGTGGTTGTATTGGCCGCGCACGGCAAAGCCTTTTGTGCGGGTGCCGACCTCAATTGGATGCGCGATATGGCGGGTTATTCATGGGAAGAAAACAAAGCCGATGCGCAAGCCTTGGCCGATATGTTGTGGACCTTGGATCAGTGCCCCGTGCCCATTGTGGGTCGATTACAGGGCGATTGTTATGCGGGCGGTATGGGGCTTGCTGCCGTGTGCGATGTATTGGTAGCCGTTGATTCGATGAATTTTTGTTTGTCTGAAGCTCGCTTAGGTTTAATGCCTGCCACCATCAGTCCTTATGTGATTCGTGCCATGGGTGCGCAAGCTGCTCGTCGCTACATGGTGACCGCAGGAATCATCACCGCCATCGATGCGCATCGACTAGGGTTTGTTCATCAAGTAACAAGCGCAGATCAAATCGATGAAGTGATCGATTCATTCATTCAAATACTGGCAAACAACGGAACGAACGCAGTCAAAGCATGCAAACAATTGGTCAAAGACGTCACAGGGCGGTTGATCACGCAAGAATTGCGCGCAGAAACAGCCAAACGAATCGCTGATATTCGCGTCAGCGATGAGGGCAAAGAAGGTCTTCAATCTTTTTTAAACAAGCGCAAACCCAATTGGGTGCCTTCATCGTCTTAAAGGTTCACGGATGTTTCAAAAAATACTTATTGCCAATCGCGGAGAAATCGCGTGTCGAGTTGCGTCTACAGCAAAGCGAATGGGCATCCAAACGGTTGCAGTTTATTCCGATGCCGATGCAAGTGCCAAACATGTTTTGATGTGTGATGAGGCGGTTCACCTTGGGGGTAGTGCTCCTAATGAGAGTTATTTGCGCTGGGAAAAAATCATTGAAGCGGTGCAAGCTACCGGCGCTCAAGCCATTCATCCCGGTTATGGATTTTTAAGTGAGAACCAAGCGTTTGCAAAAGCTTGTCAACAAGCGGGTTTGATTTTTATTGGTCCCCCTGCATCGGCGATTGAAGCCATGGGACTCAAAGCTGCATCCAAACAATTAATGGAAAAAGCCAAAGTGCCATTGGTCCCCGGTTATCACGGCGCTGATCAATCCCCATCATTATTAAAACAAGAAGCCAATCGCATTGGCTATCCTGTATTGATTAAAGCCAGCGCAGGCGGAGGTGGAAAAGGCATGCGAATCGTTGAGCACGAAAAAGACTTTGAAACTTCATTGGCATCGTGTCAGCGTGAAGCCACTTCAAGTTTTGGAGATGCGGCCGTTTTGATTGAAAAATATGTTCAACGTCCTCGACATATTGAAATACAAATTTTTGCTGACACACAAGGCGATTGCGTTTATTTGTTTGAGCGCGATTGCTCCGTTCAACGTCGCCATCAAAAAGTGTTGGAAGAAGCGCCTGCACCGGGACTCACCAACGACATGCGAGAGCGCATGGGGCAAGCGGCCGTGGCGGCTGCTCAAGCGGTCAAGTATGTAGGCGCGGGTACCGTTGAATTCATTGTCGAACAAAGCGAAAAAGGCATGCAGTTTTTTTTCATGGAAATGAATACGCGTTTGCAAGTTGAACACCCTGTCACTGAAGCAATCACTGGGCTTGATTTGGTGGAGTGGCAATTGAGAATTGCAAGTGGTGAAGCTTTGCCATTGAAGCAAGATCAACTAAAAATGAAAGGACACGCCATTGAGGCGCGTATTTGTGCAGAAAATCCGGATCGAGATTTTTTGCCTGCAACGGGTTCTTTGGATGTTTATAAAACGCCGCAGGCTTCATCTTTTGCGGTGGGTGAAGTGCGTGTCGATGATGGATTTAGACAGGGTGATGTCATCAGCCCTTATTACGATTCCATGATTGCTAAATTAATTGTGCATGGTGATACGCGAGAGCAAGCACTTGCACGACTCGATCAGGCGTTGTCGCAATTTCATGTGGTGGGTGTGGCCAATAACATTTCTTTTTTGCGTCGTGTTTTAAAAACGCAATCATTTTCTAAACCGCATTTAGATACCACGCTCATTGATAGAGAAAAAAATCACTTGTTTCATCAACAATCCTTGAGCTTGGATGTTTGCATGGTGAGCACGATTGCACAAATGTTGTTGCAAGAATTCAAATCCATTCAAGTAAATACAAGAGGCTGGGTGCATCCCTTTGCGAATCGCGATGCTTGGTCGCCATGGAATACTAGTCAACGCCAGTTTGAAATAAAAAGTGGCGATGCAAAATGTCAGGGGCAACTTTCTTATTTGCATCATGGCGGATATGAGTTATCGATTGACAACAGCAAACCATTCACTTTTGAATTTCAAGCGCATCAACAATCTATGTCAGTACGTTGGGGCGATCAAACATGGAACGCGAATGTTTATTTGCATGGTTCTGAAGCCAGCATCTTTACTTCCCGGGGCGAGTGTCGTGTGCAATGGGTTGATGCTTTGAGGCATCAACATGCAGACGTTGCGACTGCAGGTCGATTGACAGCGCCCATGCCGGGCAAGGTGATTGCGTTTCATGTCAAAGCGGGCGACTCGGTTAAAAAAGGACAAGTTCTTGCGGTGATGGAGGCCATGAAGATGGAACACACCTTGGCGTCGCCTGCAGATGGAGCGGTCGCAGAATTGTTATTTGCTGTGGGCGATCAGGTGGCCGAAGGTTTGGAATTGTTAAAAATCGATTTAACCTCATAGTCAAGCATGCGTATCGCTGTTGCACTTTCTCACACCTCAGCAGATCCATGGGTGAATGGACTGCAAAACGCATTGGCCGCGCACCACGTGTATGCATGGAAAACTGGCGACGCGCCTGCAGATACCGCCGTTGTTTGGTCACCGCCCCAAGCATTTTTTGATCAGCATCCGAATTTGAAAGTTGTATTCAATACAGGCGCTGGTGTCGATGCGTTATTAAAATTAAACCTGCTCAGTACCACTTCGATTGTTCGTTTAGAAGATGCGGGTATGTCGGTGCAAATGTGTGAGTATGTGTTAAATGTTGTTGTTCGACATTTTCGAGAGTTTGACGTTT
>SHXN01000100.1 GCA_009693305.1 Limnohabitans sp.
GCCAAAAACAGGGCAAAAACCCTCAGTGAGGGGGCAGATCGCATGAAAATGTTCAAAAAGAGAGTGCTTTTGCGATCGGAGCATTGCAAATTTCATAGTGTGACAATTTACTGCCCGAGAACTTTTTTAAACTGAGTTTTTCAGACCTTTCTTAATTGTTACTGAACTAGTGGCTGGGCGTGATGTCAAGATCACGGGGTTGGGAAATTTTGAGGTTCGCACCAAAAATGCCAGACCCGGGCGTAACCCACGTACCGGAGCGTTGGTTCCCATATCGGCACGCAGGGTTATCACATTTAAAGCTAGTAATATGCTTAAAGAAAAAATAAACCGGATTATTTAATAGCCTAATAGTTTCAATCAAAAACGAGTTTCAACTGAACCAAAACTATCTAAATTTGATAGAATCTTTTGTGATTGTGTGGCATCTTGAGAAAACGAGGCGACTTTATTGGGAAACATGAACTCGTGTTCTTTATAGAGCCAACCGTCGCCTTGCCGCTCACCCTCTGCAACTGCTTGGACACAATCTGCTCTGGTTTTAATCAAACGCTTTTTGGCATAACTTAATCCTTTCGAATGATAAAAAAACAAAGTTTCCCTCACTCAAATTGGATCAGTTTTTAAACGCAGGTCAGTCAGGTTAGCAGATCCGAGGCATATGCTAAAGCACCGTATGAATTATTGGGGCAATTGCGCTCAGACAAACGCATGCATTCATGAATCAACTGAGGTGGTTATGACAATTTTTTAACCTCGCCTTGCTTTGCTTTACTTTCTTTTTGAATTGACTTCCATGGATAGTTGACATATAGTAGTTTCAATAATATTAAATTCTGGATTAACAATGGATAACACTATAAAAGATCCTATCCGTAGAATCTGCTTGGCAGCGGCATTTTTAGCAACTGCCCATCCTTCCTTACTTCACGCACAACAATACCCTAATAAGCCTATTCGTTTCATCGTTCCATTTCCACCGGGGGGTGGAAACGATTTGCTTGCACGCATCACTTCGCAGAAAATATCGGAGTCGCTAGGGCAACCCATCATCATTGAAAACCGCCCTGGTGCAAGTGGACAAGTGGGTACTGAATATGTTGCTCGTTCGGCGCCAGATGGGTACACGATGGTGACCGCTGGTACGCCGCTGACTATTTCCCAAGCAGCAGGCAAGGCTTTGCCATATGACGCACTCAAAGACTTCACCCCCATATCACTGATGGTTTTACAACCAAACGTACTTGTGGTGCACCCAAGTGTTCCTGCCAATACGCTTGAACAACTCATTGCTCTTGCCAAAGCAAAGCCTGGGGTGCTCACTTACGCCGTTGGTTCCAATGGAAGCGCTCCTCATCTTGCTGGTGAACTTTTAAAAGCAATGGCTGGCGTTGATATTTTGCACGTTCCGTACAACGGAGCTGCACCTGCTTTACATGCTCTTTTAGCTGGTCAGGTAACCATGGCATTTGATAATCCAGCAACTTCTATGGCGTATATACAAAGCGGAAAATTGCGAGCAATTGCTGTGACGAGTCGAACACGAGCATCGCAATTACCGGATGTCCCAGCGATTGCTGAGGTTGGGCTCAATGGATATTCTGTTGATTCTTGGTTTGGTGTCGTAGGACCTTCTAATATGCCCAAGGCGATTGTTGATCGATTGAGCTCTGAGTTTGCTCGCGTTCTCAATTTACCGGAAATCAAAGAAAGACTGACTCAGCAAGGTTTCACAGTTGTTGGTGGTTCATCAGACGAATTCGCAGCATTTATTAGAAATGATATCGCCAACTGGAAAAAAGTGTTAAACCTCTCAAGAGTAAAGCTAGATTAAAAATGATGAAATGCGCGGTTCTCGATGACTATCAAGGTCTAGCGCATTCCTTGGCTGATTGGGGCAAGCTGAAAATTGAAGCAATTTTTTTCAACAAACATTTTTTCGATGAAGCTTCGCTTGTCGATGCAATTAAAGACTGTGAAATTGTCGTTGCAATGCGAGAACGCACAACATTTGATCGGGCCTTGCTTGAGAAACTTACAAACCTCAAGCTATTGATAACCACCGCTCGCAGAAATCCATCCATAGATATACTCGCCGCCGAATCTATGGGTATTACGGTTTGCGGCACGGACGCCAAGACATATCCAACGGCCGAGCTGACTTGGGCTCTCATTCTTGCGTTGGTGCGTCATGTTCCATTCGAGGACACACAGATGCGGCTTCAAAAAAATTGGCAGATGCGAGTCGGTGTTGATATTTATGGGAAAACACTTGGTTTGTTAGGCCTTGGCACAATCGGTATTCGTGTCGCAAGAGTTGCGCAAGCATTTGATATGAAAGTTATTGCTTGGAGCAATAACCTGACTAGAGAGCGTTGCGAAGAAAACCATGTTGAATATGTGTCGAAAGATGAACTGCTTTCTCAATCGGATATCCTCTCGATTCATACTCAACTTAGCAAACGCACAGAAGGTTTAATCGGGCATAACGAATTTGCAAAGATGAAACCAGCCGCATATCTGATTAACACTTCCCGCGCTTTCATTGTGAATGAGGAAGCCTTATTGGATGCGTTGGATCGGAAGTTGATTGCTGGCGCTGGCATTGATGTGTATGAAGCTGAACCATTAGCGTTTGACCACCCTTTGAGAAGCAGGGCTAATACCGTGTTAACGCCTCATATCGGCTACGTGAGTGAAGATAATTATCGGATGTGGTTTGCGCAAATTGTTGAGAACATCGATTCGTGGCTTGGTGGCAAAGTCATACGACGCATGGACCCAGCCATCAACATCAACCGTTCACTGTAATTGCTCTATGATGTCGCGACTCGCCATACTTGATGATTTCCAGGGTGTTGCACTGGATATGGCTGATTGGCGTGAGCTTGAAGGCCGAGTTGAAATCACTGTATTTCATGAAGCAGAACTCAACTTTGAAAAATTAGTTGAGAGGCTGCTTCCATTTGATTTTATTTCCACAGTGCGTGAACGCACACCATTTCCTCGCCAATTAATCGACCGCTTACCACGGCTTCGATTACTAGCCACGACTGGCATGTTTAATAGATCTTTCGATCTTGTTGCGTTAGGTGAGAGGAAAATCACAGTTTGCGGCACAACTTCTTCTTGGGTCTCTACCAGCGAGATGACCTGGGCTTTAATTCTTGCGCTTGCTAAAAATGTGCATCTTGAGAATTTGGCGATGCGCAATGGCCAATGGCAAACAACTATTGGGGCCGGACTTGAGGGTAAGCGTCTAGGTATTATTGGGTTAGGCAAGATTGGGGCGCATGTGGCGCGAATTGCTCAAGCCTTTCATATGGAGGTTGTTGCATGGAGTCGAAATCTGAATGAGGCGCGATGCAAGGAGGTAGGCGTTCGCTTGGTGAATAGGGCTGAACTGTTTTCTAGCTCAGATTTTATTTCACTTCACTATGTTTTAACTGAAAGTACACGCTATTTGATCACAGCCAATGATTTTGAGATGATGAAGCCTAGCGCCTTTTTTGTGAATACATCACGCGGACAGTTGATTGATGAAATGGCTTTGGTGGATGTTTTGCGACGACATGCAATTGCGGGGGCTGGACTTGATGTGTACGAAACAGAGCCATTGTTGCCTGATCATCCGTTGCTTCAACTGAGTAACGTGGTGCTGACCCCTCACCTGGGTTATGTCACACATGAACAGTTCGCTACTTATTACACACAGACCATTGAAAATATTTTGGCATTTCTCGATGGCAACCTAATTCGTCTGTTGCGTACACCACCAACATAATTTTTCCCGATCAGTCAGAGGCAGTTAAAAATTGCTTGATATGAGTTGCCAGTTCGTTGGTGTGGGACTCTAATGCCACACGCCCTGCATTTAGGATGGTGGCTCCGCGTATGTTGGTATTGAGTTGGCATAACGCATCAAGCTGGCGTCCGTAGTGCTCTTCGTCTTGCATCACCAATTCAAGAATCAGTGTTGGATTGGTGATTCGCTTCAAGCACTCAGCAAAATCAAACTCAAAATTGGCGCTGTAGGTCATTTCAATTGACGATAAGGATTGAACGTGGTCTAGAACGCGCACTTTCAATTCGGTAATGTCTTGTGCCGTGACCTTTGGTTTGGAAAAAATGCTGCGCGGCATACCCAGCCCTGTAATATCGCTCCAGTCTGCCACCCAGCGTCTCAGATGTTCGTCACCAGCACTCGACGAGGGGTAGCGTGTGAAGTACTTGTCTACGATGTGTCGAATGGCATCGTTGCGCGCTACTTTGTCAGGGATGATGCTATGGATTTGCCCACATAGAATGACGCGGTCGATGCAGTGGGGGTGATTGGCAGCCATGGCTACAGCAACCTTGTTTCCTGTGTGGTAGCCAAACACATGTGCCCTGACAATACCTAAGCTTGCTAGGAACTCAATCATCCCATCGCCCAAAGACTCCATTGTGACGTTGTCCTCTAATGGATCAGATTCACCAAAGCCTGGTAGATCAAGCGCGATGCATCGGAAGTGCTGTTCCAATTGTGGTATTAGAAAACGGAAAGCGCGAGAAGACCGCGGTGCTGAATGCAATAGCAAAAGTGGGGCCCCCTGACCCGCTTCGATGTAGTGCACCTGTCCGCTTGGAATTGATGAATAGGAGCGTCGCATGATCATATCAATTAGTTTTGGGATAAATGGGTGTTGACGTAAGTTTGCTGATATTGCCGATGCTGTGCAACGGCATCAATTGTCTGGCGGTGACTAAGCCAGTTGAATGCAACGCTTCCATCGCCGGGCTTATCAACATATGGCTTGCAAAGTCCTTCATTTTTCAGTGCTTGTGTAATGCGGCATTTCCCCCCGCTAGTCGGCCAAAAACCAATGCTTTACCGATGGCTGTACCAGAATGATAACTGGCGCCATGAAAACCTCCTATTGCTTCACCCGCAGCGTAAAGGCCAGGTATTGGTGATCCATTGCGAAGTACCTGCATCTCCTTATCTACTGCAATGCCGCCATAGGTGGCAAGCAAGTGCCCGATGGTTGCGAAGGCATAAAAAGGTGGTTTTTCGATGCGCTGTGGCGAACCGTATTTTCCAGCTAATGATTGTCTCCCAAAATCCACATCAATCCCTGATGTCACGAAATGGTTGTAGCGGTCAATACTTTGTTGTAGCGCACCTGAAGGTATGTCGGCCTTGTCTTCAAGCTCACTGAGCGTGGTAGCGCTCAACAGCATTCGTATTTTTACCGCATCGAGGGTCATTGGCGAGCCCTGTCCCGCCGCTTGCTGGGCTACCACAGCTTTTTCAAATACTGTTTGGTCAAAAATTTGAAATCCCATCATGCGAGGTTGATCAAGACATACTCGTGCGATGTCCTTATACGATATGGACTCATTGACAAAACGTTTGCCCAGGGTGTTGACAATAATGCCACCTTGATAATACAAGATGAGAATGTCATCCGAGGTTACACCATTGGCGTGAAGTTCAAAGCTGGGTTGTACAAATTCAATGTCACGTGTTGAGGCTCCAAGCCCTAGTGCCATGCGAAGTCCATCGCCATGATGCCCCGCTCCAGAGGTTGCAACTACTTTAGAAAAGCGTGCATCGATGATTGTAAGTCGCTGTGCGTCTCTAGCAAAACCACCACTGGCTAGGACAACGCCATTGCGTGCGCGCACACGAGATGTCAATCCAGAGCGCTCCAAGACAGAGACCCCAATAACGCTTCCATTTTGATCGGTGATTAACTCAGTTACTGGTGTTTGGAAGAGTACAGGAACTTTTTGAACGTCGACTGCTCGTTTGAGGATGCGTATTAGATCAATTGGGTCTGTCAGGTGTCCGCGCGGCACACTCATGCCCGCTAAAGCCGACACCGTGGGTGACCATCTCACACCCAGATTGGTTAGTTGACGAAATGTATCTAGTTGGTTGGCAGCGTAAGCCTGAACCAACTCGGGATCATTTTTATAGTGACCCGTCTCCATGATATCTCTGATCATGAGGTCGTTCGAATCCTCAATACCATTTTGCTTTTGAATCTCAGTGCAGGCAAAGCTGATGCGTCCTACTGAAATTGCTGTGGACGACTCCAAGAGGCGAGCTTGCTTTTCAAATACGAGGACGCTTGCGCCAGCCAAGGCCGCTTCGATGGCAGCCTCTAACCCAGCACCACCTGCGCCGGCAATGACGACATCAACTTCTGAGCTCCAAGGTATTGCGATCATTTGCCGCTGATCCAAATTACATGTTTTCCGATCCCATTGCCTTTGAGGACATCAATCAATGCTTGAGGTGACGATTCAATGCCTTCATGAACGACCTCGTCAAAATAAAGCTTGCCTGAATTTAGCCAGCCACTAATCTCACCATACGCCTCATCGGCACGGTGGGCATAATCGTAGACGATGAAACCTTGCATGCGAGCTCGCGCGCTGATGATGTAGGCTTGCGGGTCAGCACGATCGCGAGGTCCTCCAAGTTGTGCTACACGACCGACGACAGCAATGCGTGCGTGATCAGCCAGATGACTCATCACCACATCTGATACCGTACCACCAACGTTGTCAAAGTATGCATGTATGCGATCGGGGCATGCCGCGTAAAGAGCTTCCTTCAAGTTTGCCGTATCGTGATAATCAATTGCCGCGTCGAATTTCAAATCCGTTTGTAAATAGCGTACCTTTGCAGAGCCGCCCGCAATACCAACAACTCGACACCCACGTAGCTTTGCAATTTGACCTGCAAGGGAGCCAACAGTACCAGCCGCAGCGCTCACAACAACGGTTTGGCCTGGCTGTGGATCGCAGATATCGATCAAGGCAAAATACGCTGTTACCCCAGGCATTCCGAGAATGCCCAGAGATGTTGATATGGGTGCTCGCTTGGGGTCCACACGTGTTAAGCCACGGGCATAGCTGACACGTTCAGTATCACCCCTTGATACAGCGTATTCTTGCCAACCTAGCATGCCTTCTGCAAAGTCACCTTCTTGCCAGTTGCGATTGCGTGATCGCACCACCTGTCCAACCATGCGCCCCCATACCATCTCTCCAAGGGCGATGGTTTTACCGTATCCGCTCGTTTCATCCATTCGCCAACGTTGCAATGGATCAGCTGAAAGGTAATGGGCGGTAATCAGTAACTCTCCATCAGAAGGATCAAGTATGGGCTCAGCGCTAAAGGAGAAGTCACTGAGTTTAGGTAAGCCAATGGGTCGCGCTGCTAGAAGAACACGCCGATTCATTTCATGCCAAGCTTGTTGAGTGGTCACGGTGGATGATTTCAATCGAGTTTTGTGCCCGACTCTTTAACCAACTTGGCCCACTTTGCAACCTCGCTTCGGATGTGTGTGGAGAACGTATCGGGTGTGGTGCCAACCACTTCAAACCCCATTGTATTGAGGCGTTGAGTCACTTCGGGTAGGCGAAGTACTTCGCCGATTTCTCGGCTAAGTCGATCGAGAATTGGAGCAGGTGTGCCTGCAGGTGCCATGAAACCATACCAAGCGATAACATTGAAACTCTCCATGCCCTTGAATTCGGCCATCGTCGGTAGGCTACCGTTTGCAACCAATGGGGTTCGGTATGGTCCTGTTGTTGCAAGGGCTCGCAGTTTGCCTGCTTCTGTATAAGTCATGGCGGTGGATGCGCTATCAAAAAGCATCGATACATGACCAGCGACAAGGTCGTTCACGGCAGGCGCTTGACCTTTGTAGGGGACATGCAGAATGTCGATACCCGAAAGAATTTTAAAGAGCTCACCTGCAAGGTGGGTTGCCCCACCAGCACTGTGAGACGCAAATGTGAGTTGTCCCGGGCGCGATTTTGCAAGTGCGATGAGTTCGGGTACTGTTTTTGCTGGTAACGATGGGTGAGTGACTAAAACAAACTGTTGTCGGGTGATCATTGTGATTGGCGCAAGATCTTTCAAAACGTCAAATGGCAGATCTCGGTAAAAACTTGGATTGGTAGACAATGGGGTTGCAGCAAGCACAATGGTGTGACCATCTGGAGCAGCTCTTACAACTTGGAGTGTTCCAATATTTCCGCTCGCACCTGCAATATTTTCAATGATCACATTTCTGCCTACCCGAGCTGCAAGGTGAACTGCAAGTAAACGCGGGATCGAGTCAGCACTACCACCTGGAGGGTATGGCACGATGATTTTGATTGGACGATCAGACGGCCATGATTGTGCAAAAGTAGGCGGCGCACATGAAAGGGCTAAAAAAATTGCGTAAAGTGCGCCAATTAATCGGTATTTGGTAAAAAATAAAAAGAACATTTTATTTAGATCCTCGAATGGTTGAAAATGGATTGATCATCTTTTTATAGATTAATGGAGTGAAGTGGACCCCAAGAGCAAGACAAACTTGATGCCAGTTTAAGTTGCACTCAGTTTTCATGCAGCTGGTCGGCGCTGCCCCGTTTTTTGAATTCTATTCCTGTTTTCTTTTCAATGCTGTTTTTACTAAACGCAGTCCCGCTGCAGC
>SHXN01000101.1 GCA_009693305.1 Limnohabitans sp.
CAACTCCCAATCGGCAAACATCGCACCAGGCCTCTCGCCTCGATCGTCGAGCAAGACATCCACACCCGCTTGTAACAACTGTTGATACAACTGCTCTGCAACAGTCTTGACCTCGGCGCTACGATCCATGCCGATGGGACACAAGACCAATGTAAAAGGCGCAATCGCATCGGGCCAAATAATGCCGCGCTCATCGTGGTTTTGTTCGATCGCTGCCGCCGGCAATCGCGTGATGCCGATGCCGTAGCAACCCATTTCCATGAATCGTGGCTTGCCGTTTTCATCTAAAAATGTAGCGCTCATTGCTTTGGAATATTTAGTTCCTAGATAAAAAACATGGCCCACTTCGATGCCGCGTTCAATCACCAAGGGGCCTTTTCCATCGGGCGACAAATCGCCTTCAACCACATTGCGAATATCCGCGACAAGATCGGGTATGGGTAAATCTCTGCCCCAGTTGACGCCTGTGTAATGAAAATCAACTTGATTGGCGCCACAAATAAAATCACACATCACAGCAACATCGCGATCGACCACTATTTTTAATGGGTCGACTGATTTGACGGGGCCTAAATAACCCGGCTTGCAACCAAAATGTTTTTCTATTTCTGTGAGTGTTGCAAATCGAAAACCCGATTCAAATCCTGGTAGCTTGCCCACTTTGACTTCGTTCATGTCGTGATCACCACGAACGAGTAAAAGCCAAACAATCGATGCAACGATCTCGCCTTTTTCATTCAAGGTGTCGGTGGCCAAAATCAATGCTTTAACCGTTGTGGTGAGTGGCACATTTAAAAGTTTTGCTACATCTTCACACGTGCTTTTTTGTGGCGTTGGCGTGAGAGTGAGTAATTGTTGAGGCAAAGTCTGAGTGGGCGTGGGCGCCAAGGCCTGTGCTTTTCCCATATTGGCCGCATAATCGCTGTTGGGACAATACACAATCGCGTCTTCACCCGTGGCCGCAATGACTTGAAACTCCTCACTCAAATCACCACCAATGGCGCCGCTGTCTGCAGCGACCGCACGATAAGCGAGACCAAAGCGATCAAATATTTTTCTATACGCATCGGCCATGATTTGGTAACTTTTTTTGGCGCTAACCACGTCTTTGTCGAAGCTGTACGCATCTTTCATGATGAATTCACGCCCACGCATCAAACCAAATCGCGGACGCCGCTCGTCTCTAAATTTAGTTTGAATTTGATACAAATTTTTGGGTAGTTGCTTATAACTTTTTATTTCTTGCCGAGCGATATCGGTGATCACTTCTTCGCTAGTGGGTTGCACCACAAAATCTCTACCGTGTCGATCTTTGATGCGAAGCAATTCGGGGCCCATTTTTTCGAATCGCCCTGTTTCTTGCCACAACTCGGCGGGTTGAACGACAGGCATGGTGAGTTCGACCGCGCCCGCTTTGTTCATTTCCTCTCGAACAATGGCTTCGACTTTGCGAATGACCCGCAAACCCATGGGCATGTAGCTGTAAATACCCGCACCCAAACGTTTGATCATACCTGCACGCATCATGAATTGATGACTGACAACTTCCGCGTCAGCGGGCGCCTCTTTGAGGGTGGAGATGAGAAATTGAGAAGCTTTCATACCGGTTTCAAAACAAAGTTAGGGGAAAAACTAATGCCAATGCCCTTGTGGGACCGCACAGTGTGTGCATAATGGACTCAGTTTAAAAAATTTGAGGTCTGATTATGCTTGACAGGGACGGCTTTCGGCCCAACGTCGGCATCATTTTGCTCAACCAAAGAAATCAGGTGTTTTGGGGCAAGCGCATCCGAACCCACAGCTGGCAGTTTCCGCAAGGCGGTATCGACAGAGGGGAATCCCCCGAACAAGCGATGTTCCGAGAACTGCACGAAGAGGTGGGACTCCATCCGGAGCATGTTCGAATTGTGGCCCGTACCCGCGATTGGTTGCGCTATGAGGTGCCCGACCGCTACATCCGCAATGATGCGCGCGGCCATTACAAAGGTCAAAAACAGATTTGGTTTTTGCTCAAGTTGGTTGCGCACGATTGGCAACTCAACTTGCGCGCCACCGATCATCCAGAATTTGACGCTTGGCGTTGGAATGATTATTGGGTACCGCTCGGTTCGGTGGCCGAATTTAAACGTGGTGTTTATGAAATGGCTCTAACCGAGCTTGAACGTTATTTGCCTCGCTACGAGCCAAGACCGCGTTTTTTTAGAAGCAATGGCCGAACGCCATATCAGAACGCAGAGCAACAAGGGTCTAAGCCACAGATGGAGTTGCCACCTGGCGGTGTGTTTGATCCCGATCCGCAATCGGGCATGTCATCTGAATAATTTATTTGGATAAAACCAAGTTGTCGCGGTGAACCATTTCGGGTTCAGCGATATAGCCTAATAAATTTTCAAACTCGCTTGATGGCTTGAGGCAAATGAGTCTAGCCTCTACACTTGCATAATTGGCTAAACCTCGCGCAATTTCTAATCCTTGCAAATTGCAAATAGCAATCACATCGCCACGAGAAAAGTCGCCTTGTACAAACACCATGCCAATGGGCAATAAACTTTTTCCTTCGTCGCGTAATTTTTTAACCGCGCCTTCGTCAATTTCAATGGACCCTCGCAATTGCAAATGATCGGCCATCCACTGTTTGCGAGCTTGCTGTTTTTGTGTGGGTGCCACTAACAAAGTGCCAATCGATTCACCATTGGCGAGTCGAATCAACACGTCTGTTTCTCTGCCCCATGCAACAACGGTGGATGCGCCCGAACCCGCCGCGCGCTTAGCAGCCAAAATTTTGGTGATCATGCCGCCCTTGCCCAAGGATGAGCCTGTGCCACCCGCCATTTCTTCAAGAGCAAGATCACCCGCCAAGGCTTGATGGACAAACGTAGCGTTGGTGTCTTTGCGCGGATCTGCGGTGTACAAACCTTTTTGGTCGGTCAAAATAATGAGCACATCGGCTTCAACCAAATTGGCTACCAACGCACCCAAGGTATCGTTGTCACCAAATTTAATTTCATCAGTAACGACTGTATCGTTTTCATTGATGACAGGAATCACACCGTGTTGCAACAAAGTAAGAAGTGTGGATCGTGCGTTGAGATAACGCTCACGATCGACCAAATCTGCATGCGTGAGCAACACTTGCGCACTGCCTAAGCCATTGAGTCGCAATTGGGTTTCATACATTTGAGCCAAGCCCATTTGTCCAACCGCTGCGGCCGCTTGCAATTCGTGAATTTCGTGAGGTCGGGTGGTCCAACCCAATCGCTTCATGCCTTCTGCAATCGCGCCACTTGAAACCATAATCACTTCACGCGCAGATTGTGTGTGATCGCCTTTGACCAAAAGCGCCAACTGCCGACACCATTCACCGATGGCTTGTTCGTCCAAGCCCCTGCCTTCATTGGTGACCAAACTCGAACCCACCTTGACCACAATGCGTTTGGCCTGTCGCAACAAATGGAGTGCGTTGTGTTCGCTCATATCAAGTATTTTGAGATTGATCCGCCAAATCGATGAATCGCCGGTCGGGATCGATTGGCTCTTGCGTTGACAAATGTCGTGCATGCAAATGTTTGAACACTTCGCGCGTAAGTGCCGTACACCCTTCGTGTGTGAGCGCAGAAATTTCAAACACTGGTCCTTTGTATTTGAATCGCTTGACAAAATTTTTGACTTTGGCTGCGCGTTCATCTGTATCAACCATATCTAATTTGTTGAGCACCAACCAACGCGGTTTGTTGTACAAATCGTCGTCGTATTTGCGCAATTCTTCAACAATGGCCTTGGCTTGTTGAACAGGATCGGTGTCATCAAAAGGCGCCAAATCAACCAGATGCAACAACAAACGTGTGCGTTGCAAGTGTCTTAAAAATTGATGGCCCAAGCCTGCGCCTTCTGCAGCGCCTTCAATGAGTCCAGGCACATCGGCCACCACAAAACTTTTTTCGGGCCCCACACGAACAACGCCTAAATTGGGATGCAAGGTTGTGAAGGGATAGTCTGCAATTTTGGGGCGCGCATTAGAGATGGCAGAAATAAGCGTGGACTTACCCGCATTGGGCATGCCGAGCAAACCGACATCGGCCAATACTTTGAGTTCGAGCTTGAGACTTTTTTTGTCACCTGGCCAACCCGGTGTTTTTTGTCGCGGCGCGCGATTGATCGCGCTTTTGAAACGCATGTTGCCAAATCCACCATCGCCGCCTTTGGCAATCATGATGATTTCACCTAGCGTGAGTAATTCGTACAACACGTCACCTGTTTCTGAATCAGTAATGACGGTGCCCACCGGCATTTTGAGGATGATGTCGTCGCCCGCTGCGCCAAACATGTCCGAGCCCATGCCGTGTTCACCGCGTTTGGCTTCGTGCCGACGTGAAAAACGAAAATCCACCAAGGTGTTGAGACTGCTATCAGCGACGGCAAACACATGACCACCGCGTCCACCATCGCCTCCATTGGGGCCGCCAAACTCTTTGTATTTTTCGTGACGAAACGAGACACAGCCATTGCCACCGTCTCCTGCGGCAATGTCTATATAAGCTTCGTCAACAAATTTCATACGGGTATCTTAAAGAAAAAAACCCCGACGAGGGGGTCTTGAGTCGGGAACGATCAAGGGATTTAAACGGGAATGACGTTAACCATGTGCTTGTTGAGTGAGCCCTTGATGGCGAAAGACACGCGGCCTTCTACCAGAGCAAACAAGGTGTGGTCTTTGCCAATGCCGACGTTGGTACCGGGATGAAACTTGGTACCTCTTTGACGAACAATGATGGCCCCTGCTGTGATGGGTTCGCCACCGAAGGCTTTCACACCCAACATTTTGGGATTGGAATCACGTCCGTTTCGCGTTGAGGCGCCGCCTTTTTTTTGTGCCATTTCGATTGCTCCTTAAGCGTTGATAGAGGATATCTGTAGCTCTGTGAACTGCTGACGATGCCCCTGGCGTTTTTGATAGTGCTTGCGACGACGCATTTTGAAAATGCGCACTTTGTCGTGCTTGCCGTGAGCCAAGATGGTGGCTTTGACAGTTGCACCGGACACCAAGGGAGTGCCAACCTTGAGCTCGGCGCCGTTACCGACAGCGAGCACTTGGTCAATCACAATCTCCTGGCCTACGTCCGCAGCAATCTGTTCTACTTTAATTTTTTCGCCAGCAGCAACACGATACTGTTTGCCGCCGGTTTTTATGACCGCGTACATATGAAACCTCTGAGAAAAATGTTTGGGAGGGTCTACGGACAAATTTCCGCATAACCAAAGATTTTAACATGGCCGGCCCGATTACCCTCATGATCTGGTTTTGGACGCCCCAACTTCCTATAATCTGTCTCAATTTACCCAATTCAAAGCCTATTTTGTCCAATTCGCCTGACCTGACCCCCCGTTTTCCAAGCCTCATCGCGCCTGGAATGGCCCAGGTCGACGCGTTGATCGCCCAAAGGCTGGATTCTTCCGCCCCCTTGGTTGGCACGGTGTCCCAATACATTATTTCGGCGGGCGGCAAGCGCTTGCGCCCGTCACTGCTTTTATTGATTGCAGGCGCGCTCAATTACCAAGGCCCATTTGCAACTCATTTGGCAGCGGTTGTCGAATTTATTCACACGGCCACTTTGTTACACGACGATGTGGTGGACGATTCAACCTTGCGCAGAGGTCGTGCTACGGCCAATTCTTCGTTTGGAAACCCCGCCAGTGTTTTGGTGGGCGATTTTTTATATTCACGTGCATTTCAGATGATGGTGGAGTCAGGAGAAATACGGGTGATGGAAATTTTGGCCGAAGCCACCAATGTCATCGCCGAAGGCGAGGTTTTGCAATTCATGAACATGCACGATGCGACGCTCAACCCAGCTGATTATTTGCGCGTGATTCGCTCCAAAACCGCCAAACTATTTGAGGCGAGCGCGCGATTACCTGCCGTGCTTGCAGGTTCACCCAAACCCATCGAAGAAGCGTGTGGGAGTTATGGGCAAGCTATTGGAACGGCTTTTCAAGTGATTGATGATGTATTGGACTACGAGGGCCAAAGAAACGAGTTGGGTAAAAATTTGGGCGACGATTTGCGTGAAGGAAAAATAACCTTGCCGTTGATTGTTGCCATGCAACGCGGCAATGAACAACAAACATCCACAATAAAAAAAGCCATTGAAGGCGGCTTGGTCGATGAACTGCCTGCCATTGTCACAATCATTCAAGAAACGGGCGCGATGGAAGTGACGCGGCAATGTGCGGCAGAAGAAGCCCAGCGCGCCATTGCTGCTATCGCTTGCCTGCCAGAAACCGAATACAAAAAAGCTTTAATTGAATTGGCTCATTTTTCTTTGGGTCGACGCTCTTAACCAAAGTTTTGCCGTCTGACCTGCTGAGTCACAAATTTAAAAATTTACTGGGCAGGCGCCACACTGTATTTTCCATTTTGGCTGTCTTTACTAACCACCACATTAAAAAGAAAATAGGCGGGAATGTCTTGGGTTGGAGAACCCAACTCAAAAGATAAGGTGCCCAAAACACCCTCGCCCCACGAAACAACTTGCACTGTCGCTAAGCGCGATTGCGCTTTGGCATAGTTAGCAACTGAAATTTTATGAGTTCTCACTCGTAGTTGAGATGGGTTGCAAGAAGCAAAGTAATACTCTGGACCATATCCCACCGTATTATCAACATCTAAATAACCACCCACACTTTTTTTGCTCGATAAAAAATATGCGTGGCATCGGACTCAGTGATCTGCAAATCAACGTCACCGGGTCCATCCGAAGTTAAGGTAGCAGTAAAAAAACCAGACGATACTTTCACGGTTGGCGCCACTAACTTATCAAGTGCTTCAATGATGTGGCTTTTGATTCAAGCCGATGTGGTTAATGTGTCGTTGAGTTAAATTTCTAGAAATCCATGGCCTAAATAATCTTATTTTCCGTTAGCCCCTACCAAACGAGATAGAAAACCAACAATGGTGTCGGTCACGCTTGGAAACGTTCCGACCAAACGCAGTGCATTGATCACCAAATCCAGATTGGCCTATGTGTGCGGACCATACAGCATGGGCGATACGGGCGCAACATGAAACACCTTGGCCGCGTTTGCTGAGACTTTGGTTAATGCATACTTTTAAGCCGTATTGGCAAATAAATTACCCTGCTAATGCGCGACTAAAAGTACTTTTTTGCCTTCAAGAATCCAGCCGTCGATTTTGGCTTGCATCTCAATCCAATTTCCATCGGTGGGCGGCGCCTCGATCAGACTCGTCAGATAAAAAACAGCTTTGCTTTTGTACCAGTCTAAAAAACTCTCAAGAATACTTAAAGTGGTAGACACTGTATTGATGATCACATTCCACCAAGGTCCACCACCATTGAGTGATTCAAAAAAAGCTCAAACCGACCGTCGAGCAACGCGTCTTGCTCTTTGAGTCGCTGAGCAAAGGTTTCAACATAATCCTCAAAGCCATTGGATCGATTATAAAGAATGTCATACTTAATTTCTTCTCCAGCAGAGGTTTGATTTCCGTAAACTTCGTTTATGGTTCGCAAGGATTTGCGATGCCTCAAGTCTAGTTGTTTGTACACCATTTAAAAAAGCAACCACAACGCTGGTATCTCTGCAAATATTATCTTCACTGATTGCATCAGCTACATCAACACTTAGAAAAAAAGAAGTGCACAAAATAAGATTGGCAAATATAGCTTGATTTATTAATTTATTCACAGGTGTCCCCTTCTGGCAAAGAGGCTTAAGTACCATTCAGCACGCAGTTATATTTCAGATAAGCCAATGGCCTTGGTTTGGTATTGCTGTTGATTGCCTCTAATTCAGAAGTAAATAGGTACGAACTGTTCTCTCCCTTGCGCTCAAATCTTAAATAAACGCATTTTCATCCTCGATGAATTTCATTCCCCGCTGCCTTAGCAGCAATCCGACTCATACTGTCAACCACTAAACTTTTTTGAAGTGCTATAGCCAACTGCATGGCTGCCGCGCGTTTTTCGGATGACTCAAATCGGCGATTGATTATTTCTTCAATGTCATCGCGTACACCGTTTTGATTGACATCGATACCAAGCAATGTGGGGTCACGATCTAATTTTGGTAACTGGCCTGATTTTTCGATTGCGAGTATTTGCTCTTGTGCTGTCAGCACCTGCTCGGCACCCGACCCAGTACAACTCAAAAGAAATAGGGCAGATGCACACTGAAGAGAAATATTATTCATATTCATATTCATATTCATAATGATTAATTATTTGATTTATTAAATGAAATCGCGCAGTGTGGCGGCGATTGATTTCAAATGCAATATATTTTTGTAAATTAATAATATAAAAAATAACGTGTATTCAAGTATGAAGTGCAACACGGCTTAGAGATTCATGAAACACCTGATATGGTGTCTTGAATCCTAATCTCTTTCTTGGTCGGTTGTTTAGCCGGCGCTCGATCATTTTAAGCTCCACGTCCGTTACTGTTGATAAAGGTCT
>SHXN01000102.1 GCA_009693305.1 Limnohabitans sp.
ACATTGCAACGATTGTTCCCCTACCTGTGGCATTACAAATGGCGTGTATTGCTGGCGCTGGGCTTTATGGTGGGAGCCAAACTCGCCAACGTAGGCGTGCCCGTGCTACTCAAGCATTTGATCGACAGCATGACGCTCACCCCAACCCAAACGGTGATTGCAGTGCCGGTTGCATTGCTTATTGGCTATGGTTTGTTGCGTTTATCCGTGTCAGGTTTTACTGAATTAAGAGAATTGGTTTTTGCAGAAGCCACGCAAGGTGCCGCGCGTCGCATTGCATTGCAAACGTTTGAGCATTTGCACGCCTTGAGTTTGCGTTTTCACCTTGAGAGACAAACGGGTGGTATGAGTCGCGACATTGAGCGAGGCGTGCGTGGCATTGAATCGCTCATCTCGTATTCGCTCTATAGCATTGTGCCCACACTCATTGAAGTTTTTTTGGTGCTCACGATATTGGGCGTTCAGTTTGACAAATGGTATGCAGTGATCACATTAACTGCATTGGCCATTTACATTTATTTCACCGTTACCGTTACCGAGTGGCGCACACACTTTAGAAGACAAGCCAACGAATTTGACTCGGCGGCGCACACGCGTGCGATTGATTCATTGCTCAACTACGAAACCGTTAAATATTTTGGCAACGAATCATTTGAAGCGAGTCGTTATGACGAGAGCCTTGACAAACTCAGACGTGCGCGTGTCAAAGCGCAAACATCGCTGAGCGCGCTCAACACGGGCCAGCAACTCATCATTGCCATCGCATTGGTGGCGATGCTTTGGCGGGCAACCGAAGGCGTTGTGGCGGGCACGATGACATTGGGCGACTTGGTGATGATCAATGCCTTCATGATTCAACTTTATATTCCGCTTAATTTTTTGGGTGTCATCTATCGTGAAATCAAACAAAGTTTGACTGATTTGGATCGCATGTTCAAACTGTTAGAAAAAGAACGTGAAATTGCTGATCAACCCAATGCGCCTGTATTGCAATTGCAAAGTTCACCACGCGTCACATTTAACCAAGTTGATTTTTCATACGACAGCAACAGGGCGATTTTGCACAACATCAGTTTTGAAATTCCAAGTGGCAAAACAGTTGCAGTGGTCGGACCATCGGGTTCTGGAAAATCAACCTTGGCGCGTTTGATGTTTCGGTTTTATGACATCAACAAAGGCGGTATTCAAATCAATGGACAAGATATCAGACACGTTACGCAATCGAGTTTGCGTCAATCCATTGGCATTGTTCCGCAAGACACGGTTTTGTTCAACGATACGGTGTACTACAACATTGCATACGGCAACCCCAGTGCCAACCGTGAAGAAGTAGAGGCCGCTGCCAAAGCCGCACGCATCCATGACTTCATTGTGAGTACGCCCTTAGGCTATGAAACGCGCGTGGGTGAGCGTGGGCTCAAACTCTCGGGTGGCGAGAAGCAGCGCGTGGCGATTGCACGCACGTTATTAAAAAATCCATCAATTTTAATTTTTGATGAAGCCACATCGGCATTGGACAGTGCCAATGAGCGAGCGATTCAAGCCGAGTTGCAGTCTGCGGCACAAAATAAAACCACGTTAGTGATAGCCCACCGATTATCAACAGTCGTTGAAGCGCACGAAATTTTAGTGTTAGACAATGGACGCATCATCGGACGCGGAACGCATCAAGAATTATTGAATCAAGAGGGTCGCTATGCGCAGATGTGGGCTTTGCAACAAAGCAGTGAAGCGGTAGTTTGAATCGCTTTAAAATTTTTTATGGTAACTCTTCGTTCTCAGGTGGTGCATTCATTGCGCGTGGTCCTATGCGTCCCAGTCTTTCTTTTAAAGACTGCGGCTCACCCGTGATGATGGTGGCATAGTTGGTTGTATTGGATAAAACTTTTTTAACATAGTCGCGCGTTTCATTGAAGGGCAAATTTTCTGCCCAAATCGCACCTTCCAAAAATACACCTTCACGCCATTTGCGAGGACGGCTGGGCCCCGCGTTGTAGGCCGCCGCCGCCATCGGCATCGAGCCCTCAAAACTCTCCAGAACGAATTTGAGATAACCTGTGCCAATGTCAATATTGGTGTCGTGTTGCGTGATGTGTTCAGGTCGAAAACCCGTCAACCCCATTTTTTTGGCCGTCCACTTGGCCGTTGCGGGCATCACTTGCATCAAGCCAGAGGCGCCTACATGAGAGCGCGCATCAAAAATAAAACGACTTTCTTGACGAATCAATCCATACACATAAGCAGGATCCAAATTGATATCTTTGCTGCGTTGAATCACTTGTTTCTTAAATGGCATAGGAAAACGCAAATCAAAATCAATCAACTTGGATCTGTCGCTGGTGTTGATGCATCGGTCCCATACCGATTGTTCGCAAGCCCATTGCGCGGCAGCGAGCATTTCACGATCTGTCATGCGCCCACTCTTGCCTTGGTTGTCAACCAAACTGGTGGCGTAATTCCATTCGCGTACGCCATCAGGCCGGATACCCACTGCAATCGCTTTGAGTGCACTTTGTAAAGAAACATTGCTTCGCACGGCAGAAATTTCGGTCGCACTCAGTGGTTCTGGCTTGGTTGGCCTGGTGATTTTTTGTCCCAACTCTTCCATTGCCAATTGTTCATAAAAACCTTGCACTCCTGCAATCGATTGCAACAACGCGCACGCTTCTTCTTGCGTGCGAGCCAATCTGGGTTTGCGTGCCATCAAGGCGCGCGCTTGCCAATACACCCAAATGGGGTCGCGTTTGTATTCAGCGCTCATGCCAGCAATAGCAGCTTCTACCGTGCCCCATTGAGGTGTCTCACCTGCGCGCAATGCAGAGCGAACTTTCCAAGCCAACATGTCATCGGTTAAACCTTGATTGGTATTGGCCTTGGCAAAATATGTCAAAGACTTGTCGTTGAGTTTGCCAGCGGCTTGTCTGCCAACCACAGACCACACCCAAGCCTTTTCCTCCGCATTGAGATGAGAGGTCGAGCGAGACTCCATCTGTTTGGCCGCGGCATCAGCATTGTTAGAAGCGACCTTGATTAAAGCCAACGCAACAAATGCAGATTTTGTTTTTGACGATGCGCGTGTTAAAAATCGCATCGCATTGTTTTGTATTTCATCAAACGTATTTAAATCGTTTGATGAAATAATTTTGAACGCATTGCGCGCTGTTTTAGGTCGGTTGTATTCGGTGGACAAACGCACCTTGCGCCAAATATCCATATCATTGAATTTGTGACTTTGGTAAAGCGCCTCAGCCGCCCAGGTGCAACCTTCATCGGCTTGTCGCATGGCCATCCAATGGTCGCTAACGATCTGCACCCATGCGTCAGATATCGCACGACCTATTTTGTTGTATTCCACCAATGCGGCAAAACATGCCACTTCCTTGTCGTCGCGCATGCGGTAAAGAGGGTATTCTTGATCAAACATTCCCCACTCTTTGCGAGAGCCGAGGAGCAGCAACCAATCGTTGCGTAAGCGGTCTTCTTGGTAAGTGCCAGCGTAGCGATTTAAAAAATCTTTGATCTCACCTGTGCTTGCATCATCCAGTCTGACTTTTAATTCCCAGTAAGCGGCCCAAGGCTCCAACAAATGCCCCTTGGCTTGGGGTAACAAGGCTTGTAAGCGTTTGCGGTCGTTTTTTTGAAAGGCTTGCGACATCTCTAAAAACACGCCATCCGAAGAATTGGCCGTGTTTTGCGCATAAGATAGTGATCCCGTCACGGTAACGAGAACACATAAAAAATAGGCTAATAGGCGAATAAGCGCTGCGGCTCGTGAAACAATGGTTGCATAAAACATGGTGTGATTATCTCGCATGGACAAAAAACTCGTTAGAAAAGAATTAATTCACCAACGTTTGGATCTGCCAGACCGCTTCGAGCGATCCGAAATGCTTCAGCGCGTGTTGCGTATTTGGTTGTTCGATCGCCCCGACACCGTCATCGGTGTTTATTGGCCTATCAAGGGTGAGTTTGATCCCATACCCGCACTTCATCGCTGGAAAGAAGATGGCGAGTTGATCGATGAACCCCAACGCAGACGCATTGGTTTGCCTGTTGTCAACAAAGAACACAAAACCCTTGTCTTTCACGCTTGGTACCCCGGTTGCCCCATGGAAGAAGACGCCTACAACATTCCCAAGCCCAAAGACACAGAAATCATCGTCCCCACTTTGTTATTCGTTCCTTGCGTCGGTTATGGCGCGGGCGGTTATCGCATTGGCTATGGCGGTGGTTTTTACGATCGAACCTTAGCCACCTTACAGCCCAAGCCCTTCACCGTTGGTTTAGGATTTGCGCATGGCTTTTTGCCAGACCTTGAACCCGAAGCACACGACGTACCGCTTGATACCATCCTCAATGAATACGGCGTCGTTTGACCCGTTTAAAAAAACAAGGAGACCACATGTCCAAAGCATTTGCCAGTCAATCCGACTTAGCTGACAAAAAAATCACCTTCGAGCAACTCAGTGCGTATTGCTGGGCCTACACCGCAGAAGGCGACCCCAATTCGGGCGTCATCATTGGAGACCAATACATATTAGTTAGCGATGCAACAGCCACACCCGTATTGGCTCGCGATCTCATCGCCAAAATTCGCACGGTGAGCAACAAGCCCATCAAATATGTATTACTCACGCATTACCATGCTGTGCGGGTCTTAGGTGCCAGCGCTTATCAAGCAGAAGGCGCAACCGAAATCATCGCCAGCCGCGGCACCTACGAGCTCATTGTCGAGCGTGGTGAGGCCGACTTGAAAAGCGAGATGGAGCGCTTTCCCCGATTGTTTCAAGGCGCACAAAGCGTTTCTGGCCTCACATGGCCCACCATGGTCATCGGCAATGGTGAGCCAGGCAGACAAGGTTCACTCACCATCGATTTGGGCGGCGTCAAAGCAGAAATTTGGTATCCAGGTTCAGGCCACACGCGTGGCGACACCGTTGCATGGGTAGAATCCGAAAAAGTTTTATTCAGCGGTGATTTGGTCGAGTACGAAGCAGGCGTTTATACGGGTGATGCACAACTCGAAGAATGGCCAACCACACTCGAAGCATTGCGATCATTGCAAGCGCAAGCCATTGTTCCTGGTCGTGGCGAGGCCATGAAAGGATCTGCCAACGTCAACAAAGCACTCGATTACACCAAGCGATGGGTCGAAACTTTGTTTGCATGCGGCAAAGAGGCCGTCGCTCAAAACATGGATTTAAAAGCGGCTATGGCGCACACCCGCAAAAAAATGGATCCCATATTCGGCCATGTGTTCATCTATGAGCATTGCTTACCCTTTGATGTGAGTCGCGCATACGATGAAGCCAAGGGCATCAAAAATCCGCGCATTTGGACGGCAGAGCGCGATCAAGAAATGTGGGCCTCGCTACAGGCCTAATTTATTTTTGCGCCATCAATTCGCGCAAATCATTATCATAGCCTCTTACTGTTTTAACAGCACGTGCTTTTTGTGCGGGCGTGGTTGCATTGTGCAATTTAGCCACAGACATGCAGTTGTATTGCAACTGTTGTTGCGCATAACTTTTGTATTTTTCATCCGTTGAGATATAAAGACTTTGCAACAAGGCGCGCATTTGTTCTTGCGCCACATCTTTGCTGGGCTGCTCTTTTTGCCAATCTTGAATCAAACTCAAAATAGCATTTTGTCTTCGTTGCCGTTCGGTATAATTGATGTCGGCATTAAAAGGTGATTCCTTTGCCATTTGAGCCAGTAACGCGCGCTGGTTGCTATCCAAGCGACCATAAAAACGTTGGCTTTGCTCAAGTCCTTTATCCACCCGCAATGACAGTCGTTCTTCAGGTGCTCCATCCATCCATTCGGCGCGCCAAGTTTTATTGCTTCGTCTGTATTTTCTTTCCATTTGACGCAATTGACGCACCTTGACGGTTTGTGCCAAACGAGTGGCAATGGGCTCAATTTGGGAAATCAATGCAGGCAATGTGTTGCGCGCCTCATCCACAATGGCGCACACTTGATCGCCGGCGATGTTGTCTTGCGCCATCACAGACATGCGTTGTAACAAATTGGTAAATGTATTTAATTGATTTTGCCGATACCATGCTTGCAAACTTTTTAAATCGGTTCGGATTTGTTCGCTTTGTGCGCTTTCAAAATCCACATGGTCGTCAAGCCACCAATAAATCAACTCGGGACTTTGGTTGTAGGTAATTTGCAAAAGCGTACATGCGTGGAGAATCAGACCCGCGGCAAGGATTATCCATAATCGTTTGAACCGCGAAAATACAGGCCTTAAACGCAAGCGGCTGAGCTGACTGATAATTCGACCTATCAAGGGGAAGATCAACATGATGGCAATTGATGTGGTGATAATGGCCGCGGGCAAAGGCACCCGCATGAAGAGCAGTATGCCTAAAGTTTTGCACCGAGTGGGCGGTAAGGCTTTAATTGAGCATGTGATGGATGCACAGGCGACACTCAAACCTCGAAAAACCGTAGTCATCACGGGCCACGGCGCAGAATCCGTAGAGGCCGCCTTGCAAGTCCACAAAAACTTACAATTTGCCCGCCAAATGCCTCAATTGGGCACGGGGCATGCGGCGCAGCAAGCCACGCCCTTGCTCGACGACGATGGATGCACGTTGATTTTGTCAGGCGATGTGCCGCTCATTCGATCGGCAACACTTCAAAAACTCATTGAAGTTTGCGCTGGCAAGCATCTGGCTCTGCTCAGTTTGAACTTACAACAACCCACTGGATATGGACGCATCATTCGCGACGCTAAAGGTGTGGTCAAAGCCATCATCGAAGAAAAAGACGCCACGACTGAGAAACGCGCTATTGAAGAAATTTATACAGGCATCATGGTTGCACCCACACACTTGTTGCGTCAATGGTTGAGCCAGCTAGACAACAACAATGCACAAAAAGAATACTACCTCACCGACGTGGTTAAGTTTGCAGTGGCGCAAAACTGCGCTGTTGTGACGCACACCATCGATGACGAAGTGCAGGTGGCAGGCGTTAATTCACCAGCACAACTCGCTCAGTTGGAACGCGCCTATCAATGGCGACAAGCCCAATCATTGATGGAGCAAGGCGTTAGGTTGACGGACCCCGCGCGATTAGATATTCGCGGACAACTGCATTGCGAAAGTGATGTTGAAATCGACGCCAATTGTATTTTTGAAGGACAAGTCAAACTGGGGCAGGACGTGCGCATTGGCGCCAACTGTTGCATTGCCAACGCTGTCATTGGTGCGGGTACGGTCATTCAAGCCTTCACGCACATCGACGGAGAATCAAAAGGCGTTCAGATTGGTTCGCATGTATCGATAGGCCCATTTGCGCGCTTGCGCTCAGGCGCACAACTCGCAGACGATGTACACATCGGAAATTTTGTAGAAATTAAAAACGCAAGCCTCGCCAAAGGTGCAAAGGCCAATCACTTGGCATATCTGGGCGATTCAATCGTTGGACAACGCGTCAACTTTGGCGCGGGCAGCATCACTGCCAATTACGATGGCGCCAATAAACACACCACACACATCGAAGACGATGTTCATATCGGAAGCAACTGTGTTTTAGTTGCGCCCGTTACTATCGGAAAAGGCGGCACGGTGGGCGGTGGTTCAACCATCACCAAAGACACCCCACCCGATCAATTAACCGTTGCAAGAGGCAAACAAGTCAGCATTCAAAACTGGCAGCGACCAAAAAAAAATTAAATCGATGACGGCAATGGGATGCTTGGCATCAACTTGCATTGCTTGGTGCTAAAAAAACTTTTAAATTACGCACATTTGCATCTGAACTAAACAAACGATTCACCAGCAATAAATAGTCAGGCATGTCGGCCACCTGAATCATCAGCACAAAATCTGGACCCGAAGAAACACGCCAGCAAATGGCCACCTAATCATCTGCGACTGCGCGCTTTTCAAACACATCCATTAACTCTGCGCTTTGATGATCCAAACTCACCTCCACAATCGCTTGCAAACCTCGACCCAACAATGCGGCGATTTTTTCGGGTTGAAGCAATGCCACTTGGCGTTCAATCAATCCCAAACTGTGGAGTCGCGCAACACGCCGCATGCAAGTCGGCGCAGACACATGAAGCTTTTTGGCCAGTGCTTGATTGCTCAGCGAAGCATCTTTTTGGAGTTGATTCAAAAGTTGAAGATCAACGGAATCAATGTCAATATCTTTCATAAATTAATAAATAGTAAAATAAAAGTAAAAATTTAACATTAAATGAAATTAAATTCCATATTTTTACACTAGTGTCCCAACGTTTGGAATAGTTCTTCTTGAACTGGGAACGCCGCCAATTGTGTCTCATCTGGGATTTGACCAAGCAAAGCAGAAATTGGAATTATTTCAAACATGTTTAGGTCCAAAACTCTTAGGATTTCATAAAGCGAATG